>NZ_JPOE01000005.1:622925-934388 GCF_000733775.1 Thiomonas sp. FB-Cd | reverse complement strand
AGGCCCCAACGCTTCCCACTGCGGCAGGAGCCTTTCTGAAGATCAATGGAGTGACCAAGAGCTTTGGCGATGTTGTGGCGGTCGACAGCATCGAGCTCGATATTGAGCAAGGTGAGATTTTTGCCTTGCTGGGATCCTCAGGCTGCGGAAAGTCCACCTTGCTGCGCATGCTGGCCGGTTTTGAGACACCGACCGGCGGGCGGGTTTTTCTGGCGGGCGAGGACATCACGGATCTGCCGCCCTATGAGCGCCCCATCAACATGATGTTCCAGTCCTACGCGCTCTTTCCGCATCTCACCGTGTTCGACAACATCGCCTTTGGTCTGCGTCGCGACAAGATGGACAAAGCCGCCGTGACCCAGCGCGTGGAGCAGATGCTCGAGCTGGTGCAGCTCAAACCCTACGCCAAGCGCAAGCCCCACCAGCTCTCGGGCGGCCAGCAGCAGCGCGTGGCCCTTGCACGCAGCCTGGCCAAACGGCCGAAACTTCTGCTTCTCGACGAGCCGCTGGCCGCGCTGGACAAGAAACTGCGTGAGCGCACGCAGCTTGAACTCGTGAGCATCCTGCGCAAGGTCGGTGTCACCTGCGTGATGGTCACGCACGACCAGGAAGAGGCCATGACCATGGCCGACCGCATTGCGGTGATGCGCGAAGGCCGCTTCCTGCAGCTGGGTACACCCAGCGAGATTTACGAGCACCCCCAGACGCGCTTCGTCGCCGACTTCATCGGCAATGTCAACCTGTTCGAAGGCCGGCTGGTTACCGACGAGCCCGACCATTGCGAGATTCGTACCGATGAAGGCCTGTTTCACATCGGCCACGGCATCGTGGGCACGTTGGGCATGGAGCTGAACGTGGCGTTGCGCCCGGAAAAGATCGCCCTGGACGCAGGCCATCAACCCCATGCGCACAACGCCATGCATGGGGTGATCTCGGGTCGCTCCTACATGGGCAGCTACACGGTCTATGAGATCCAGTTGCCCACGCAACGCCGCATGCGCGTGACGGTGTCCAACGCCGATCGCCATGCCGATCCATTCGAGGTCGGTGTGCCGATCACCGCGAGCTGGGCGGCGACGTCGCCCGTGGTCATTGTCGACTGAAGAGCGCCCGACCATGGCCGACCTCAGCCCGTCCGACGGCAAGCGCGTCAAGAGGCCCCTGAACTGGGGGCGTCTGGCCGTGATCGGATCCCCCCAGCTCTGGCTCATCGCATTCTTGCTGGCGCCGTTTTTCATCCTGCTCAAGATCAGCCTGTCCGAGAGCAACGCCCTGGGCATCGGATTCGATCCCATCATTTCGTTCGTCAACGACAGCCTGCAGTTCAAGATCCGATTCGGTGCCTATCTGGCGCTGGTGCGCGACAACCTGTACATCCTCACCTACCTGTCGTCGCTCTGGTATGCCTTTCTCACCACGGTTCTCTGCCTGGTGATCGGCTACCCCTTCTCCTATTTCATGGCGCGGGCCAATGCTTCGCTGCGCCCGGCGCTGCTCATGCTGGTGATGCTGCCGTTCTGGACATCCTTCCTGATTCGCATCTATTCCTGGAAAAACCTGCTCGACGTCAACGGGCTGTTCAACCAGTTTCTCATGTGGGCAGGCATCATCCACACGCCGCTGCGCATGATGTTCACCGAGTTCTCGTTCATGATCGGGATGGTCTATGGGTACATCCCGTTCATGATCCTGCCCCTGTACGCCACACTCGTCAAAATGGACACGCGGCTGATCGAGGCTGCAGCCGACCTCGGATCCACGCCGCTCAAGACCTTCTGGCTGGTGACGATTCCGCTGTCACGCTCCGGGATCATCGCTGGCTCCTTGCTGGTCTTCATTCCGGCCGTGGGCGAGTACGTCATTCCCGAGCTGCTGGCAGGCCCGTCCACGCTCAACATCGGGCGTGTGATGTGGAACGAGTTCTTCGCCAATCTTGACTGGCAACGCGCCTCGGCAGTGGCCATCGTGATGATCCTCCTCATCCTGGTGCCAATCGCCATCTTCAACAAATACCAGACCAAGACCATGGAGGCCGCGCGATGAAGCGTTCTGCCGCGTTGCCCATGGCCTGGATGATTCTGGTCTACGTGTTTCTCTACCTTCCCATCGTCGTGCTGGTCGTGTATTCGTTCAACGACTCGCGCATGGTCACCGTCTGGGGTGGCTGGACCCTGAAGTGGTATGGCGCCGTGGTGCACGATCAGGAGGTCATCAGTGGGCTCATGCTTTCGCTCAAGGTTGCCCTGGCCACCGCAACCACGTCGGTCGTGCTCGGCACGCTGGCAGCCTTTGCACTGACGCGCTACCGGCGCTTTCGGGGCAAGAGCCTGCTCAATTTCATGATCAACATACCCTTGGTCATGCCCACGGTGGTGATTGCGCTGGCGCTGCTGCTGTTCTTCGTCACGGTGCAAAAGGCGATCGGCTTTCCCCAGAAGGGGTTCTTCACGATCTTCATTGGCCACACCGTCATGGCGATTTCCTACGCCACCGTGGTGGTGCAGTCGCGCTTGAAGGAAATGGACCAATCCATTGAAGAGGCGGCGATGGATCTCGGAGCGCGACCCTTTCAGGTCTTCATGCTGGTGACCCTGCCCTCGATCTCGCAGGCGCTCGTGTCAGCCTGGTTGCTGGCATTCTCGCTCTCGCTCGACGAGGTGGTCATTTCCGCGTTCCTCTCGGGGCCAGGCAGTACCACCCTGCCCGTGGTCATCTTCTCGCGTGCCCGACTCGGCCTGAATCCCACGATCAACGTGGTGGGTGCCGTCACCGTTTATCTGGTCATCGTTGCCGTGGCCATCAGCAGCGTGCTGATGGCGCGCCGCGAGCGGCAGCGGGCCAAGGAAAGCGCTGCCGCGTATCGGCAGGAAATGGAGTTCCACCCCGGCATCCATGCGGGAGATACCGGGACCGTATTGTCGTAGTTCATTCATAACCGTCGCTCAGGGAGAAGACCATGCAGAAGAAGTTCAGGTTGTCGATTTTGACGCTTAGCCTCGGTCTCGTGCCGGCCATCGCCATGGCTGACACGAACGCCGACATCCTTAAGGAGCTCGAGGCCTTGAAGGCCAAGGTCCAGCAACTCGAAGCCCAGGTGAAAACGCAGCAGGCGCAGATTCAGGACAACCAGAAAGCCACCGAAGAGGCTTCTCAGGTGGCCAACCACGCAGCCGTGCAGGTGACCGGCGTCAAAAGCGCGGCCGAGACGTCGGGCTTGAAGGGCTTGAGCATCACCGGCATGATTGCGCCCGCCTATGTGTACAACAAGGACCAACAGAACAGCTCATTCGTCTTCCTGAATCGCTCGAATGGCGACCCGGCCGGCAGCACGATTTACAACTACGACAACTCCAGTTTCGGCCAAGCCTATATTCAGTTCCAGAAGGTCACTGAAGGTGGCACCAAGTGGACCCTGAACCTGGCGCCTGACCGCGGCACCGGCGCCAACATGAATGGCAATTCCATTGTCAACGAGGCGTCCGTGTCGATGCCCCTGAATGGCGACCAGAATACGCGCCTGATCGCAGGTCAGATCCCGGATTGGGAAGGTTATGAATACGTGTTCGACAACCAGACGAAGTCGATCACCCACAACCTTCTGTTTGACTTCACCGAACTCTTTGCATACACGGGTGCCGGCGTCGATGTCACCAACGGCAATCTCGAATGGAAGGCCTTGGTTGGCAACGTCAACTCCCCGCGCTATTACTACAACAACGGCACCGGGGGCCGTGCGCCGGCTGCAATCTTCCGCGCCGACTACAGCCTTCCCGGTTACGACAGCGCAGGGGTCGGGTTCTGGGCCCTGGTCGGCAAGACGCCCAATGTGAGCTCGACCGGCATCGGTGTGGCCAACGGAACGTCAAGCACGACCATGTTCGAGGCCGATGGCTACCTGAACAAGGGCAACTGGGGCTATTACGGCCAGTTCGGGGCAGGCAAGCAGGTTGGTGCCGCATTCAACGGGGGTGATGCGCAATGGTGGGGGCTGTCCGGCATGCTCACCTACAACTACACGCCGCGTGTGCTGGGCTACGTCCGCGCCGACTACCTGAACGACTCGAAGAACGGCGGTGGCCTGGTCGGCGGTTACAACGGTACGGACTCGCTCAACGGTTTTGGGCCGGATCCCGTGTGCGTCAATTCGGGGGCGACAAACTGTGATGGCGCCAACCGCTACGCGCTGACGTTGGGGGCGAATTACCTGTACTCGAAGTCGACGACACTCAAGCTCGAGTACCGTTACGACCGCGCCAACATGGCAACCTTCCTCAACGTGTCCGATGGCAGCTATACCAATAACAACAACCTGCTCGCGGCCTCGGTGGTGGTGAGCTTCTGATCGGGTGTGCCCCGGCGGCTCTCAGCACTGCCGCCGGGGCACTGCCTTGTTCACATCCTTATTCCATGAAGTCCATCGTCGCATTCGGCTCCAGCCACGTGGTGCAGGAGCCATTGATCCCCGCTGCGGACCGCGTGCTGCGCGGGGACCCTCGCCAGCAGGTGTGGAACCACTACGCTGACCCCACGGCTCAGTTCAATGCCGGCACCTGGCAAGGTGAGCCCGGCGCGTGGCGCGTACGCTATGACCCGCACGAAGAAGAATTCTGCGTCCTCCTCGAAGGCGAGATGACGCTCACCGCAGCCGACGGCCAGGTGCAGAGTTTTCGCGCCGGGGACGCTTTTGTCGTGCCCGGCGGCTTTGAAGGCATCTGGGAAAACCGGACCCGGGTGCGCAAGCATTACGCCATCATGGCGCTGAAATCCGAAGCGTCTTGACGTCATCCTGCAGTCGCAGGCGAGGACTGGATGCCGCCAGGCCATCAACACATCACACCATAAACCTCTGGAGATTCGCATGAACGCACCATCCCCGCGTGACCTTTGGCACGCCCGTGCCGCCGACCGCATCGCCGCAGGCATCGACGGGCGCATGCTCATCAATGGCCAGCGCTACAACGCCACCGATGGACAGTGGTTCGACTGCATCTCGCCGCTGGACGGCAAGGTCATCACGCGTGTGGCGCGCGGCCAGGCCGCCGATGTCGACCGCGCCGTGGCTGCCGCTCGCGCGGCGTTCGACGACCGCCGTTGGGCGGGAAAATCGCCTGCCGCACGCAAGAAAGTGATGCTGGCTTTCGCCGAACAGATGCGTGCTGCCCGCGAGGAACTCGCCCTGCTGGAGACGCTGGACATGGGCAAGCCCATTCGCAACAGCCTTTCCGCCGATGTGCCCGCTGCAGCGCGCTGTATCCAGTGGTACGGCGAGGCCGTGGACAAGATCTATGACGAGATTGCCCCGACGGGGCGCGATGCCCTGGCACTCATCACGCGCGAGCCGGTGGGGGTGGTGGGCGCCATCGTGCCCTGGAACTACCCCATGCTGATGGCATCTTGGAAGCTCGGGCCAGCGCTTGCCGCGGGCAACAGCGTCGTGCTCAAACCGAGCGAAAAGTCGCCGCTCACGGCACTGCGCCTGGCAGAGCTTGCGCTGGAAGCGGGGATGCCCGAAGGCGTGTTCAATGTGGTGCCGGGCTACGGCCATGAGGCCGGCGAGGCGCTGGCGCTGCACATGGGTGTGGATGCCGTGGGCTTCACCGGCTCCACCCGCGTGGGGCGCAAGATGCTGGACTACGCCAGCCGCAGCAATCTCAAGCGCATCTACAACGAGCTCGGCGGTAAGTCGGCGAATATCGTATTCGCCGACTTCGATGATCTGGACCGCGCCGCAGCCACCGCCGCAGGCAGCATGTTCTACAACCAGGGCGAGTCGTGCAACGCGCCCTCACGCCTGCTCGTGCAGGAGGACATTGCCGACGCCTTCGTCGAAAAACTCCGAGCCTTGACCCCGCAGTACGCCCCAGCCGACCCGCTCGACCCGGGAACGGTGCTTGGCGCCCTGGTGGACGAGGGGCAGACGCAGACAGTGATGGGCTACATCCAGAGCGGCTTGGCCGAAGGCGCGCGGTGCGTCACCGGGGGTTGCCGCGCCCTTGAAGAAACCGGCGGTCAGTTCGTGGCGCCCACGGTGTTCGACCACGTGAGCAACACGATGAAAATCGCCCGCGAGGAGATCTTCGGGCCGGTGCTTGCCGTCATTCGCTTCAAGACGGAAGCTGACGCCATTGCGATGGCCAACGACAGCAGCTACGGCCTGCACGCCGGGCTGTGGACGCGCAATATCGATCGCGCCATGCGCGTGTCGCGTGCGCTGCATGTGGGCACCGTGCATGTGAATCAGTACGACGAAGATGACATCACCGTGCCTTTCGGCGGCGTGAAGCAGTCCGGGAACGGGCGCGACAAGTCGCTGCATGCCTTCGACAAGTACACCGAACTCAAGACCACCTGGATGCGTATCGAATCGGCCTGATGCGCCGATCGAGCGCACCTTTGCATGGGCCAGTCTCCGGCGCGACCCCTGGGTCAGAGCCGGGGATGCCACCATCGGACTCACGGATTTTTCAACATGAACCATTCTCGTAACGAACAACTCATGGCCCGCAAGGCGGCGGCCACACCGCGTGGCGTGGGCGTCATGGCGAGCTTTTTTGCCGATCACGCCGAGGGCGCCGAACTGTGGGACGTCGAAGGTCGCCGCTTCATTGATTTCGCAGGCGGTATTGCTGTCCTCAACGTCGGTCACCGGCATCCGAAGATCGTCGCCGCCCTTGAGGAGCAGCTGGAGCACTTCACGCACACCTGTTATCAAGTCGTGCCATATGAGAGCTATGTCAGTCTCGCGGAAAAGCTCAACGCGCTCACGCCAGGCGACTTCCCGAAGAAGACCGCCCTGTTCTCCACCGGCGCCGAAGCCGTGGAAAATGCCATCAAGATCGCTCGCGCCTACACGAAGCGCGCGGGAGTCATCGCGTTTGGCGGCGGCTTTCACGGTCGCAGCCTCTTTGCCGTGTCGCTGACAGGCAAGGTGCAGCCGTACAAGGCGGGATTCGGCCCCTTTCCGCCCGAGATCTACCACGTCCCCTTCCCTTGCCATGGCGCCGCGCTCGACGAGACCAGGAAGGCGATGCAGCAGCTTTTCAAGGCCGACATTGAGCCCTCGCGGGTGGCGGCCATCATCGTCGAGCCCATTCAGGGCGAGGGCGGTTTCAACGTGATCCAGCCCGAGGCCTTGAAGTGGCTGCGCGCGTTGTGCGACGAGCACGGCATCGTGCTGATCGCCGACGAGGTGCAAAGCGGCTTTGGGCGCACCGGGCGGATGTTCGCTATGGAGCACTTCCATGAGCAGACCGGGGTGCTGCCGGACCTGATGACGATTGCCAAATCGCTGGCCTCGGGCATGCCGTTGTCAGCGGTGACAGGCCGTGCGGAGATCATGGATGGGCCGGCGCCCGGCGGGCTGGGCGGCACGTATGCTGGCAACCCGCTGGCGGTAGCCGCCGCGCACGCCGTGATTGACGTGATGCGCGAAGAGAAGCTGCCCGAGCGCGGCCAGATGCTTGGCGACAGGCTCAAGAGCCGGCTGCAGGCGTTGCGCAGCGTCGTGCCCCAGATCGACGATGTGCGCGGCCTGGGCGCGATGGTCGCCGCGGAGTTCAGGGACCCGGCCACCGGTGAGCCCGATGCCGATTTCACCAAGCGGGTGCAGGCACTGGCACTGGAGCGAGGACTCATCTTGCTGAGTTGTGGGGTGGACGCGAACGTGCTGCGTTTTTTGTTTCCGCTGACCATCCCCGACGCCGTGTTCGCCGAGGGCCTGGATCTGCTGGAGGCGGCGCTGCGCGCGGCCTGAAAACGCCATGCCGGCCGCTGGGCGTGCCCGATCCGCCCGGCGTCGGCGCCGGGAGCGGTGACGCCGGGCGAACGGGCTGCTTAGGGCTTGGGTTGGGGTCGTGCCCGAGGCTTGACGAATCTCCAGCGTTCGGAGCAGGGAAGGCTGGTGCCGGGTCTCGATCCGGCGCTAGGATGCAGCTTTCGCATCGCGGCCCCTGCCCATGAGTCCCGATTCGCTCATCGCCCAAGAGCAAGCCCGCACCCCGTTGGGTCGAAACGGGCTATTCCTGCACGCCGAGGATGAACAGGCGTTCTTGCGCGGGGAATGGGAGTACATCGGCGCGCGCCTGCGCATCCTGGGTTTGTGGGGCAGTGTCGCATTCATGCTCGCGGCCTACACGGACTTCACCGTCCTGGGCTCCAAGCCGGTGCTGTTCGGCATTTTGGGCTTGCGCCTGATCGTGCTGGCCTTGGGCATCCGACTCATCCTTCTGGGGCGCAGGGCTGAGGCCGCGGAGCACGGGCGCATGGCTC
Source organism: Thiomonas sp. FB-Cd (assembly GCF_000733775.1). NCBI lineage: Bacteria > Pseudomonadati > Pseudomonadota > Betaproteobacteria > Burkholderiales > Thiomonas > Thiomonas sp. FB-Cd. The sequence continues at coordinate 926,120 of NZ_JPOE01000005.1, read as the reverse complement.
GCGCATTGCTGGCGTTCGAGATCTCTGTCCTGGGCGTTTTTCTCGTTCTGGTCCCTGCCTACGGCGGCGCCGTTGATTACCACGCGATTACGGCGTTGCTCCTGACGATCGCGCTGTATGCCTACGCACCGGCATTGAGCGCAGGCTCCCTCTTGGTGGGGCCGATTTTCACGGTGATCTTCCTTTGGGAAGCGGTGTTCGTGCTGCGCGCGGCACCCCAGGTCACCAGCATCGTGGGCATCCTGCTTGTGTTTGCCAACTTTGCCGGCTGGCAGGTGGCCACCCAACTCAACCGGATCCAGCGCATGAACTGGATGGACCGCAACCGATTGCGCCGCGAGGTTGCCGAGCGTCTTGCGGCGGAAAAGCGCGCCCTCGCGGGCGAGGACAACCTGCGCCGCCTGTTCGACACCACGCCCGTGCCCATGGTGCTCAGCCAGCAGCCGAGCGGGCAGGTGTTGCGCTACAACCAGGCGGCGGAGAACCTGCTCGATCCCGCCGGCAAAGTCCGCGCAGGGGCCGTCCTCTTTAGCGCCGATTTCTTCGCCGACCCCGCGGAGTTTGCGCAGCAGCGGGAGCAGCTTTTGCGCGAGGGTCGTGTCGGGCCGCTGGATGTGCATCTCAAGACCACCGACGGACGGGTGGTGGATGTGATGTTGTCATCGGCAGTCATGCAGTTCCACGGGGAGCCAGCCACAATCGCCAGTCTCGTGGAGATCACCGCACGCAAGCGCTACGAGCACGAATTGCGTCGCCTGACACAAACGGACCCGCTGACGGGGTTGCTCAACCGGCGCGGCTTTTTCGCCCAGGCCAGCAAATTGATCGAGGCCTTGCAGACGTCGGGTGCGCCGATCGCCGTGTTGCTGATGGATGCGGACCATTTCAAACGGGTCAATGATGCCCACGGGCATGCCGTCGGGGACGAGGCTCTGAGGCAAATCGGCGCGGTGATCCAGACCCAGTTGCGCGATGCCGATGCGCTTGCCCGTGTGGGCGGAGAGGAGTTTGCCTGTCTGCTTCCAGGCACGTCGCAGCAACAGGCGATGGAGGTTGCCGAGCGCATTCGCACCGCGGTCGGGATGCAAAGCATGCACTGCGCGGACGTGCGCGTGGAAGTCAGCCTGAGCATTGGGGTGAGCGTGGTGGCGGATCACGAACAGCGCATCGATGAGGCGCTCAACCGCGCCGACCGTGCGATGTACGTCGCCAAGCGCGCGGGCCGTAACCGCGTGGATATCATGGTTTAAGCGCGCCTCGCGTCGGCAACGTGCCGAGGCGACATCAAGGGGTGTTGGGAGAGCGATTCGAATGCCCAGTTCAGCCAATAGCGTCAGCTCGTCGACACGCCCCGAGGCATTCACGGCTGCTGGGGTGTTTGCCGACGCGCAGGTGGAGAATGGCTACGTGCGCGCCAACTGGCAAGCCATCCGCGCTCGCTTGCGCGCTGTCGGGCTTTGCGGGGGTGCGGCCTTCGTGCTCACCGGGTTGGTGGACATCGCAGCGATTGGAGTCGTACCCATCCTGTGGGTCATCATGGCCAGCCGCCTGGCGCTTGCTGGTGTGGCGTGGCTCCTGGTGCGCAGCAGCCTGCGCACATCCATCCCGGTCGAGCGCATACCCGGAGTGCGCGGGCAGTTGTTCGTGTTCGAGCTCCTCGCGCTGCCCATCGTCTTGCTGGAGGTCTGGACGGTGCCGGGCTCGGCCGCGTTTTACACGATGAGCGTCCTGCTCCTCGTGTTTGCGCTTTACGCCTTTGCTCCCCTGCTGAGCGGTTCGTCGCTATGGTTGGGACCGCTGCTGAGCCTGCCGTTCATGGGGATGGTCGTTGCGGGACATCCGAACCATCTGCGCTTGATCGCAACGGCCATGGTTTTGCTGGGGTTTGCGAATCGGATAGGCTGGCAGATTGCCGTGGCCCATGCCCGGCACCTGCGCCTGGCGTGGGTTGACCGGGACGCGTTGCAGAAGGAAGTGGCCGAGCGGCGCTCGGTTGAAAGAGCACTGGAGCAAAGCGAATTGCATGCCCGCCTCCTGTTCGAGGACGCGCCGGTGCCCATGCTGGTGTTGCGACTGCGTGACGGCGCGATTGTGCGATCCAATCAGGCCGCGCAGGCGTTTCTCGACGCGGCAGACCCGACCCGACTGTCGCCCGTTTGGCTGGATGGGAATGGCGTTTCACGGCGCCGCGACGCGCTTTTCTCCCGTGTGGTGGACGGTCAGGCGCTGTCGCCGATCGAGCTGCAGTTGCGCACCAGCCAGGGAGCGTTGCGCGACACGCTCGTTTCGGCACAGCCCATTGCATATGAGGGTCAGGAATGCGTGCTGGTCGGGCTGACCGATGTATCCGATCTCAAGGCGCTGCAGCGGCAGTTGCAGGACCAATCCGAGCAGGACGTCCTCACGCGGCTGCCCAATCGTCGTGGTTTCAATGCGCGTGCGCGTGCCTTGCTCGAAAATGAGGGACAGGCGCTGGCGCTGCTGATGGCGGACCTGGACCATTTCAAGCGCGTCAACGACACCTACGGCCACCGCGTCGGCGACGAAATGCTGGCACAGATCGGCGCTCTGCTGGGAGCCCACATGCGCCAGGCCGACGTGGTCGCGCGCTTCGGCGGGGAGGAGTTCGTGGCCTTGTTGGCCATCGACAACGCGGAGGCGGCGCTCGAAGCCGCCGAGCGCCTGCGCAGCTACGTCGAACTCCACCCCTTCGCCACCAGCGCTGGTGTGTTGCGGCTGAGCGTGAGCATCGGCCTGGCGCTGCGCGAAAGCGCGGGGGGCGCCGGCGAGCTGTCGGCGCTGCTGGAGGCCGCCGACGAAGCGCTGTATCGTGCCAAGCACGCGGGGCGCAACCGCGTGGAGCTCAAGCTGCTGTCGTCGTAAGCGGCAGCCAAAAGGAGGCGCCGATGTCCCTCACGGCGCGGTCGAGCTTGGGCTGGCCGCCCCCATCGCGCCGGCACGGGCGACGGGGAGTGCGGTCAGGCGCGAGGTGCGCAAATGGCCCTGTCCATCTCCACACTCCCGGCTCACGCCAGGTCAAAGCGGTCCAGGTGCATCACCCTGCCCCAGGCGCAGGCGAAGTCCTGTGCGAATTTGAGACCGGCATCGCTGCTGGCGTAGACCTCGGCCAACGCGCGCAACTCGGCGTTGGAGCCAAACACCAGGTCGGCCTGGGTCGCGGTCCATTTCAGCGCGCCTGTCTTGCGGTCGCGGCCTTCGAACACTCCGGCCGTGCTGCTGCGCTGCCACAGCGTGCCCATGTCGAGCAGGTTGACGAAAAAATCCTGGCTCAAGACGCCCGGGCGCTGGGTGAACACGCCGTGTTGGCTCTGGGCGAAGTTGGCTGCGAGCACACGGAGGCCACCCACCAGCACGGTCAGCTCCGGCGGGGTGAGGTCGAGCAGCTGCGCCTTGTCCACCAACAGCTCGGCCGCAGCCTCTTCAAGCCCCGTGCGCGCGTAGTTGCGGAAGCCGTCAGCGCGCGGCTCGAGCACAGCGAACGACTCCACGTCGGTCTGCTCCTGCGCGGCGTCCATGCGGCCTGGATGGAAGGGTACGGTAACGTCGAAGCCCGCCTGCTTGGCCGCCAACTCAACCGCAGTGCACCCTCCCAGCACGATCAAGTCGGCCAGCGACACCTTCTTGCCCCCGCCTGCCCGGGCATTGAAGCTGCGTTGAATGCCTTCGAGGACCGGCAGCACGGCGGCCAGTTGCTCGGGCTCGTTGACGTCCCACTCCTTCTGCGGACTCAGGCGAATGCGTGCGCCGTTGGCTCCACCTCGCTTGTCACTGCCCCGGAAGCTGGCCGCGGACGACCAGGCGGTGTAGACCAGCTCGCGCGTGGACAGGCCACTTGCCACCAGCTCCATCTTGAGCGCGGCAATGTCGCCGGCGTCGATGAGCGGATGGTTGACCGCCGGGATGGGGTCTTGCCAGATCAGGTCTTCCTTGGGCACTTCGGGGCCGAGGTAGCGCGCCTTGGGACCCATGTCGCGGTGTGTGAGCTTGAACCAGGCGCGGGCGAAGGCATCGGCGAACGCGTCGGGGTGCGCGTGGAAGCGCTTGGAAATCGGGGCGTAGATCGGATCGAAGCGCAATGAAAGATCCGTGGTCAGCATCGTCGGCTTGTGCTTTTTACCCGGGTCAGCTGCGTCGGGGATGATCTCGGGCGCGTCCTTGGCCACCCACTGGTGTGCGCCAGCCGGGCTCCTGGTCAGCTCCCACTCGTAGCCGAACAGCATGTCGAAATAGCCCGTGCTCCACTGGGTGGGCTTGGGCGTCCAGGTCACTTCCAGCCCGCTGCCGATCTGGTCGGCTCCTTTGCCACTGCGGAAGCTGCTGAGCCATCCCAGGCCCTGCTGCTCGATCGGTGCCGCTTCCGGAGCAGGGCCCACGTGCGTGGCGGGGCCGGCTCCATGTGTCTTGCCGAAGGTGTGGCCGCCGGCGATCAGTGCCACGGTCTCTTCGTCGTTCATCGCCATGCGGGCAAAGGTTTCGCGGATGTCGCGGGCGGCAGCCAGCGGGTCGGGATTGCCGCCGGGGCCTTCGGGGTTGACGTAGATCAGACCCATCTGCACCGCAGCCAGGGGGTTCTCCAGATCGCGCTCGCCGGTGTAACGCTTGTCGTCGCCCAGCCAGGTCTTTTCCTCGCCCCAGTACACGGCGTGGTCGGGCTCCCACACGTCGGCGCGACCGCCGCCGAAGCCGAAGGTCTTGAAGCCCATCGACTCCAGCGCGACGTTGCCGGCCAGAATCATGAGATCGGCCCATGAAATCTTGCCGCCGTATTTCTGCTTGACCGGCCAAAGCAGGCGCCGCGCCTTGTCCAGATTGACATTGTCGGGCCAGCTGTTGAGCGGGGCAAAGCGCTGCTGGCCGCTGCCCGCGCCGCCACGGCCGTCACCGATGCGGTAGGTGCCGGCGCCATGCCAGGCCATACGGATGAACAAGGGTCCGTAATGGCCGAAGTCGGCCGGCCACCAGTCCTGGGAATCGGTCATCAGGGCGCGCAGATCGGCCTTGACCCTGGCCAGATCGAGGGTTTTGAATGCCTTGGCATAGTCGAAGCCGTCGCCCATCGGGTCGGACTTGGCCGAGTTCTGGCGCAGGATGTCGAGATTGAGCTGCTCGGGCCACCAGTCGCGCGTCGACGGGCCGCTGGCTGCCGTGTGGGCGAACGGGCATTGGGATTGGGATGGCATGTCCATGTGGAGCTCCTTGCGACGCGGGATACGGAGGAATGGGAAGACGTCTGGAAGGGACAAGAGGGACTTTAGGCGCCGGCGCTGGAAATTGAAAATTGAATGTTTTCATGCGTCCGATTGAGCAAATCTTTCAGGGCGGCCCACCGATGCTCAACACCTCCAGCTGTTTGCGCGGTCTCGCCGCGGCTTGCGATGCTGTCCCTTTTGGAGATGCGTGCGTCGCCATCGATCGATCGCGTGTGAACGCCACAAGCTGACGCGGGCCGTCATTCACCATGTGCGCACGATACAGATGAGGCGCGCACTGACCAGCATGATCGTTAACGGGCGTGTCGGAGCCGTGCGCTCAGATCGGCGATCCAGCGCCGGATTGGGCCTGATGCAGCTTGTGGGGGTACGCGATCGTGAGGCGCCTGCGGCAAGTCGACGCCGCCCACAAGTTGGCCCAGGGTTTCCAAGACCATGCGTCGCAGTTCGAGGCGGTGGCCGCTGATCTTCTCAAAAGCGATTGCGGCTCGATTGGCCAGCAGTGAGTGGCCACCAAGATCAAAAAAATTATCGCTTCGGCCGACCACGTCGCAGCCAATCAGCTCACGCCAGATGTGCGCCAACGCATGTTCAGCAGGTGTCATCCCCGCCCGGTCATCACGCGCCAAAACAGCGCCCTGCTCCCGTGGCATCGGCAAAGCGTGCCGGTTGATCTTGCCATTGGGGAGCAGGGGCAGGTGCTCCAAAACCACGAAGTGTTGAGGCAGCATATACGTCGGCAGCGCGGCCCGCAGATGTTCCCGCAATGCATGCAGGTCGAGCGCGGTACCTTTGGGCACTGTGTACGCCACCAGACGGCGATCCCCCGGTGTGTCTTCCCGCACAAGCACCACGGCCTGCTTGACCTCCGGATGAGCCTTCAACCGGGACTCGATCTCGCCGAGTTCAATTCGATAGCCTCGCACCTTGACCTGAAAGTCCAGTCGGCCCTGATGCTCAAGCACGCCGTCATGGCGCCAGCGACCGCGATCGCCGGTCTTGTACAGGCGAGCACCAGCGGAGGTGCAAAAGGGATCAGGGATGAAGCGCTCGGCTGTGAGTTCCGGCTGATGCAAATAGCCGATGGCCAGCCCATCGCCACCAATGTGAATTTCGCCGCCAAACCCGACCGGGCAGGGTTGGCCCTGTGCATCGAGGACATGGACTTGCGTGTTGGCAATGGGTCTGCCGATCGAAATCGGCGAAGGTTGCGGTTGAACCTTGGAGCAGGTGGACCAGACCGTGGTCTCGGTCGGCCCATACATATTCCACAGCTCACCGGTCCGCGCCAGCAGCGCCTGCGCCAAATCGGCGCTTAGTGTCTCGCCGCCGACAAGTGCCTTGAAGTCGGGGCTGCCTTCCCATCCTGCCTCGATCAGCAGGTTCCAAGTCGATGGGGTGGCCTGCATGACCGTGCCGCCCGAGCCCTCAAGCAATGCGCGCAACGCATTACCGTCAGCCGCCTGTTCCCGCGTCGCCAGGATGATGGTGCCTCCCACGGCCAGGGGCAAGAGGAGTTCAAGCACTGAAATGTCGAAGCTGATCGTGGTGACAGCCACAAGCCGGTCATTGGCCGACAGTCCTGGCTCGCGCTGCATGGAAGACAGGAAGTTGACCACTGCGCGATGCGGTACAGCGACGCCTTTGGGTTTTCCTGTGGAGCCGGAGGTGTAGATGACATAGGCCGGATCTTCCGCATGCGCGTCGCGTTCTGGATCCGGAGGCGCTGGCATTGCAGCCGGTTGCGCGACTGCCCTGTGCTCGGCATCGAGCAAGAGACACGGCACCCCCAGGCCCTCCCAAACCGCGAGCCGAGACGGCTCTGTGATCAGCAGGCAAAGGCGGGCGTCTTCAGCCATCTCATGCAATCGCTGAGCAGGGTAGGTCGGATCGAGTGGCACGTAGGCCGCACCCGCCTGGAGCACCGCCAATTGCGCCACCACCATGCCTGCGCCGCGATCAACGCTCAGGCCGACAAGACGGCCGCGGTGGATGCCACGCTGGCGAAGGGTTTCGGTGAGCCAATCCACCTCCCGCCATAACTCCGCATGGCTCAAGCCCGCGCCATCTGCAGCCAGGATTGCGGGTGTCGCACGCTTGCGCTGTGCAGCCAGAAGGCCCGTCACGGTCAAGTCGGAGGGGTAGGGCAGTGCAGTGCGATTCCAGGTATCGAGGCTTGCGCGATCGACCGGCGTCGTCAGGCGCAGATCCTTGAGCGCGCGGTCAGGGTCCTGCATGGCCTCGCCCACAAGAAGGAGGAAGCTTTCGAGCAATCCTCGCATCGCCTTCTCAACGAATAATTCGGTCGAGTAGCTGAGAATCAGCGCATGTTCGCCCGTAAGAGCGACATGCAAGGAAAGATCGAACTGCGCTGCTCCAAGCGAAAGCGGCAGATAGTCAACCTGCAGGCCTTCCAACTGAACGGTCTTGCGGGGCGTGTTGAGCACATTGAATAGAACCCGCAGCTCAGCCGCGTTGGCTCCCGCGCCTCGCTCACGCAGCCGCTCGACAAGGTAGTCATAAGGCAGATCCTGATTGGCGAAGGCGCCGAGTGTCATGCCGCGGACCTGTTGCAGCAGATCGCGAAAGCGCATGTCAGGGCGAACGTCGCTGCGCATTGCCAGGGTATTGACCAAGGAGCCCACGACAGTTTCTGCGTCGACCTGCGTGCGATTGGCCACTGGCACGCCGATCGTAATGTCGTTCTGCCCGCACCAACGCGAAAGCAGGCATTGAAAGGCGGCGAGGAGTGTCATGAACGGTGTGACACCCTGTGCGGCGCTGAATTGCTGGACGCTGCGAAGCCAGTGGTCGTCAAAGTGCTGCCGCAGTCGCGCGCCACGACTGCTTTGGCGTTGGACGACTGGGGTATCCGTGGGCAGATTCAGGGGGCTCATCCCATCGAGCTGCTGCATCCAGTAGCCCGCGTGCCGGGCCAGGCGGGCGCGATCAATGCGCTGGCGTTGCCAGGCTGCGTAGTCGTAAAAGTCAATGGGCTTGGGCGGCAATGCTGCCGTGAGGCCTTGGTGGTGGGCACGGTACAGGGCGCTCAACTCGTCGAGGACGATACCCCAAGACCAGTCGTCGCCAACGATGTGGTGCATCACCATGATCAAGGCATGATGCTGGGGTTCAAGTCGTGCCAGGATGAACCGACAAAGTGGGCTGTGGCTCAAGTCAAAAGGTGCTGCGGCGAGCTGGATGACATCGTGTTCAAACACCGTGTTGCGCTCGTGCGCTGCGATTGTTTGCATGTCCAGTTCAAGCAATGGGACGGACGCAGACGGGTTGACCACGGCAACCGGCTCGCTCTCTCCAAAGACAAAGCCCGTGCGGAAAGCTTCGTGACGCGCCACCAGTGCATTGAGCGCTGCGTGCAGTGCGGATCGATCCAGGGTGCCGCGCAGTCGCAATGCCACGCGCATGTTGTAGGCCGCACCTTCCGGATCCATTTGGTGCAACGTCCACATGCGGCGCTGAGAGAACGACACCTGCAAAGGCCCCGACCGAGGCACCGGCATGATTGGGTCGAGGGGTCCGACCTGCTCGGCGCTGTTCAGCATGGACTGCAGGGTCTGCGCCAGCTCGGCCAAGGTCGGTTGGTCGAACAAGACCCGCAAAGGCATGTCCACGCCAAAGACGGCCCGGATCTGCGACATGACTCGCGTGGCGCTCAGCGAATCGCCGCCTAAATCAAAAAAATTTTCCCGCACGCCGATGCGCTGCCGAAGCAGCACCGCCTGCCAGATTTCGAGCAGACCCGATTCCAGACCCGAACGTGGCGCAACAAAGTCCCCTGTGAAAGTGTCGTGCGCAGCCGGAAGATTGTTGCGGTCGACCTTGCCATTGGGCAAGACCGGTAGCGCTTCGAGCACCACGTACGCCTGCGGAACCATATGCTCGGGAAGCTGCTCCTTGAGCGCCTTGCGCAGTGCCTGGATGTCAGGCTGATCCGCCGCGATATAGGCCGTGAGTTTTTTGCTCTCTGGGCTAGCGCCCTGCAAGGTCACCGCACTCATGCGCACACATGGAAGGGCGTTGAGAACAGCCTCGATTTCACCAAGTTCAATGCGAAATCCGCGCAGTTTCACCTGGTGATCGGCGCGGCCGATGAATTCCATCAGTCCATCGCCAAGCCAGCGCACAAAGTCCCCGGTACGGTACATGCGCTCGCCCGAACGGAAGGGGTTGGGGAGAAAGCGCTCGGCGGTGCGGTCTGGCTGGTTCAAGTAGCCACGCCCGACTCCAGCGCCTCCAATGTAGAGCTCACCGGCTACGCCAATCGGCTGCAACTCCTGGTACGCGTCCAGCACGAAGAGCGCCACATTCGCCGCTGGACGGCCGATGGGAATGCTCAAGCGGTCCGGCAAGGGGGCGTGGATTTCCAGCCAGGCGCTGATGTCGGTCGCTTCGCTTGGGCCGTAGAAGTTCCCGAACCTCACGCCGGGAAGTACCTCAAGAAATTGCTGAGCCAACGCGCAATCAAGCGCTTCGCCGCCGCTGAGCACATAGCGCAGGCTGTTGCACTGCCGGGCATGCGGCTCGGCAAGCATGGTGCGCAACGCGGATGGGACGAATTGCATGATCGAGACGTTTTGCTGCTGCACGATCAGCAGGAGGCGGGATACATCGCGTTGTGCACCGGGTTCGGCAAACACGATTTGTGCCCCGCAAATGAGCGGAGACAGAAATTCCCAGATCGAAGCGTCAAAGCTGATGGTCGTTTTCTGCAGAATCCGGTCGGCTGCAGTCAGGTTCAACGCATCGTTGAGCCACAACAAGTGATTGGCCAGGCCGCCGTGCAGAACCTGGGCGCCCTTGGGCTTCCCGGTTGAGCCGGATGTGTAAATGACATAGGCAAGATGCTCCGGTCTTGTGTCCGTCTCAACTGCCAAACCAAAGCCGCTCGGAACGCGCCCCCCATCGTCGGGCATGACCACCAGGTCCACATCGCTGGCGATCGAGCCCAGTGTGGCCACGAGATGTGGCTGTGTGAGGATTACGCGCGGCTTCGCATCGCGCACCATGACCTTCACGCGCTCGGGCGGGTACTCAGGATCCAGCGGCATGAAAGCGCCACCTGCCTTGAGTATGGCCAGCATCGCGACAGCCAGCGCGAAGCTTCGGTGCATGAAGAGACCAACGATGATCTCCGGACCCACGCCTCTCATGATGAGTTGATGGGCCCAATAGTCGGACAACGCATCAAGTTGACCGTACGTCATCTGGGCCTGCGCCAGGCGCAGAGCGACTGCATGCGGTGTGCTGCGAGCTTGTGCGCGAAACAGCGTGTGTACCGGTTGAGCATCGTGGGCGGCAGGCACACCGGCACCCCACTGCGTCAGTAACTGCGCGCGCTCGGCGTGGTCAAGAAGCGACAAACGGTCAACGGGTGTGTGAGGGTCGGCGAGAATCGCGCAGAGCAGCTGGCGGAAGTGCCTTGCCATACGCTCGATCGTTGCCCACTCAAATAGGTCGGTGCGAAACTCGAATCGGGCGCCGAGTCCATCCTCCACATCGGTCAAGCCCAGCGAAAGGTCGAATTTGGCCGTTTTGGCATGCAGCGCCAAGCGCTCCGTTTTCACGCCCGCGAGCTCGAGCGTGCGGTCGGAAAAGCGTTCCAGCGCAAAGGCGATCTGATAAAGCGGGTTGCGACTGCCTTCGCGCTGCGGGCGAAGATCCGCCACGAGGCGATCAAAGGGCAGGCCGGCGTGCGCCAGTGCGTCGATGACCGTCGTGCGTGTGCGTTGCAGCAGTTCGATGAAGTCCGGCGATCCATCCAGCCTGCCGCGCATGACAACAGTGTTGACGAAATAGCCAATGACATTGGCCAGGCGGTCATCGTCGCGTCCGGCGACCGGGACCCCCACGGGAATGTCGCTTTGTCCGCTGTAACGCATCAACAGAACCTGGAATGCAGCAAGCAGCGCCGTAAACATCGTCGTGCCGTGCTGCTGGGCAAGTGCACGCATGCCAGCCCTGATGGAGCCGTCAATGTGAAAGGCCAAAGTCCGACCGGCAAAACCCGTCTGCGGCCTCCGTGGCTTGTCCGTGGGCAGATCGAGGTTGGGCAGATCACGGAGCTGGAGTCGCCAATAATCCGCGTCGGGATGACCCGTTGCACCTTCGTAGCGCTGGCGTTGGTGCGCGGCGTAGGCGGCGAAGCTCAGGGGTATATCGGGGCGTGCCGCTGGTTCGCCGTCTTGCCTGTACAGCGCACCCAATTCACGGTTGATAATGCTCATCGACCATCCATCGGACACGATGTGGTGGATGGCCAGAATCAAAAGGTGATGGTCTGGCGAGATCTGCAGCAGCGCTGCACGCAGCAGCGGGGCGTGCGCGAGGTCAAAGGGTTGCGCCAGAAGCTCGTCGATGCGCTGATCCAGCGCCGTGCCTTGTGCGTCGTCTGGCGATACGACCCAGCGTTGAAGTTGAAAGAGCGGGACAACGCTCGGCGCTGGCATCACCCGTCGCATGGGCCCGGTTGCGGAAGATTCGATGCACGTGCGCAGCGCCGCATGGCGGCTGATGAGCGCCCGAAAACTGCGCTCCAGTCGCTCGACGTTCAGGGGTCCGAGAAGCCTCGTGACCGCGCCGACGTTGTAGAGCGATTCGCCTCCGTCAAATTGACGAAGCACCCACAAAGCCTCCTGCGCGTATGACAAGCGTAAGAGGGCTGGCGCTGGGCCCGCCAGGCCGGGGGTTTCGTCCGCGAATCCGGCAAGGCGCTTGTCGAGCAGCCTTTGTGCCAAAAGCCGTCGCCGCGCCTCAAGCAAGGGCGCACTGGTTTCAGGGGCGGCACCCGTGAACGGTGACGTGTTCATGATGGACATGCCTGGAAATGATGATCAATCAGTTGAAGAAGACCGGGCGGGAACACAGCGGCCCAAACGGGGGAGCGGGATGGCAGCGCACGAGTCCAGCCATCACGGGGCTCAGGATGCATGAGACGATAGCTGCGGTACACGATCCTGTTCATGGCGTTGAGGTCGCTGTTGGCTTCGCCAGCCGGCGAGGCAGGCTTTCGGAGCGATCTATTGCGCCTGATTGCGTCGAAGCCACAGATTGAGGAAATCCGCTGTGGCGACAATCTGCGCGATGTCGCTGGTTGATCTCGGTCACCGCACCCCGACGGTCTGTAACAGTGGGCAACCCACCAGCGCCCGTTATTCATCTGGTGACCAGCACATTCGGTAGAAATGGGCTGGCGCCGGAGTCCGATTGGCCAAACCATGGGCTCCGCAATCCCGGCTCCTACGGCTGCTGGCGCAGAAGCTGTTGCACCTCTTCATCGGTCAGGCCATTGACCTCGTCCAGGATGGCTGCCAACCCCTCGTCCTGAGCGCTTCGCGCCGCGGACAGGGCTGTTGCCAGTTGTGCCGGCGTTGGGTGATGAAACAGCGTTGTGGCTGGCATGGTGGTCGAAAACCGGGCATTGACCTTGTGCATCAGGCGCATCCCCTGTAGAGAGTCACCACCGCGGCCGAAGAAATTGTCATGGCGGCCGATGGCGGTGCACTGGAGCGTTTGCTCAAAGAGGGTCGCAAGGTCGGCTTCAAGTCCAGCCCGGGGCGCTTCGAACGCAACGCGCAGCATCGCGGCGAAGTGCGATGGCAATGCAGCACGTTGCATCTTGCCTGTCGGCCCCTTTGGAATGGCGGAAACCACAAGGATGCGCGAGGGCACTTTGTGTTCAGCCATCCGACCAAAGGCATAGGCGCGTAGCGTTTGTTCGTCGACTGTGCTTTGGAGTCGCGGGACGACGGCGGCGGCCAGATCCTCGCCCAGGGTGGGATGCGGAACCGCGAAAGCGACTGCTTGCATCACTTCGGGGTGCTCGAGAAGAACCTCGTCGACCTCGCGTGGCGACACCTTTTCGCCGCCCCGATTCACGATATCCTTGAGCCGGTCCGTGATGACCAGATAGCCGTCGGCATCAAACCGGCCTTGGTCGCCGGTGCGGAACCACCCCTCAACGAAAGCCCTGTCATTGGCACCTGGGTTGCGTTCATAGCCCGCTGTCACGCCGGGCCCACGCACCACGATTTCTCCAAGTTCACCGGACACGACAAGGCTGCCCTCGGCATCCATGATCGCAATCTGTGTTCCGGTTGGAAGGCCCACGGCGCCAGGCTTGCGCATTGCGGGTGGCAGCGGGTTGCTGGCAAGCTGGTGCGATGCTTCGGTCATGCCATAAGCCTCGATGACGGGCGCTTCGAATAGAGCCTGCAGCGCGTCAAAGGTTCGCGGTGGAAGGCTCGCTGACGACGAGCGCACGAAACGCAATCGGGGCATCGTGCCTGGATTGGTGGCGCCAGCTTGCGCGATGATGGTTTGATGAATGGTTGGAACCGCGCTGTACCAACTGGGCGCAAACGCATGCATCCATGGGAAGAATGCCTCCGGCTCAAACCCGGACGTACACACCACGCTGGCGCCCGCACTGAGCGAGGCAAGAAGGACACCGACGAGACCATGGATATGGAAAAGCGGCATGACATTCAAGCAGCGGTCAGCCGGCGTCAATTGCAGCCAAGAGGCGATCGTGAATGCCGAAGCTGCGAGGTTCGCCTGGCTCAGTGGAACAATTTTCGGTCGCCCAGTGGTGCCGCTCGTGTGCAAAATGAGGGCCACATCTTCAGATCGCACGGGCCGAGCGCTTGCCGCGCCAGGCAGCGCCGCCATGCCTGCCCGCGAAACCGTGGTGAATTGCCCCGCAACCGTTGCCGGGTCGATCTCGATGACCGAAAGCCCGAGGTCCCGGGCGACCGATCGCACGGCGCTGTCCACGCCACGCTCAACGATCACAGCTTGCGCCTTCGTATCGTCGAGATAGAAGCGAAATTCCTCAGCCTGGTAGGCAGGGTTCAGCGGTGCGCAGGCGCAGCAGCTCAAGACACTGAGGCAAGCCAGTGCCATGTGGGGTCCGTTGGGCAGGACCAGCGCGATACGGCTTTCTGGAGCCGCCCCGAAATCATGCAAAAAACGGGCATTGGCATGGATCTGCTCAAGCAGCCCGGCATAGTCCAAAGACTCGGAACCCGGCGCGAGCAGGGCCAAACCACTCAAGGTGGCGCGCTTTGCCGCGATTTCCAGCAGGGCGGGCAATGTTCGTGGTTCGTGTTGCGAATCAAAGACATTCATGTCACTTTCCACAGATCAGAAACGATAGCGAGCGGCCGTCGAGTCCATGGGCTACCCTTGCACCAAGCTTAATCACTATAGGCATGCGCCAGATCTCGCACAGCCCCGGGGATACGGGGCCTGTTCCCCGGGGCAGCTCGGACGATGGCGGGACTTGCCCGATGGGCACTGTAGGCAGCGTCATGCGCGCGGGCCTCCTACCAAATAATGGCGACCAGACCCCAAGGGGGCGCGCTGGGTCGATTGGCTCGACAATGCGGGCTTGGCATTCAGATTCCAGCGTTTTCCTTGTGTTTCCCCATGGTTCGACTTGTCGACTTTGATTTCGAGCTTCCTCCCGGGCTGATCGCCCAGCACCCAGCTGCCGAGCGCAGCGCCAGCCGTCTGCTCGATGCCCGCAGCGCAGTGTTGACGGATCGCCTGTTTCGTGAACTGCCCGAACTGCTGCAGCCCGGTGACCTGCTGGTGTTCAATGACACCAAGGTCATCAAGGCACGCCTGTTTGGCAGCAAGCCGAGTGGCGGGGCGGTGGAGCTTCTTGTCGAGAGAGTCGAGTCTGAAGGTGAAGTGATCGCTCACATGCGCGTGAGCAAAAAGCCGGCTCCAGGAACGGTGCTGCGCATGCAAGGCGGCTTTGAGGCCGAGGTGCTCGGGCGCTGGCCGGATGCGCAGGGCGCCTTGTTCCGGCTGCGGTTTTCCGGGGATCCCCACGCGCTGATGGAGGCACACGGGCATGTGCCGTTGCCACCCTACATTCGCCACGCAGATGATGCCGACGACGCGCGTCGCTACCAGACGGTGTTCGCGCGAGCGCCGGGCTCGGTGGCGGCGCCGACTGCGGCACTGCATTTCGATGAAGCGCTGTTGGAGGCGCTCGAAGCGCGGGGCGTGAAGCGGGCGCATGTCACCCTGCATGTTGGTGCCGGGACCTTTCAGCCGGTGAAGGTGGACGACATCGCGCTGCACCGCATGCACAGCGAACGCTACACCGTGCCTGGCTCCACGCTGCAGGCCATTGCCCATACCCGCGCCGCCGGTGGGCGCATCGTCGCCGTGGGCACCACGACCGTGCGCACACTCGAGACCGCAGCGCGCCTGGCACAACTCGAGCCAGCGGGGGATGGGACGTGGCCAACGCTGCAAGGCGAGACGGACATTTTCATCACCCCGGGCCACCGTTTCGCCTGGATTGACCTGCTGATCACGAACTTTCATCTGCCGCGTTCGACCCTGCTCATGCTTGTCGCCGCCTTTGCCGGGCTCGAGCGCATCCAGGCGGCCTATGCGCATGCCGTGCGCGAGCGGTACCGGTTTTTCAGCTATGGGGACGCCATGCTGCTGCAGCGCGGTTGAGCAAAGTGCATCGTGGCAAGCAGCGCCGCGCCATCGACATTGGGATGGAGGAGGATGCGCCTCACGGCAAGGCGCCGATCAGTCGCAAGGTGCCCACAGCGCCGTCGCGGGAGCGTTGACCGTCCCGTCCTGCCTCGTGTGAGTGCCAATCCCGGTTGACAATAGCGCTGATGGTCGATCATGCGGCATGGGTGGTGGCTGCGGCTCGTATTCGCGAGCGCGCCCTGCGCCACCCATGCGCGATCCGCGAAGGCATGCATGCGTGCCTTGAGGCCCTTGCCAGCCTGGAGGTCTATTCGCCCACCGGGCCGCCACCAACACCTGGTCCCACGATGCATACGGGCAATCGAACAGCGTCAATTATGGCGCGCCTTGATTGCGCTAGACGTCGAAATACCTGCGTTGATCAGGTCCGTGACAAGGCCATGTTTGGAATTGACTTGGTTGATGCCGTCTATTGAACCTGTATGCAGGGGCGGGACACGCCCGGATCGTCCGTGGCGTGCGTGGTGCCGTCATGTGGCGAGCAGCAGGAAACCACCGAAGCGACTCAGGGGTTGCGCAATGCCACACCTGAGGGCCGCGGGAATCGCCCTCCTTGCCGGGCAAGCGGCGGCATTCTGAAACAATGGGCCCATGTTCGAATTTGCAATTCACCGTACTCAGGGCCATGCCCGCCGTGGTCTGCTCACGCTCAACCACGGCGCCGTCGATACGCCGCAGTTCATGCCGGTCGGAACCTACGGCACGGTCAAGGGCATCACGCCTGACGGGCTGAAGGCCGTTGGTGCGCAGATCATCCTCGGGAACACTTTTCACCTCTGGTTGCGTCCCGGGCTGGATGTGGTTAGGCATTTCGGCGGGCTGCATCGTCTTATTGGTTGGGACAAACCCATCCTCACTGACAGTGGAGGGTTCCAAGTGTGGAGCCTTGGGGCGATGCGCAAAATCAACGAGGAGGGGGTTCGATTTGCCTCGCCGGTCAATGGCGACAAACTCTTCCTCACCCCCGAGGTGAGCATGCAAATCCAGACGGTGCTGAATTCCGACATCGTCATGCAGTTTGACGAATGCACGCCATATGACGTCATTCGCCGCGGCGAAACCCATATCACGACGGAGGCCGAGGCACGGGCATCCATGGAACTTTCACTGCGGTGGGCGGCGCGCTGCAAGACCGAGTTTGCACGGCTGGAAAACCCCAACGCCTTATTTGGCATCGTGCAAGGTGGCATGTTCGAGCCGCTACGCGATGCATCGCTGGAGGGCCTGATCGCCCTTGATCTGCCCGGCTATGCCATTGGCGGTCTGAGTGTGGGCGAACCCAAGGAGGACATGCTGCGCCTGTTGCGCCACACCGCGCCGCGCCTGCCCGCGCACAAGCCGCGGTATCTGATGGGAGTGGGCACGCCGGAGGATCTGGTCGAGGGTGTTGCCGCCGGCATTGACTTGTTCGACTGCGTCATGCCCACGCGCAACGCCCGCAACGGTCACCTGTTCACCCGTTTCGGGGATCTGCGCATCCGCAATGCCCGCTTCAAGTTCGATGAGCGTCCCATCGATGAAACCTGTGCCTGCGCCACCTGTAAGCAGTTTTCGCGCGCGTACCTTCATCATCTCGATCGCTGCGGCGAAATGCTGTTCAGCATGCTTGCCACCACACACAACCTGCACTATTACTTGCAGGTCATGCGAGCCATGCGGCAGGCGCTTGACGCCGGCAGCTTCGATGCCTTTACACAGCAGTTTCACGCCGAGCGTGCGCGCGGCGTCGGTTGAACGATGCATTCAGGTGGCCATTGCCCGCCCACGGATCCAAGCGAGGAAGTGTCGTCCGTACAGCGGTTGGCGCCACAGCAAAAAGGCCGTGGCCAGGACATTGAGCAGGGCCACGCTCAGCAGCAGCATGGGCACCCCGACACCGGCGGCAAGCAGCGCAGCGCAATAGCCCGAGCACACGATCATGTACAGGGCATTGATGATGTTGTTTGCCGCAATCACGCGCGAGCGATGGGTGATGGGGGTATGCATCTGAATCAGTGCGTACAGTGGAACGCTGTAAATGCCGGCGCTGGCGGAAAGTAAGAACAAATCAAGCATCACGCGCCAATGCGCCTGGTCTCGCACGAAAGCCGCGGCGCCCTGCAGTGTCACGATGTGGGGAAGACCACGCGTAGAAAGATACAGATCCACTCCGAAAGCTGTCATGCCTAGAGCCCCCAGGGGCACCAGGCCAATTTCCACGCGCCCACGTGCCAGCCACTCGCAGGCCAGTGACCCGAAGCCGATGCCAATCGAAAACACGACAAGCAATAAGGAGGCCACCGCTTCGTTGCCGCCTAGAACATGTTTGGCGAACACGGGAAACTGGGTAAGAAAGGCCACGCCGTAGAACCACATCCAGGAGATGGCCAGCAGGGCCTGGAGGACTGTGCGGTCGGTGGCGGCCAGCTTGAGATTGCGCGCTGTCTCGGTCAATGGGTTCCAGTTGATGCGCAGCGAGGGTTCCACCGGTGGAGTGGGGGGAATGAACCGTGCCACGGCCCAGCCCACAAGTGCCACGGCGAGGCAGGCGGCGCCAGCCAACAGCGGTCCCTGCTCGAAGGCCATGAGCAGGCCGCCTGCGAGATTGCCGAGGAGGATGGCAACGAACGTGCCCATTTCCGTCATGCCATTGCCCCCTGTGAGTTCGGCCGCATTCAAGTGCTGGGGCAGATAGGCGTATTTCGCTGGACCGAAAAGCGTTGAATGCAGACCCATGCCGAAAGCGCAGGCGAGCAGCGCGGGTACGTTGCCAGCCATGAAACCCCACGCTGCGAGCAGCATGATTGCAATCTCCAATGCCTTGACCTTGCGCATCAGGGAGGCCTTGTCGAACTTGTCGGCCAGTTGGCCGCTGGTGGCCGAGAAGAGCACGAAGGGCAGGATGTACAGGGCAGCAATGAGGTTGACCATCAAGCCGGCCGACAAGGCGGATGCAGCCTCGGCGCGGTAGGTCACCATCACCGTGAACCCGAATTTGAAGAGGTTATCGTTGCCGGCACCCGAAAACTGGGTCCAGAAAAACGGGGCGAAGCGGCGCTGGCCGAGCAGGGCGAACTGGTTGGGGCGGGCGGTGTCGGGTGCGGGCATGGGTCGTGTTGGAGAAGCGTGCAGCGTGCATCATTGCACAAGCCGCGCGATGGCGGTCCTCTCCTCGGGCACGGGCGAGGCAGCGGGCCAGGCGGCGTCATAAACTTCGCCCATGCTCGCCACACGAAACCCAATCACGGACTCTGAGGCACCGCCGGTGCTCAACGTCTCGGCCTACAAGTTCGTCGCTCTTGACGACTTGCCGGCTCTGCGCGAGCGTATCGCGCAACGGTGCAACGCGCTGCAACTCAGGGGAACCGTATTGCTCGCCTCCGAGGGCATCAACCTGTTCCTGGCGGGCGGAAGTGCGTCCGTGCGCGCGATGGTCGCCGAGCTGCGCGCCGATGCGCGCTTCGCCGATCTGACGCCCAAGGAGTCGTGGTCCGCGGCCCCGCCGTTTCGCCGAATGAAGGTGAAGATCAAGCGCGAGATCATCACCCTGAACCGTCCGCAGATCCGCCCGGCATCCAGCCATCGCGCGCCCGCCGTGGCACCCGAGACCCTGAAGCGCTGGTTAGGCGCGGGGCAGGACGATGAGGGGCGCCCAGTGGTGATGCTCGACACGCGAAATGCCTTTGAACGCGACCTCGGCGGGTTTGACGCTTGCGTGGATTTCCGCATTCATCGCTTCAGCGACTTCGCCCCGGCAGTGGAGGCGCAGGCGGAGCGTTTCGCCGGTCACACCGTGGTGACCTACTGCACGGGCGGCATCCGTTGCGAGAAGGCAGCCTTGCTGATGCAGGAAGCGGGTTTCGAGCGCGTCTACCAGCTCGATGGCGGCATTCTCAAGTATTTCGAGCAAGTCGGTGCTGCGCACTACACCGGTGGCTGTTTCGTGTTCGATGCGCGCGAAGTGCTGGATGCGAGCCTCTCCCCGACGTCCTCGCCATCGGCAACAGCGCTCGATGAGCTTGCAACCAATTCTTAAGAAAAGCGATGTCGAATTTCACACGCGTTCCTTCGGGTTGGGTGATCCACGCCATGCGCTTTGTGCTCGCACTGTGCCTGGTCGGAGGCACGGCGGCGTGCTGGGCCCAGAGCATGACCCTTGCCAGCGACTGGAAGACCATCGACGACAAGACCGGAAAGCCCAAGGCGCTGATCCGCATCGTCGAACAAGCGGACGGCAGTTACAGCGGCACGGTGATCAAGGCGCTGGTGCCCGGTGCCGACCCCAACCGCGTATGCACCGCGTGCCGCGGTGCGCTCAAAGACCAGAAAATCATCGGCATGACCATCCTCACCGGCTTGCGCAAGGACGGCACGGGAAGCTACGGCGGCGGCGAGATCGTCGATCCCGACAACGGCAAGACGTATCACTGCAAGGCTTGGTTGATCGAGGTTGGTGCGCGCCTCAAGGTGCGCGGCTATATCGGGATTCCGCTGCTCGGTCGCACGCAGACCTGGGTAAGGGAAAAAGAAGCACCCTAGAGGCCACGCCGCGCGAGATAAATGCCGGCGAGCAAAAGTCCGGCACCCACGAGCTGCCATGCGCCCAGCCCCTCGCCGAGCAAAAGCCACGCATACACGGCCGAGGTCGCCGGTTGAACCAGCAGCCCGATCGACGACAGGGCGGGGCTCAGGTGCTTGACGGCGTAGGCGATGACCACCTGCCCGCCGATTTGCACCACAAGCGCAAGTAGAACAAGCCAAACCCAGCCGATTGGCGCGGTGGGCCACAGGCGTGCTTCAGCCAGTGCGAAGGGCCACAGCGCCAGCGCGGCGCCAGCCGTCACCCAAGCCATCAGATGCAGGGTGTCCAGCTTTTGCCGGGCCTGCTGCACGCCGATCTGATAACCCGCGTAGAACACGGCCGAGAATATGCCGCACACATCACCAAGCAGGGCGCGGCTGTGGTCAAAATGTGGCCCGATCATCAGCAGGGCGCCGGCGAGCGAGGCGGCCAGACCCAGCAAGAACAGGCCCCGTGGCGCCACCCGCGTGATCGTCCAGAATGCCAGGGTGATGACGATCGGTGCGAGGTTGGACTCCATCGTCGCGTTCGCCACTGTGCTCCAGAAAAGGCCAAGGTGAAACAGGATGAGGTCGCCGGCGAACATGACCGCGGCGAAGGCGAGCAGCCAGCCCTGAGGCCAGCTGGCGAGCGGTTGCGGCGGCCCGCCACGAGCGCTCAATGCGATGCGCGGCGCACTCCCGCTAACAGGCTGCGCGGCAACCGTCTGCGCGTGCGGCAGTGCCTCCGCCTGCAAGCGCTTCCGCCGCGCACTCCGTGAAGCCGAAAGCGCCCAGCCAACGAGCACCGGCGTGGCCAGCGCCATGCGCCAGAAGGCACTGCCGAACGGCCCGACGCCCACATGGCCGGCCAAGCGCACCAGCACGCCAACCAGCCCCAGCACCGCGCCACCGAGCAACAGAATGATGAAGTCCATCCGGCGATTGTGCTGGAGGGCGCGATTTCATGCCGACGAATCCCGCTCTGCTCCGGGCGCCAGCCGTGAGGCGGCGGCTGCGTGCGAACGGGAGCTCGATGCGGTTCATGGCAAAGCATGGTCGGCAGCAACGAGCCTATAGATACGGCCCACAAATAGATTGAACTTATTGAGTTTTTCCGCATCTCAGATTCATGGAAAAAGACGATGCAAGAAAACTCAGCCCAGCCGAGCAGCACGAGCGGCGCCGGCAAGTCATCCGCGCGCACAAACGAGGGCGAACGCGCACGCAGATTGCCCAGGAGATCGGGTTGAGCTACACGGCAGTGAGCAAGACGATCGCGCGCTTTGAATCGCAGGGATTGGCGGGTCTGGCGCCGCACACACGCGGTCGGCGCAGTGGCGAAGACCGCGCCCTGTCGATGGAGCAGGAACAAGCCATACAGCGCCTCATCTGCGACCACCGCCCGGAGCAGTTGAAGATGGACTTCGCACTATGGAGCCGAGCCGCCGTCATGCAGTTGATCGAGCGCGAATACGGCATCAAGCTGCATGTGCGCTCAGTGGGCAAATACCTGGCGCGCTGGGGCTTCACGCCGCAAAAGCCGATCAAGCGGACCTATGAACAGTCACCTGCAGCGGTCAAGGAATGGCTGGACACGCAGTACCCGCAGATTGCGCAGCGCGCCAAGGCCGAGGGCGCAGAGATTCACTGGGGCGACGAGACGGCGCTGGTCAACACCGATGTGCGGGGCCGCAGCTTTGCGCCCAAGGGGCAGACGCCGGTGGCCATGGCGGTGGGCGGCACACGTCAAAAGCTCTCCATGATTGCCACCGTCACCAACCAGGGCAAGGCGCGCTGGATGATCATCGACGGCGCGTTCAACCATGAGCGGTTGATCGAGTTCTTCGAGTCCCTGGTCAAAGACACGGGCAAGAAGATCTTCCTGATTCTGGACAACCTGGGGGTGCATCATTGCAAGCCGGTGAAGGCGTGGCTGGCGCAGCACGCCGAGCAGATGGAGGTGTTCTATCTGCCCAGCTACAGCCCTGAGCTCAATCCGGAGGAGCGCCTGAACGCGGACCTCAAGCATGTGATCCGAACCAAGGTTCCAGTGAGAACCAAGGCGAAGTTGCAGGCCGCCGCCGTTGAGCACATGACCGCCCTGACCAACAAGCCCGAGCGTGTCAAAACCTTCTTTCAAGATCCGTTTGTCAAATACGCCGCATGACACTGTTTGAGGGCCGAATCAATAAGCCGGTGCAACGCCGGTCTATGCCCCAGCGGAGATTCTCGACAACGATGGGTGCGCCGTTCTACCCTGTTGGCGTGGCTCGATGGCTGACTGGAGACCCACCATGCTCGCGAGATCGCAAAGGCTCGATTTCCACCTCGGCGCGGCGCCGTACGATGCAGCACTGCGGCTGTTTTTTGCGCTGTGGCCGCCGCCGGCACTGCGCGCAAAGATTGCGCAGCACGCATTGCTGTGGCGTTTTGCACCGCCTGCGAGATCAACTGTTCCGGACAAACTGCATCTCACTGTGCTCTTTATGGATGGCGTGCCCAAGGCGCGCCTGCAGGATGTGATGGCTTTTGGCGCCAGAATCGCTTGCGAAGCGCAGCCTTTCAGATTGCAGCTGGATCATGCTGAGATCTGGCCGCAAGGCGGTATTGCCCATCTTGCTCCAAGCCATGTGCCCGGGGAACTTACAGCGTTGCGCGTGGCGCTGGCGCGGGAGGCGCAGAAGGCAGGCGTCCCCTGCGACGTGCGCCCCTTCAAGCCTCACGTAACTTTGGCGCGCGCCGCCCAAGCCAGCCTCCCCCCGGAATGCTTTGCACCGATTCTCTGGCACGCGGCGGATCTTTGTCTCGTCCGGTCCGTGCTCGGTACAGGCCGCTATGCGGTGTTGGCCCGCTGGATACTGTAAGCCTTGTCAATCAAGCACGTTTCGAACCCGCCTACCAGGCTGTTGGCTGGCCGGCTTTGGGTGAAGCGTGCTGCTGGCTCGCCTTAGCATTCGGTATTCCCAGCCTTCAATGCCTGGGGCGCCGACAGGGGCACGAGCGAACCTATTCGCGAGACATGCCCATGGGGCTGCCCCGCATGCACAGTTAACGCTAGACCGTGCCTAGACGGCCATTTTCATCACCCCGGGCCACCGTTTCGCCTGGATTGACCTGCTGATTACGAATTCCCATTTGCCGCGTTCAACTCTGCTCATGCTGGTTGCCGTCTTTGCCGTGCTCGACGCATTCAGGCGGCCTATGCGTGCGCAAGTCGTGCGCGAGCGCTACCGGTTCTTCAGCTACGGCCATGCCATGCTGCTGGCGCGGGTTAGTCAGTTCGCACCGCTAGAGTGCGGCCCCCCAGTCGCAGAAGGGCTTGCCACCTGGAGGAAATCGCACCTCTGAGGCGCCAGCATGGAGCCGCGTTCTCCCTTGACTTAGGGGTGCGCAAATGCTGGGGCATTGGGTATCTTGCGCCCGTGGTCTATTGCCTTTCAAGGAGCCGACCCGATCCTTGCCTTTCAATCCGCGTCCTTAACATTTGGGCAGCCTCAACGTTCGGAGAACGCCCGCCGCGGGAGCGGGATTATGTACATGACGAAAGTAGAGAGCAGGCTCAAGCAGTCAATCCAAAATGTTGCCCTCACAACGGGTCTTTCCGCTTGGTTGGCGAAGCGACGCCCTGTGCGCCGGGTGATCATGCTGCATGGCGTGGGAGGAAGAGATCTGCGAGCTTCTGATTTCAGGCGTGCGATGGCCTGGTTGAAGCAGAACTTCCGCATCCAATCGCTGGACTCAATGGTGCGCGCTTTGGCCGCAGGCACACCGCCGAGTTTTGAAGGAGATGTGGCGATAACCTTTGATGATGGCTTGCGTAATCAAATACAAATAGCCTATCCAATATTGCAGGAATTCAATATTCCAGCCACCTTCTTCGTCTGCCCCGAACTGATCAGTGGGAATCAGTGGCTTTGGAATCATGAAGCAAGAGCCCGCTTGCACCGACTTTCCTCCCAGCAATGTGAGGAATGGGCACTTGCCAACGGCGCGCCTTCTTCAGAAGTCGAACGCATCATCGATTGGATGAAAACTCTGCCAATTCAGGTTCGCGAAGTGACCGCGGCAAATTTACGGGATTCAACAACGTCCTTCAATCCGACTCCAGAAGAGCGGGAGGCCTATGATCTGCTGACTTGGGGTGAGATTGCAGTGCTGGACCGTAAATTGATTACCATCGGTTCGCATACTTTGTCGCACCCAATCTTGCCCACTCTGACCGATGCCCAAATTCAGCATGAATTGCAGGCCAGCAAAGATATTTTGGCGTGGAGGCTAGATCGCGACATCGATCTCTTCTGTTACCCCAACGGTTCGACCGACGCGCGTGTACGTGAAGTTGTTGAACAGGTATATCGAGCAGCCGTGACGACAGAGGAAGGTTTTGTCGTGGAAGATACAAATCCCTTTGCGATGCCGCGGATACCGATTTCTGCGAGCCTTCCTTTGTTCGCCTGGCGTCAATATCGACCCTCAGCCTGACATGCGACGGAGCGCGTGGCTTGAGGCCAGAATGCCGCACATATGGAATTCGTAGGCCAAAATTTATGTTAATCGAATGTTTGACAACAATCGAACAGTTTGATTCTCTGCTCGAACAGTGGCGCGAGCTTGAAAAGGCCTCGCCGGACACAAGCATTTTCATGACCTGGGACTGGCAACGCCTGTGGTGGAAGCATTACGGGACAGGACGAGAGCTACGTATTCTGTTGGCCAAAGAAGAGGGGAAAACGATAGGGATTTTTCCTCTTTATCAGGAAACACATTGGCTACGCGGGTTATGGCGTGTACGCAAATTAAGGCAAATTGGCGCTGGGGGAGACACCGCGCCAGATGATCTCAATCCGATGCTGCTTGACGGGTCGCGCGATTCCGTGGCCAAGGCCTTTGCCGACCACATCATTGATGAGATCGCTGGCTGGGATCTGTTGGATCTTGTTGACCTCCAACCGGATGCGCCCTTCACAAAGGCACTGATTTGTGCCTACAAGAATCGGCCTTCCATGTTGAACGTCGGCGAACCATCGAGCATTACATATGGAAAATTGCCCGCGACGTGGGATGAGTTTCTGGCAAATTTAGGCTATCACAGGCGTGCCGCGTTACGTCGCTTGCGACGCAAATTCGAGCAACAAACAGGTTCCACGTTTATCGTTTGGGCGGATCCATCTGAAATTGATGCGGCTTTTGAGCGCCTCGCGTCTCTGCACAGACTCCGTTGGGAAGGGCGCACCGATCACCCGAGTTTCAATTCCCCTCAATACCTCGGCTTTCACAGGGAATTGATGCACGCATTGTTGGCCTTGGGGCGCCTCAGGTTAGCCGAGCTTCAAATTGGCGGACGAAGCATCGCCATGCTCTATGGCTATAGACTGGGGAACACATTTTACTATTTTCAGAGCGGATTCGATCCATCTATGGCAGCGTGGAGTCCTGGCGAGTTGGTGGTCGGCTACTCTATCCAGCAAGCGATTGAAGAGGGCTGCGAGATTTTCGACATGCTTAAGGGCGATTACCATCATAAGCGCCACTATTTACGGCTCACGCGTAACACGGTCTGGGTCAGGGCATACCGACGAAGGCCTACGGCAGCACTTTATAGGCTGAAGGCGTGGCTAACTTCCGTTTCCCTCGGCATCCGGCGCAAGGGGAAAAGGCCGTATTCCGATCAGCGTGATGGTACGGACAAGCTTCCCTCGTCGCATCAAAGTGGGAAGGTTATGCCATCATGCCTAACAGTCTAAACCTCGACGAAACCACCGTTAGCGTGGTCATACCAGCATATAACGCGCGGGAGACGATCGCCGAGACCCTCGCTAGCGTCTTTGGACAGACACACCGACGACTGGACATTGTGGTTGTGGATGACGGATCGACCGATGGGACCTGGGAGGTTCTACAGAGTTTCGGTTCGGCAATTCGACCGATTCGGCAGCCAAATTCGGGAATTGCCGTGGCCCGCAACAGGGGAGTTGAGGCTGCATGGGGAGAGTTCATCGCCCTGCTCGACGCGGACGATATCTGCGAGCCAGAACGTATCGCAGTGCAATTAAAATACCTCAAATCGAATCCAGATATTTTACTGTGCAGTTCCGATTTCAGTGGATTTGACGAACGCGGGATGCTTGGCGCTTCATATTGTGGCGAGTATTATACCCGATGTAGCGCTGCTCATGGGGGGGCAAGTGCACGGTATTCGGTGCATGAGATGATTGATATCGGTAGCTGTTTTGAGCCACAAATATCACAGCCCATGCAGGTGCAAACCATGCGCGGCGCCGTATATGAAGATCTCGCTTTAGGGAATTTTATCCATCCGCCGACCGTCATGTTTCCTCGCGCTACATTGAAGCGGGCAGGGTATTTTGATCCACAGGTCAAAATTGTGTGCGAGTGGGAATGGTTCGTGCGAGTCGCGCGTTTAGGTCCTGTTGGCTATATTGATCGCCCCTTGCTGAAGTACCGTCTATCGGCATCTCAAATATCAGCGAAGCCAAAGACCGCTGTCGATTCATTGCGTGTGGCAGAGATGATCCACGCGCGTGATCCCAAGCTGCGCGAGGGCGCACCGGGCAAAGTGCGTCGCCATCTTGGCGCGCTGACCCTCAGCGCTGCATACGCTTTATCAGACGAGGATCGCGTGGCTGCTTTGAAGCTTCTGCTTGTAAGCGGGTTTTTCTACAGGGTATTCACGCGCAAAACGTTACGTGTGTTAATCCGAATTGTGCTACCGACCGGGCTTCTCAATAAGGCACGTCATTTGCGCGCAGGCTGGGGCGGCCTAGGGTGATCGCGTGATGGTAGTTGCATATGTGGCATTGAAGTGGCATGGCGTGTTTGATCACGAAGGGGGCGTCGTGAATTGGGAGCCGTGCGGATTTAAGATTCAAGACCTCGGCCTAGCGAATTCGAGTAGGACGCACGCCATAAAAGGAGCCTTCAGAATCGCCGCTGGGGCACGTCGAGCCTAGGAGTCCAAAGCCGCTGCGTGGTAGA
Source organism: Thiomonas sp. FB-Cd (assembly GCF_000733775.1). Classification (NCBI taxonomy): domain Bacteria; kingdom Pseudomonadati; phylum Pseudomonadota; class Betaproteobacteria; order Burkholderiales; genus Thiomonas; species Thiomonas sp. FB-Cd. The sequence continues at coordinate 898,806 of NZ_JPOE01000005.1, read as the reverse complement.
TGAACTGCGTGCCAGAGCTGTCGCCTAATGTTGGACGATATGGGTAAGGGTCGTGAGCAAGCTCCGGCCCAACCCTGTTTCACGAGCGCCGCAGGTGGCTCAACCCTTTTTGCGCCAATCCGCGCATGGGGCGATCGATCAACAGCAGCAATCCCACATAGAGGACGGCACCGCATGCGATTTGTGCCGAAATGCGGAGCGCCAAACTCGGCAACTCGATCCTCGTGATCACGCCGTACATGAGTAGAGACAGTGCAGAGAAGCTGGCCAGATCCCGCCAAGGCATCCGTACTTGCACGGTTCGTCTCCCAAAGTATGCAGTGGATGCCGCGTAAAGTGTGAGGCTGACTAGGGTCGCAACGGCAGCGCCTTCGATCCCATAGCCTTGGGTCAATGCGATAGTCAACGCAATGTTGCATACGGCAGCCGCCAGTACGGAGTACATTACGATCTTTGTCTGCTTCTTGATATAGACGCCAGCACTAAATAACGGCGTCCCGCCCGAGATCAGCATACCTGCGGTCACGAATGTAATGAGGGGCGCACTCACATTATACTTTGCGGAAGCCAATAAGCGGACGAGTTCAGGTCCTACAGCGCCGATCCCAGCCACGATCGGGATGGAGATCGCCATATAATATCGAAGTGAATCCTGAAGAAATGCTGCCGTCTTCTCAGGGCCTTTTTGTTCCCATAGACGAAAATAAATGGGGATGATCGCTTGAGCAAACGAAGCGGTGAGAATGCCTTGCAGATAATCGCTGAAGTTATATGCTGCTGAAAAGGACCCAAGGGGTTCAGGGCCGAGTCGATAGTTAATTATGTAACGCCCGCCTATGTTGAGAAGGAGCCCGGAAAGCTCGCTCGCAAACAAGGGCAATCCATACATCAGCATGGAAAATAGAAGCGGCTTTGAAATTTTCCGGACGTCGAAAACGTGCTGGCGCCAGTAATAGGTGATGATCACAAAAACGGCTAAGCCTTCGCTGACTATGGATGCGGCAAAAAATCCTTCGAGACTGCGTGAAACGAAGAACAGCACCAGAAGAATAAGGGCTAGACCCAAATACTTCCGCACAGTGAAATAAGTACTGTAAAGGGCACTTTTTTGCTGTGCCCGCAACATGTTATACATCGCGCTATCGACCACGCGAATAAGAATCAGCGGAGCAGCAAAGACGACAAGATGCTGTGTCTGCGTTTCACCCCACCAGTGCGTTGGCATCAACTTGACAAGCAGTGCGCCCAGCACACTGACGATGGCGCCGGTTGCCAGCATGCTGAACAGAACGGTCGAGAAGAACTGTACGGCTGTGTTGTGACGCGTGCCAGCTTCAACCTCGCTGTAAAAGCGCACGACCGAGTGCTGGAGGCCAAGCTTGCCGACGCCCACTAGAAACAAGATGGTGGATGTCACCAAGCCCATCGTGCCGTACTCGGACACTGTGAAAATGCGTGTGAAGACAGGGAACGAGATGATGCTTGCAAACGTGACCAGCAGGCTGCCGATGGAGTAGATTGAGGTATGGCGCGCCAGTCGCCTGAGCGCCCCGCCCCCTTCCTTGTCGGGTACCAACGCCGCGGGCTCCAGCTTGCCCTGCATCACGGTGCGGCGAGCACACGCCCTGAGGCGCGGCCGTCGGGGGATGGGGCTTGGTACAGGCGCAACAATTGCGCCGTGATCACGGGAATGGCGTAGTGCCGAGCGACGAAATCGCGACCGGCGGCCCCGAAGAGTCGCCTTTGCAATGGCGCGTCGATCAAACGCTGCATCGCATCGGCTAATGCGGCTGGGTCGGCTGGCGGAACGAGGATGCCGCTATGCCCGTGGGCAACGATGTCCTCATGCCCGCTTATGCGTGTTGCCACGACTGGCAGGCCGGCGGCCATGGCCTCCAACACGGCATTCGGCAGGCCCTCATGGTGGGAGGACTGGACATAGATGGCAGCGCCGGCGAGCAGGGCTGGAATGTCCTCCACTAGCCCCGGAAAATCCACGCTATCCGCAACGCCAAGCTCTTGAGCAAGGGCCATGAGATGCGCGCGCTCCGGCCCGTCTCCTGCTAGCACCAGCCTTGCGTTTTCGTGCCGCCTTACCCTGACCCAGGCCCGCAATAGGATATCCAGCCCTTTGACGCGTACATGGCGCCCCACGAATACAGCGCGGATCGGTTCGACCTCTGCGGGTGATGGAAAAAAGCGGGCGCAATCCACCGCGTTGGGAATGAGATGCAGGCGTTGCGAGGCGTAGCCGGCGCGGAGCATGACCTCTCGCGTGTATTGGCTGATGCATTGGAAGGCGTCCAAGCGGCGGCTCCCGGCGAGCAGTATCCGGTGTACGGGCTTGTGACGCAATGCGGGGTCGAGAATGCCGCCTTGGAATTCTGCAGCGCCAGACACCTTAACCACGATTTTCGGGCGGAGCCAGCGTTTGAACCATCCCGCTGCACCGGCGAGATTGTGCATCATGTGAATGTGGATCGCGTCAAATTCGTGTTGATGCCAAATCAACCAAGCGGCAAATCGCAGATTCAACCAAATCGCGCCAAGTGCCTTGATGTGTGGATAGGCCAAGCGCTGAACCCTTATTCCATCAATGTAGCCGTCCAAGGGTTGCGAGGAGTCGAGACGCGGCGCCAGCACGCGTACTGAGTGCCCGGATGCGGCAAGGGCTGAACTCAGCAACCGTGCTTGAAGTTCGGCACCGCCAGTTGCTGGGTATCGTCCGTCCACAACCATCAGAACCCGAGTCGTCCTGACACATTCAGCGGAAAGCTCAACCGGATTCACTGCTGCAATGGAGTGGGCGGCCTTCATAAGGCAAAAAACGAATCGCGAATCATCATTGTGAGCATCGGGAGTTCGATTGCGAGCGAGGGCGAAAAGAAAGGGTGCCTAGACGATGGCAGGATCATTGTGCTTTCTTGTAGCCCAGTACGAACAGGCCAGCGGCCGATTTTTCCGAAATGATCCGAGCCGGAACTCCGCCCAGCGTGACATTTCCGCTCGGGAAGCTCTTGTTGACCACGGCGTTTGCACCAATCACCGTGTTATCCCCAATGACGATGGCGCCAAACAATTTTGCACCAGGGCCAAGGTAGCAGTTGTCCCCGATGCGCGGCACCCCGCCGTCGGGCCCCAGTTGTGCACCAATGTTGACACCGGCGTGGACGCGACAGTTCGCGCCGACACGTGTCTGTGCGTTGATGACGATCGTTCCATAGTGCAAAAGCGCAAGGCCGGGCCCAAATACGTTAATCGGTATCGAAAAGCCAAGCCGGATGCCAAGCTGACGGTACTGGTATACCGCAACAAGTCGGCGGAGCCGATTCTTGCGGCAGTTGGTCAGGTACTCAACCCTACGCAGCCGCCGCTGAAAAAGCCATATCTCGTCGAGGAACCGGTCGCGCAATGTGTGATTCTTGCCAAGAGATAGGCGATCGGCATCCAAATAGGCCTTGTAATCCGCGTGAGACTGGATCATGCGAAATATTCTCAGAAATGTTTTAGCCCTTTTCGCCGTTAAGCGTAAGTTGCTCGGTCGGGCCTGCCTACCCCTAAACCGGGGAAAGAACGTCCATCCCATCGCCTAAACCAGTCGGTGTCTAGTGTAGTGTTCCATTCTGTTTGGAACTTAAGCGACTGTTGGCGCGAATGACCTTCTGCAGGATGTCGGCGGCGCTCTTGGTCCAGATGAATGGCTTCGGTTTGATGTTGTGATGGGCGATGTACTCGTCGATGGCGGTGACCAACTCTGGCACGCTGGTGAATACGCCGCGGCGCAAGCGATTGACGGTGATGTCGCGGAAGAACCGTTCGACCATGTTCAACCACGACGCCGAGGTGGGCGTGAAGTGCATGTTGAACCGCGGGTGCTTGGCCAGCCACTCCTGCACGACGGGATGCTTGTGCGTGGCGTAGTTGTCGGCAATCAGATGCAGCGTCCTGTCCTTGGGCGTTTCGCGGTCGATCTGGCGCAGGAACTTCAGCCACTCGGCGTGGCGATGGCGCTGCTGGCACTGGGCGATGACTTGGCCGTCGAGCACGTTGAGCGCCGCGAACAGCGTCGTCGTGCCGTGGCGCTTGTAGTCGTGCGTCATCGTCTGAGCGCGCCCCTTCTTCAGCGGCAGACCCGGCTGCGTGCGATCCAACGCCTGGACCTGGCTCTTCTCGTCGCAGCACAGCACCAGCGCGTGCTCGGGTGGGGACACGTACAGGCCCACGATGTCCTCGAGCTTCTCGACAAACTTCGAGTCGCGCGAGACCTTGAAGCCGCGCACGATATGAGGCTTGAGCCCGTGCGCCTGCCAATGCCGCATGACGGTGCTGGCGCTGACGCCCAGGACCTCGCCCATCTTGCGTGTGCTCCAGTGCGTGGCGGCCTCGGGCGTGGTTTGCGTGGTCAGTTCCACCAGCTTGGCCACGTCCACTTTCACCGGCGGCGCGCCGCGCGGCAGGTCGCGCTCAATGCCTCGCAGCCCCGACTCCACATACCGCTCGCGCCAGCGCGCGACCTGCACGCGTCCGATGCCAAGTTGCTCGGCGATGTCCTTGTTCTGCAGGCCCTGCGCAGCCAGCAACACGATGCGCGCACGCTGCACCAGCCTGACGCTGGTGCGCTTTGAGCGCGCGAGCCGGGTCAACTCGCTCTCCTGTTCATCCGTCAACACAATCATCGGGGCAACTCGCAATCGCTCTCTCCAATGCAAACCCAAGTACAGCATTGGAGACTGGTACTGCACGTAAGTTCCATTAAGAATCAAACACGACACTAGCAGGGTTGCACTCTCAGGCACCCATGAAGGAGTGCCGCTCGATGAATACCATCGCCAGGCGGACCCCTTGGCGTCTCTTTGCGGCCAACCCTTCCTCACGGTTCAACCTCCAGCACTAGGCAAAAATCGGTTCGCCGTTGCGCATCCACCACCTCGGATGACGCAACTCCAAAGGCATGCTAAAACGGCGTGCGAAAGTCAATTCGTGGGCACACATGAATCGCTCGAAACTCACGTCAGCTTTCGCTGAATGACCGCCTGAAATGGAAAAACCCCGGCTTCATTTATTGGAGCCAATTACTGAAATTTCACGAGATCGTAGTAAAGCATGCCGAGCGCTTCATGCATGGCACGTGTCGACTTGCTGAGCGCACTAATTTGCGGCGTGAGCATCTCGGCTGGCTTCAGAGGGAGAGCTTCAAAGTCGACGGGCCGTGCACAAACGTTCAAACCAGCATGGCGGAATGCCATGAGTGCGCGTGGCATATGGTCGGCGGAGGTCACCAGATAGCGCTGGCGTTGCGGGTATTTTTCGACAGCGGAGGCGACATTCAAAGCAGACTCAAATGTAGTGTGGGAGCGTGTGTCGAGCTCAACGCGCTGCCGCGGAAAGCCGAGCTGCTCGGCCAATGCTCCCATGAGATTCGCTTCATGGATCACTCTGCCCCCGCCTCCGGAGATCAGTAAGGTGCTATTCGGAGTCTGATCGGCCAGACGCACGGCCGAAAAGAGCCGATACAAGCTTGCTTCCGAGAGTGCCGAGAAATCGTCCAGGCGATCGGGATCACCCCGAATGCCGCCCGCAAGAAGGATGATGATGCTTCCCGGCGGGGGGGGGCACAATGACTTTCCTCGAGGCGCGCGTGGCTCTCGAGCGCGCCGAGCATTAGATTTGCTCCAAGGGGGGTGCTCACGGCAAAAAAGGCAACCGTCAGTGATGCCGCAAAGATCCGCAGCCACCAGCTTTGCGCTCGACGTAGTGTCTCCATCGTGAGCGCGAGCAGCGCGATGGCAAACAGCCCCACCGGCGAAAGAAGAAGCTCAAACGAGGTTTTCAAATGCAGCGAGCCGGATGCGAAGAAAAGGGGTGGGTAAGCCAGGCATTCCTCAATCGCTGGCGGCAGCACCAGCCCATTGGAGATAGACTCGCTCATCGCCGTCCACCCACGATTCACGGGAGAACAAGCGACGCGCCCGCTCACGCCCCGCACGGCCCATCATCGTGCTCGTCTGGCGGTCGGCGAGAAGGAGCATCTTCGCTTCCAGATCATCGGTATTGGCCGCTTGAAACAAAAGGCCGGTGACGCCATCGTCGACCACTTCGGGGCAACCACCGATCCGGGGCGCGATCACTGCGCGGCCGGCGGCCATCGCCTCGCGCGCTGACAACGGAAACGATTCGCGCGTGGATGACAACACGAACACGTCTAGCATTGCCAAGTGCGAAGCGATGTCGCGCTGAATTCCAGTAAACACGACGCGCGAGTCCAGTTCAAGCGCGTTGACTTGCTGCCGCACAACATCCAGAAGAGGACCGTCGCCGATAATCACCAGCCTGGCTTCGGGTCGGCGCCGCGCGACGCGTGCGAACGCTTCGACCAAATAGCAGTGCCCCTTCTCCTCCGAGAGGCGCGCGACGATGCCATAGATGAACTGGCGGCTGGGATCCAGGCCATATTGCACCGCGAGTTCCTGCGCCTGCGTTGGCCTAGACAACTTTCCTAGGTCAATACCGCTGTGGATCACAGCGGAACGCTCGGCCTGTAGGCCGTTTTGCAGCAGGCGGTTTCGCTCGTAATGTGATTCAAAGATGACGAAATCCGCACAACGGCGCAGGATCTTCCCGGCCCATTGAAAATTCGCTGGGTTGTGGATGTTGTGGATCGTGGTGACGATGGGCGGGCGTTTGCCTGTGCTCGCGACGCTGTAGCGATATGGCACAAGCCGCAGCGCAAAAAAAGCGGCAATCGACGAGCGCACGGACTGCGGGGCAATGAGTTCGATGCTTTCTGTGCGCGCAACCCGGCGTAGCTTGCGTGCTGCGGCGAGAAACTCCGATAGCTTGCGAAAACGGAAATCGATATTCACGTGGCGCGCGCCTTTGCCGATGAGTTCTTGTAATAGCACGCCATCTGTAGTCGCGACGTACACAGTGTGGCCTTTGGCGCTCAAGTCTTCAGTTAGGGTCAGGATATCGGTTTGCACGCCTCCGATGCCAAATGGCTCAGTCATCAAATAGAGGATCTTCATGGTCTTGCGGTCGTCTGGGCGCCGGGCCGGCCATAGCCACGTGCAAAGTTCCAGGTGCGCCTAGCGTGCAGCAGGCGGTGGATGGGGTCGAAAGCGCCAGCAATCTTAAGGGCGAATGCTTCATCGTCGTCACGGTCAGTGATTTCAGTGCGACGCAGCTTCATTGGGTCGGTCGAGCGGTAATTAACGCCTGGCGCCACGCTTACAGCTGCTGCATAGCCAGACTCATGTACGAGGCGAAGCTCGCGCGGGCCTAGGTCACCCGACGGATAGCAAAAAAACGCCACGGGCTGGCCGATCCGGCTTTCTATTATGGTGCGACTCTGCGAAATTTCCTCGCGCGCCTGTGCCTCGGGTAGCGTGGGCAGATATGGGTGGTGAAGCGTGTGCGAGCCGATCGTGACTCCGGGCGTCGCGGCCAGAACCGCCACTTCATCCCAGTCCAAATGAAGGCGCTGCGGCGATGGTCCGTAGCGTGGATGGCTTTCGGCCTGGTCGCAAAATCGGGTGGTCACGAAGATGGTCGCCGGTACAGCATAGCGACGCAGAATCGGCAGCGCCTCAGTGAGGTTATCGCGATACCCATCATCAAAGGTGACCGCCACCAACGGCTGGCGCAGCTGGCTCTCGTGTATTGCACGCAGGCCGTCGGCCAAGCTCACGACGCGGCATTCACATGCGAGTTTCTCCATCTGCCGTGCGAACCGCGCAGGTGAGACGGTGAGTTGGTCATAGTGTGGGAGCGTGGCGACACGGTGGTACATAAGGATGCGCAGACCCGGCTGTACCCAAGTGCACAGTCGCGCATAGGGCAGAATGATTTGTGCGAGCAGGCGACGCATCCCTAGCACTCCCATTCAAGCCAGCGGAGCAGAAGCCGGCGGACAGTCGTCCACCGGTAGCCCAAGTGCCTGGCAATGCAAGCGGTTGTAGGCGGCGGCAGTTCGCCTCACGTCAAAGCGCGCGAGCACGGTGTCACGCGCCTGGATGCCGAGCGCGGTACCTTCGTTCGGGTGGTCCAGCAACCAAGTTAGCCTAGCTTGCAAAGCCTGTACGTCCCCAGCTTCGACCAAGAGACCGTTGTCGCCGTCGCGCACGACGTCCGGAATTCCACCAACACGCGTGCAAAGCACTGGCTTGGCGCTTGCCATCGATTCGAGCAGGGCAATGGGCAGGCCTTCCCACCGTGATGGCATAACGATGGCATCGACCGCAGCAATCAAGCGTGGCACGTCGGTGCGCATGCCAGTGAAGATCACGCAGCCGTCTAGCCCGAGGGCAGTTACCTTGGCCCGTAGCGTCTGATCGAGTTCGCCGGTGCCGATGACCAGGCAGGCAAGCCGACCGGAGCGCGCTGCCTCCATCCCGGCGAGCGCCTGCAGAAGATCGTCATGACCCTTTTGGGGATGCAGGCGGCCAACTACGCCGATGAGCTTGCGGTCTTCCGGCAAGCCGAATTCGGTGCGCACGCCCGCGCCTGAAATCTCTGAGAACTTGGCGAGCTCAATACCGTTGGAGATAGCCAGCACCCGGTCAGTCGCGATGCCGTCGCGGTGACGCAGGGCTTGTGCGACTTCCTCGCTGCATCCAATCACGCCAGTGCTCAGGCGCGCGAAGGCGCGGTCAATGCTCTTGTGTAGAGCACCTTTCCAGGGATTGACGATGTTGTGCGCCGTGGAATAGACCACCGGCACGCCCGCCAACCGTGCAGCCAAGCGGCCGTAAGTGTCGGCTGTGAACAGATGCGTATGCACAATCGACGCGTGCTTACGTCTTAGCCACCGCGCGAGGCGCCAAACGAGCACCGGGTCGAGCTTGGCGCGCCTACCAAACACTGTTACAGGAACGCCAATGTGTTCGAACTCTGGCTGCAGCGGGCCGCCGCGGATGAGGCATACGACCTCATAACGCAAATGCGGGTGGCGCATGCGCATAAGGTCGAGGAGAAGCATTTCGGCGCCGTCGCGCGGAAGCTCGTCGATCATATGTACGACCAGCGGGGAATCAGCGACGGTGCGCGCCATGGTGGTTGGCGGGGGAAGGAGTGCGAACGAGTTGATCCGGCTGTAAGAGATGTGCAACAACTGCCAAATACACCCACAGGAAGCTGTCCACCGCCGTGTCGATTATGTGAGTTCCAAACATGTTCACGCCGATCAACCCAGCAACGATGGTCACAGCACCGAGGCCGACGATGCGATCGATGTCTGGTCGCGCTTTGTCGCGGTAGAGCTTCCAGCCGCGCCAAGCCAAGGCGAAAATAAGCGCCAGGAGCGTGAGCAAGCTGGGTACGCCCATGTTTGATGCGGCGTAGAGGAACATATTCTGGTTGTCGGTCGCCCCACCCGTCACGCCGTCGTAATAACCGGACACATAGCTTGGTACAAGGCGATGGAACTGGTCGAAGCCCTTGCCGAGAATCGGATTATCCTCAGTCATCTGAATGGCTGCGTCCCAGAGGATGAAACGTGAGTCTGCGCTTTTGTCGATCTCTGCGCCTTGGGTGTGGTCTTCATACGTCTGCTCCACCCGCGCCCTCAATGAAGCTGGGACGTACTGAGGGAGAAAGAAATAGATCGATCCGAGCACGAGCAATACGAAGAGAAAGAACTTCTTGCTTTTGACGAAAGACACCGACATCAGCTCCATCGCAAACGCCAAATAGGCGCCTCGCGAGAAAGCCCCAAGGAGTACTTTTAGTCCGATCAGAAATACGGGCGCAAGGCGAAGCGACTTCCAGCGCGGAAAGTAGTAGGCCCCGTACGCCAAGAAGGGCGCGAAGGCGTAGATTAGTTGCGCGGCAAACTCATTGGGTTGGCCAACCGGGCCGAGCAGGCGCGATTTCTCAATGGTGCTGAGGCCGCGTGTGCCAAACCACTCGTGGATGCCGTAGACAAAAACGACGCTGCTGGCGAACATCATGTAGACGATCATCCGCCGCGCCATGTTTTTGTCGCGAATCAGGTTGACGACAAGGAAAAAAACGATGAATTGATCGAGAAAACCCCGCAGTGCCTCCGTGTAGTTCCACACGAAGGGGTGAAAGCCGATCGCCGCCACCGCTGTGAGCACGGAAATGATGGTCAGCAGCAGCCAGATTCCCACGAGGCGCGAAAATGCATAAGGGTGAAACAGCTTGATCTTGTTCTTGTACGCGGAGGCAATCCAGGTCGCGATCAGCAGCAGTTCGAGTGAGTTCGTGCCGTTTAGACCAGGTGCGATGCGGGCTGCGAACAAACGGCTGAGCGGCATATAGAAGATGAGGACGGCCAGCAAAACCTCCGGGCCCTTGCGCAGTTGCGCGAGCAGCACCAAGCCGAACACGAGCGCGAATCCGTAGAGCCCGATCTTGCCGGGCTGGGCGTGGAAAACGACGATGCCGATGGCGTAGAGCGCCGGAATCGTCAGAATCCAAAGCGTGGAGTGGAGCGGCGCGCCGCCCCAGTTAGGATTCTCGGCAGGCGTAGCCTCCCCGGCAACCGGAGGAGGTCTGCGGCGTTCAGCCTTTGAGCCGCGTGTAGAGTTGGTGATAGCGTTCATTGCCCATCAGTCGCTTTGCCATATCCTTCAGATGTGAAGCTGCTCGAGCCCGAACCATACGCGGCATGTTTCCGCGCGCATAGGCCACGAACGTGGGGTGCGCCATGCCTGGGCGCACTGCAATACGGGGCAGGGGGGCGGCCGCCTCGGCTGCCTTGGCGGCTGCAATCGTGCCGACCTTCGAGGCATACAGTACCGAAAATCCGGCTTCTCTGGCTGTCTTGCGGCTGGCGGCATCACAACGACCGCCAGGGAACGACATTTGCCGCACCGGCCGCCCGAGTTCCCGTTCCAGCAAGCTGTGCGAGCCGAACAGTTCATCGCGCTGGGCTGCGTAGTCAAGGCCGCTAAGAAATCGGTGGCTATGACCGTGTCCACCCACCGTCATGCCAGCATCAGCGAGCGAGCGAATTTGCGCCCAAGTACAAAAGCCGGCCTTGGTTCCGACGAAACCGGTCGTCACGAAAAATGCCGCGGGCATATTCAGCGCTTGGAGGGCAGGTAGCGCATGCACTGCGTTACTCGCGTGTCCGTCATCGAACGTCAGGATTACCCCGCCCCGTTCGGATGCGCCGTTTTCGAGACACTTCGGATCGAGTACGGCAATGCCATTCTCACGCAACGCGTGGAGCTGCGCGCCAAACTCCGATATCGAAATGGCATAGGGCCGATCCTCCGGGGCTATTGCCTGCAGTTCAGCCTCGCTTTCCCACAGTGCGTGGTACATCAAGATGCTTATTCGGCTCACATCTTCTCCCAGCGAGCATCGGCGCGGCCGCGCGCAAACTGCATGGCGGCGATCACGGCAGCGGCATTCATGTCGACGAAGACCTGCGCAAGACTCACGAACTTGTAACGCCGCGTAGAAGGAGCCCAGTGAGCCAAGGCTGCCAACGCGTAAAAGGCAAGTTGAAGCGCCAGTGCCACGCGGTACACCGGAGATGCAAGCACGGCGCTGCAAAGCAGTGCAAGGAGCATGGCATAAGGCACGAGCAGGCGGAAGACCTTGTGCGACATGAACTGAAACCAAGCTGGATTGGCCCAAGGCACGAACAACCAGGGGTGGCGGACGAAAGTTTGGAAGTTCCCCGTGAGCGTCCGGATCTTGCGCCTCTGTTCAGCGGTCGACTCAGTCTGTAGCACGTCGTAGACCTGCGCTCGCGGGTCGAGCAGTACGCGCTTGCCGCAGCGCACCGTGCCCATGGGGACCTCGAAGTCGTCGAGGATGGTGTTGTCACCGAGCGGGGCGAAGTCGGCGGTGCGAATCGCATAGAGAGCTCCCGTGGCTCCAACCGTTGAGTGCAGTCGGCTCTCCGCCTTGCGGATCCATTTTTCGTAGCGCCAGTACAGGCCGATGGTCTGGCCGGCATGTGTACCGCTTGGCCGGTGAATTAGCTCACCGCTCACTGCGCCGATATTGGGCAAGCAGAAATCCGACATCAGGTGACGTAATGCGTCTGGAGCGATCACCTGCCGCACGTCGCAGAATACAGTAAACGGGGCATGCACCGCAGCCATTGCCAGATTCAGCGCATGTGCCTTACCACGACGTTGCAAGCACGCTATTGTGCGTACCCCAGGCAAGGCCTGTAAGAGCTGCGCGGTACCGTCAGTGGAGCCGTCCGAGACGACCAAGATGTCGAGCCTGTCCGCCGGGTAATCGAGTGCACGGAGGTTGTCAATTTTTTCGCGGATGCGCTGCGCTTCGTTGTAGGCGGCCATCACCACCGCGACCTGCGGCAATGCGCTTGCGTCCAGAGGCGGGCAGTAGACTTGCCGCCGCAGGCGTGACAGCAGCCACACCAGCATTGGGTAGCCAGCGTAGGTGTAGGCGATGAACGCGGTGTTCGCCCAGAAAAGGATTTTGAGGCTCATCATGTTGAGGCGGTGTTCGTGCTGCCAAGCTCCGCGTCAGGCATGCCGGTGCGATGGGTTGGCGCGTCAACCTTGCGTAGGGCTGCGTTGAGGACGATGTTGCATAGGGCGTCCATAAAGCATCGCTGGGCGGGCGTGGATGTGGCTATATGGTCAACGAACTCCAAGAAGACAGTCGTCGCCCCATTGCCGGGCCAGGCGCGGCCAAAGGCATCTCGAATTTGTCGAACGTAGTTGACTTGGCTGAAATCGTCCCCGGCGTGTACCACGGCGACAGTTACCCCTTTTTGGGTTAGCAATCTCAAACCTCGGGCGAACGCAGCCTTATCGATGGGCTGGTCCCCGCCACCTAGGTCCGCGGCGCCCCTGGACCGGAGGCGCGCCGCAATGGAGGCCGGCAAATCAGCAAGCGCGGTGACTCCCTTTCGCGCATACGATGCGAGAGCCGTTAGGCCCGATCCTTGGCTGCGCATGCGCAGCCAGAGAAAACGCAATCGGCTTCGCATTGTGTGGAAAGCGAATGCGTCATACAGCACGATGGTGTCGACGCGATGGTCTTTTTCGGCCGCCAAGTAGCTTTGCTGGGCGCCTGAGCAAAAACCGAGAAGCACAAAGCGTTGCGTTCCTGCGTGTTGCTCCAGAAGACTCATCGCATCCTGCAGATCGCATACCACCTGGGCATCGTACGCGAGTGCTCCTTTGGCACGCGCGCTGTCGCCCATGCCGTGCAGGTCGAATCGGATGCTCGCCACGCCGCGCTCAGCCAGCTGCCGCGCCAACTTGACGTTGATACGGTGCGGCCCCACGCGATGCACAACGCCCGAATTAAATAGCACCAGACCCATGCGTGAAGGCCTGCCTTGCGGTAGTGTCAATGTGCCAATCAGACCGCAATCCGGTCCGAAGGCGTGGGTAATTTCACGCATGTGCTGGACTCTCGAGTGCCGTCTGCAAACAGGTGATCCATTGTGTGGGGACGATGGCGGTGTTAAAGGCGCTGTTGGTGGCCCAGTCGATATCGATTTGGGAAGCCAGCACATCGAGCACAGGAAGCTGAGCCAGATCACGGGAAGGCAGCAGCGCATCGATAGCTTCGAGCTCACGCGCGAGGACCAGAACCCTGTTGCAACAACCGGGCGAGATCCGTGACAAGTCCAAAGCTGCAATTTGCGAGCGACAGATCGGGGTCAGCGCGAAACCCAGCGCTTCCGCGTCGGTATCCGGCAGGTTGAAAGCGCGCAGTCGGGAGTCAATACGCCAACGCGCTCCAAAAGTTCGTGCAAGCGCACGTTGATTGGCATCGCGCAGCTCTGTTAGATACCGTGGACCGGATATGACAGGTTCGATCATCGCGACCAACGCCGGGCGTTGTGCGCAGCGCTCGCTCGCGGCCAAGGCCACATTGGCGCCGAGCCGCAGCCCAATCAGCGAAAGCACACTGGTCCGGCTGCGCTGAATCAACACATCTGCCGCAGCGGCTGTGTCGGATATGGCGCCCATCAGGTCGAAGTCCGTGTCCTCGCCAGCCGAATCACCACTTCCGAAGTAGTCGAAGCGCAACACGTCGTAGCCGGCGGTGGCCAAGCGGTCGCCAAGCGCTCGGTACAGGCGATGCGCGCGAATCGCTTCCTGGCCAAACGGGTTGCAAAGCAGCACGGCGTGACTGCGCGCCCGGACACGAGGATGCAGATGCAGGCCGAAAAGTTCGCGCCCCATATGGGAAAAACGCAAGGGGGTAAACGCTTCGTTCAACACACGCTCTCCAGACGCAACGCAGCCAGCCTGGCTGCGTCGTCGAGGTGGTGCACATTGGCAAAGCCATCCACCGCTGCGAGCGCTGCCGCAAAGCCTGGCGGCGCTGGCAGCGGCGCCACGTCCACGTGGCCTGCCGCACCCTCGCCTTTGGGGCGTACGCAGCAGCGCTGAGCATGCACCCCGGCATAGAGTGCGCGCGGCTCCAGGCCCAGCCCGATGCCCAGCGCCTTGAGACACGATTCCTTACGCGCCCAGCAACCGACAAACGCAGCAGCGTGATCGACGGTCGGGATGGCATCGAGCTCGGCCTTTTCGCCGTCGGTGAGCACGGCGGCGGCAAGGTCGGCGCCCGGCAGATCCGCGCGCACCGCCTCAATGTCGACGCCAACGTCGACTCCAGCAGCGACCGCCACCAGCGCCCAGTCCTTGCTGTGGCTGAGGCTAAAGGTTGGCAGCGGGGTGTCGGTGTAAAAGGTTGGCGCCAGCTGCGGTTTGCCGTGGGGGCCGGTGACAAAACGCAGGTGCCGCGCATCGACCCCGGTGTAGCTGGCGAGGATACGGCGCAGCCAAGCATGCGCGGCGACGTAGCGGCGCCAATCGTGCTCGTAGACGAACCGTTGTGCGCGACTCATCTCGGCAACGTCGAGCAGGCTGGTGGCGTTTGGTCCCATGTCGTGCAAGTCGAGAAACCAGACATGCACGTCGCGCCCAAGCGGCAAGGCGTGGCGCAACGCCTTGCTGCCGGCGTCAAACTTCGTCGGCAGCTCTAGTGCCGGCGCCAAGCTGCGGGCAGGAAACCCGAGTGTGGATATGGACAGCATGATGGCATCCGATCAGTCAGGTGTGATTATCAGGAGGAAGATCAGCCAGCATCGCGGCCGCTGCCAAACAAGCGGCGCAACAGGCTGGGCTTGGTAGAGGCATCGAGGGCCATTCCGTCATAATGCCGAGCAATCTGTTCCAGATTCTGGAAAATCAGAATGCGGGCGTTGGCTCGCTTGCCAGTGCGTTCGAACATGTGCTGCACAGCCCGCATGGCGCTGAGTGAATCGCCGCCGAGATCAAAGAAATTGTCCTGGGTGACCACTTGATCAAGCGGCAGGCCCAGCACCGAAGCCCAGACGTCGCGGATGATCTGCTCAGTTGACCCCAGTGGGAACCGGGACTCCTCCAGTGTGGAGCAGGTCTGAGCAACAGCAAGCGCCACGGCGGGCGCGCTCGGTTGCACAACGTGTGCGAGACGCCGCAACACGGCGTGTACGCGCGACGCTTGGGGATCGAGCAGTTCGGCCAAGGCGGCTTGAGGCCGATCGGCAAGGCGGACGACGAGCTCAAGATAGCGCTCGCGCATCGCTGAAGCCGTTTGTGCGGTGTAGATGTCGGCGTTGTAGGTGATGCCGCCTTCCAAGCCGTGCGGCACCTCCATTAACCACAGGCCAAGGTCCTCGGTGGCTCCTTTCTGAAATATCAGAATGCTGCTCTGCTTGATGCCACCCCAGCTGCGATTGCGATCGCGCGCGTCTTGAAACGAGAACAGCGCTTGGTAGAGGCCCGACTGTTGAGAGCGAGCCTTGACTTCGGGTTCAGCCATGAGACACTCGAACGGTACGTCCTGGAAGGTGCTGAGGTCCAGCAGCTCGCGTTTGACTGCGCGCATGAATCCGGGGAACGTTTGGTTCGGGTCAGGTTGCAATTGCAGCGGGAGCAGGTTGTTGAAAAAGCCCATCACGGGTTCGACTTCGGCAATGCTGCGGGCGCGTGTGGGCACGCCGATGACAACGCTGGGACTCTCGGCGATCTGCGCCATCATTGCGGCATACAGGCCCAGCATCGCCATGTTGAGCGTGACGTCGTTCTCACGCGCGATGGACCGCACGCGCTCGGTCATTTCGCGATCAATGCGCACCCACTCGGTTGCGCCTTCGCCGCTCATGCGCGCGCTGCGGGGCTTGTCGGTGTTTGGCGCATGAGGGACGGGTGCGCCGGCGATGCGCGTTTTCCAGGTCTGCATGAGCGAGCCGAAGTCATCGGCTTGCATCCACTGGCGCTGCCATGCGGCATAGTCGGCATAGGTCACGGCTAGCGGTGGCAATAGCGACGCTTCAGGTCGGCCGGCACTGCAGGCCGGATAGAGCGTAGCCATCTCTACATACAGCAAATCGAACGACCAGCCGTCCCAAATGATGTGGTGAGGCATAAACAAGAAGGCATGCTCCTCGGCCGCGAGCTTGAACAACGCCACTCGAAATAGCGGAGCTTCGTGGATGTCGATGGGCTGATCGACGATGGCCTGCATGCGGCGCATAAGCTCGGATTCGCGCTGCGTGTCGGGCACACCGCTAAGATCAATGAGCGGTAAGGTCAGGTCAACCACCGGCAACACAACCTGTTCATGGCCTTCGCTCGATCGGCGGATGACCGTGCGCAGCACTGGTTGCCTCTGCACCATCGCACGCAATGCTGCCTCGAACGCGGCCACGTCGAGTGACCCGCGCAGCCGATGCGCTGAGGGCGCGTTGTAGGTGACGCGCCCCGGTTGAAGCTCCTCCATGAATGCGATGCGCTCCTGCTGCGCTGACAGTGGCGCCGTGATGCGGGCCGGATCATGCGCGATGGTCCGACGCCTACTCGCGCCTTGGGCTCGTTCGTGCTCCACCACCGCCGCCAGCTGTTCGGCGGTGGGTGCCTGGAATACTGCGCGCAGGGGCAGGTTGAGATCGAATTCGCGGTTGATCTGGGCGATGAGCCGCGCTGCCAGCAGAGAGTGTCCACCGAGAGCGAAAAAGTCGTCGTGCACGCTCATCCCCGGTAGCTTCAGCACGTTTTCCATCGCGGCAATAGTGGCTTTCTCGATCGGATTGCGCGCGTCCACACGCTGATCGGACTGTCCCACAGCGCGACTCGGCGCAGGCAAGGCGCGACGATTCACCTTGCCGTTGCTCAGCAACGGAATGGCTGGCAGGGGCAGGACGCAGGCCGGCACCATGTAGTCTGGTAACTGGGCACGAAGCGCCTGGCGCAGCGCGTTGCCTTCTAGGGACGAAGCTCCTGTCACGTAGGCAACGATGCGCATGTCGCCAGGTTGATCTTCCCGTGCTACAGCAACGGCCTGACTCACGCTAGGCAACGCAAGCAATCGGATTTCGATCTCGCCGAGCTCGATACGGTACCCGCGAAGCTTGATCTGATCGTCGATGCGGCCGAGGTAGTCCAGCGCGCCATCGCTGCGCCAACGGGCCATGTCACCGGTTTTGTAAAGTCGTCCGCCGGGGTTGAACGGATCAGGCAGGAAGCGCTCGGTGGTGAGATCGGCCTGCGACACGTACCCCAGCCCCACCTGTACGCCGCCGATATACATTTCGCCAGCCACGCCGATCGGCAACGGGCGCAGCCCAGCGTCGAGGACGTGCAACTGGGTGTTGGCGATCGGCGCGCCGATGGGTACGCGCTGCGCAGAGGCGTCAGGGCGACATTCCCAGCTGCTCACGTCCACTGCAGCTTCGGTCGGTCCGTAGAGGTTGGCTAGCCGGGCTTGGGGCAACACCGCAAAAAAACGTTCGACCAGTTCGCGCGGCAGCGCCTCGCCAGAGCACACCACTCGCCGCACTGATGTACATTGCGTCGCCGCAGGCTCGTCAAGGAAAAAATGCAGCATCGACGGCACGAAGTGCAGCACGTCGATGCGTTGGCGTTGGACGAGCTCGACCAGATAGGCGCTGTCGCGATGGCCGTCGGGTTTGGCCACGACCAAGGTGGCGCCGACCATCAGCGGCCAAAAGAATTCCCATACCGACACGTCGAAACTGAACGGTGTCTTTTGCAACACGCGCTCGCCCGGCTCTAGGGCATAAGCCTCCTGCATCCAGAGTAGCCGGTTAACGATCCCACGATGACTGTTGATAGCACCCTTGGGGCGCCCGGTTGAACCCGACGTGAACAGCACGTAGGCCGGATCATCGGGTACGCCGAGCAGATCAATCTCTTCCGAGCCGACATCGAGTCCTGGAAGCGCCACGTCGAGGGAAATCGTGGGCAAATCGGGACCAAACGCGGCGGCGTGTCGGTCGCGATCTGGCGTGTGTGCCAGCAGCAGGCCGAGCTTTGCGTCGGCCACCATGTCAGCAAGCCGGGAGGTGGGTAGAGAGGGCTCGAGCGGCACATAAGCGGCACCGCTTAAGCATACCCCGAGGAGGGCGACGGTCAGTTCGATTCCACGCGGCGCACATACCCCAACGAGTACACCGGGACCTGCGCCATGGGTGCGCAGCTTCCGCGCCAGAAAGCTTGCGCGTGCGAGCAACTGGCCATGAGTCAAAGCCTGACCTTCGAACACCAACGCGGTGGCTTGCGGGTTTTGCCTCATACCTTGCACAAGCACGTCGCTCAGACGCAAGTGTTGAGGATAGGCGCGCCGAGTAGCATTCCATGCCGCAAGAAGGCGCAGTTCGTCATCGGGCGGTCCAAGCAACTCGGCCAGACTGCTGCCAGGTCTGGCAACAGCGCCCTGCAGCGCGCTGTGGTACAGCTGGAGCCAGCGCGCAATCGTCGCCTGCTCGAAGAGTGCCGTTTTGTATTGGCACTCTAGAAGAAGATGGTCTTTCTCTTGGGTGACGTTGAGATAGAGTTCGAAGTTTTCTGCGCTGCGCGGGTTGGACGCGATCTGCGAGCGCAGACCAGTGGGAGCGAATCCGGAGGGATCGATGCGCGTGTCAAGATTGAACAAAACCGACACCAGCGGCAAGCGGGAAGGATCGCGCGGAACGTGCAGGTGCTGCAATAAACGACCGAAGCCAGCGCTCTGGTGTTCCTGTGCATCGAGAACCTTGCCGCGTACCTGCTGCGCATACCCAGCAAAACTATGTTCGACATCGACGTGCAGGCGAAGCGGCAGCAGATTGACGCAGTGGCCGACCAAATTCCGTAAGCCGGTCGCCGCTTGGTCCGCGCTGGAAACGCCGACGACTACGTCGCTCTGGCCAGACAAGCGTGCAACCATGGCGCCATACATCCCGAACAGGAGCGCAAAAAGGCTCAGCCCCTGGCTGGCAGCAAGCTGGCGCAGCGCAATTGTTTCATGCTCATCGATGCGAAAGTCCTCGCGGCGAGAGGCAAAACTGCGCTGTTGCGGGCGCGCGGCGTCGGTGGGGAGCTCTAAGGAGGGGGGCGTCGGAGTCAGCTCGGCGATCCAGTATTGCACGTCGGCCTCGAGATGGCGATTTTGGTCCTCGCGAGTTTTCTCGACTGCGTATGTGGCGTAGCTTTCCGCAGGCGGCAGGATTCGGGGCGATCCGTCTGAATTGGCCTGCGCCAGCAGAACCGGGAGTTCCTCGAGGAGCACGCCGAAGCTCCATCCGTCGCACACGATGTGGTGCGCAGTGAGTACGAGCACGGCGTGCTCATCGGCCAGCTGCACGAGCTGAGCGCGCAGCAGGGGGCCGTGTTCGAGGTCGAACGGGCTGTCGACGTCAGCGTGGATGTGAGCTTGCAGCGACTCGTCCTTCTCCGCATTCGACAGCTCAGAGAGATCGTGCGCGGGTAGGTCGATTTGCACGGTTTCGGCGATGAGCATTTCCTGACCGTCTGCGCTGAAGGTGGCGCGCAGCGCGTCGTGGCGGCCGGTGAGTGCTTGCAGCGCGGCGCGCAGCCCTGGCCAGTCAAGGGGGCCCCGCAGGTCGACGCGCACAGACTCGTTGTAAGCCAGGCTGGCTTCGGTTCCGAGTTGACAGGCAAGCCAAATCTCGCGTTGTGCTTCGGTGCTCGGTACGACGCGAGCTAGTGGCGTGGCAGCAAACGGGTCGTAATCGACCGGGGTGGCGCTGGGGTGCATGGGTTGGCTGGACATGGGCTTCAGGCTCCCACCTTCAGGTATTGCGCGGGGTTGGCAGGGTCTGGCACGTACCACGCGGCCTTGCCCATGGGGTCACGGCCCAAGCGCGCGCCAGGCACAGGAGGTTTGCTCGCTTCGAACGCTACGCTCACGGGGGACACGCGGCGCGGCAGAAATTCGGATTCCTGCAACTCCCGCACCGAATCCTTGAACGCGGAGGCGATGAGGCGAATGTCGGCTTCGCTGTGCGCGGTGGTGAGAAAGCACGGGAAGTTGTCGAGGATGTGCACGCCGCGGCTGCGCATCATGGCGAACAGCAGGTCTTGCAGCGGATGATCTTCGAGCCAAGCCACGCGCCAGAGCGAAGCAAAATGGCGGATTTCGAGCGGCGCACCGACTTCGCGGCAGAAGGCACTGAGTTCCTCGGCCAATGCAGTGGTGGCTGTGTTGAGCTTCTCTTGCAGTGCCGGGCCTTGTTCCTTCAGGTACAGCAGACTGGCGTGCGCAGCTGCGAGGGCCAGGGGATGGCGTACAAAAGTGCCAGCAAAATAGGTGACGCCCACGCTGGGGATGGAGTCGTCGCCGTATTGCCAAGACCCGCCGTCGAGGGCGTCCATGAATGCGCGCTTGCCGGCGACCACGCCGATGGGCATGCCGCCGCCGATCACCTTGCCGTAAGTGGCAAGGTCGGCCCGAATGCCAAACAGCGCCTGGGTGCCGCCGAGCGCCGAGCGGAAGCCGGTGATGACTTCGTCGAAGATCAGGCATGTACCACTCTGTTCGGTAATGGCTCGAACCTCCTTGAGAAAGTCGACCGGCCGGAACTCAGGTCGGCGGCTTTGCACGGGCTCGACGAGCACGGCGGCAAGATCAGCGGCGTGGTCTCGGATGAACGCAAGCGACTCGGGAGTGCCATAGTCAAGCACGCGCACGTCGCCGAACATGCCGCGCATGATGCCGGGCGCACCGGGGATGCCCTTGGCGTTTCGTCCCGCGCGTACCACCACCTCATCGAAGGTGCCGTGGTAGGAACCGGTGAACAGCACCACGGTGCTGCGGCCGGTGACCGTACGGGCGATTCGCACGGCAGCCATCACAGCCTCGGAACCCGTGTTGCAAAGGCCGGCCCGGTCAAATCCCGTGAGTTCGCACATCAGATCCGCCACTGGGCCCGACAGCGGGTGCTGTGGGCCGATGTCGTAACCGGCGTCGAGTTGTTTGCGCACGGCGTCGACCACGAAGTCGGGCTGCCAGCCGAACAGGCTCATGCCAAATCCATTGAGCACATCGACGTACTGGTTGCCGTCCAGATCCCACAGATGCGAGCCCTTGCTGCGCTCGATGACGATTTGATAGACGATGTCCTTGATCATTGGCCGAAAGCCGTTGACCACGCGCGGATCGGCCAAATGATCGCGGTGCTGCGTCGTGTATGCGCGGCTCTTGCCTGTGCGCTCCACATAGCGGCGCATGAAGGCGGCCAAGCGAGCGCGCTGTCGTTCGGTCAGGGGATTTGTCTGGGTGTGGATGCGGGCAATCGCGCCGAATGCTTTCTTGACGTCGTAGCGCTGGGTGTCGACATCGTCGGGCGCGGCAGCGGTGTCGGTAGCTACAGGTACGCCAGGGCGCGATGCCGGTACTGCCGTAAGAGCGGCTTGCGGCGCCACGGTTTCCTTAGCTGCGGGCGCGCCGGCAGGCCCTTGCGTGATGAGGGTTGGCATGCCGCCAAGAAGCGCCAACTGCTGTGCCATGAGTTGCATCTGCTGCTGGATGAGTTGCTGCACAGCAGTGGTTTGCACGCCCGTGTGGACCGGTGATATTGCCATGGCGGGTTGCATGGCTGCGAACCCCGCAGGCTGGGGCGAAGCGGCGATATTCTGCACAACTGCGGCCTCCAGTCCTGGAGCTGGCACGGCGGGCTCTGGCGGCAGCTGCGCATCAATGTACACGGCGAGCTGGTCCATGCTGCTCAAGGATTCCATCAGCTGGCGGAAGGTCACGGGGACGCCAAATTCTCTCTTCACCTGGAGGGTGACTTGCGTCAGCGTGAGGGAGTCGATGCCAAGTTCGACGAACGCTGCCGAGGCGTCGGCTTGGCTCAAGTCGGCACCCGAGACATCCTCAAACACATTTCGCAGGCGGGAGATGATCTGGCCTGTGCGATGAGCGGATGTAGGACCGGCGGCGGTATCGGGCTGGGTCGTGGACATGACGGTTGGATGGGCGTGAGGAATGAAGGCCAGCACGGCGGCGCCGGGGGCGGATGGTTGAGCGGCATCCTTGCTGGTCGAGGCGTCTTCCGCCATGGCAGCTGGAGTCACAGGCGTGGCCCGTAGGGCTTCAGGTCCCGCATCGGAGCCTGCGATCGGCGCATCAACCCAGAAGCGCTTGCGCTCGAAGGCGTAGGTTGGCAGCTGGATGCGATGACGACCAGTGGACGGGTTGGCTGCGGGGGTCGGCAGGTCGATGCCCGCTGTCCATAGCGCACCTTGCGCCAGGAGCATCTGCGCGGATTCGCGGTCCGGTGCGTCGCCAAGGCTCGGGAGCGCAAAAACAGTGCCGGCAGGACCATGTTGACGCACCAAGCCGGTGAGGGTGGTGCGCGGGCCAATTTCCAGAAACAGTGCCCCCGGGTGGCGGGCCAGCGCTGCGCGCACGGCCGGCGAGAAGCGCACCGGTTCACGCAGGTGGCGGACCCAGTAGTCGGCGCTCGTGGCGTCCTCCTCGCGCATCCAGGCTCCCGTGCGAGTCGATGCGATGGGCGTGGTGGGGGGCAGAAGAGTGGCTGTTCCTGCCGCGACGGCGAAGTCATCGAGCGCGCCATCCATCATCTGTGAATGGAAGGCGTGAGAGGTCTCCAGCAGACGACACTGCACCCCAGAAGCCACCAGTTCGGCCTGCCATGCCTGCACGTCGGGCGTGGGGCCGGCAGCAACGCAGGCGGCTGGCGCGTTTTCCGCAGCAATGGCGAGCGTTTTGGGAAGACGTGCGAGCATCTCCGCCAGGGGTAGGCGTACCGACAGCATGCTGCCAGGCGGTTGGGCCTGCATTACGGCGCCGCGCCTGGCTACCAACCGCGCGGCGTCGCCAAGGGTCATCACTCCGGCGAGTACGGCGCAGACGAATTCGCCTACGCTGTGGCCGATGAGCGCCGCCGGTTTGGCGCCCCGTGCTAGCCAGCTTTGTGCCAATGCATATTCAAGGGCGAACAGTGCAGGCTGCGTGGTGGCGGTTTGCGCGAGTGACGCGCCATTCAGCATTTGTGCCCGTAGATCGAAGGGGAGATGCAGTGCAAGAGCCTGCAGTGCCGCATCGAACGCAACGCGAAAGGCGGTATCGCTCACATATAGGCCGCTGCCCATGCCGGGGTATTGCGCACCTTGGCCGGAGAACATCCAAATCTGTGGCGGTGCGCTGCTGGCGACCTGCCTCTTCACCCGCATCGCATGACTCGGGATTTGCAAGGCGGTTACAGCTTCGCTCACGCTCGACGCCACGACGCACAGGCGGTGCGCGAAGACGCTGCGTCCGACTTGCAAGGTGTGGGCGGCGTCGGCTAGGTTGACATCGGGATGGCCCTGGAAATGCGCGGCGAGTTGTGCGGCCATGGCGTCGAGCGCGGTGGATGTCTTGGCAGAGAGCATCAGCAGTTGCGGACCGACCGCAGCGGATGACGCCGCACGCAGGGGTGCCTCTTCCATCACCACATGGGCATTGGTGCCGCCGACGCCAAAACCGCTGACGCCCGCGCGGCGCGGGTGCTCGCCGCGAGGCCAAGGCATTAGCCCGCTGCAGACGCTAAACGGGCTATGGGCAAAGTCGATGCGCGGGTTGGGCGTGGCGTAATGGATGCTGGGCGGCAGTTGTCCGTTGGCCAGCGCCAATGCTGTCTTGATGACGCTTCCTGCGCCTGCAGCGATGACCATGTGGCCCACGTTGCTCTTGAGAGACCCGATGCGGCAAAATCCCGTGTCTTCGGTATGCTCGCGGAAGGCGCGGGTGAGTGCTGCCACTTCCACGGGGTCGCCCATCGGTGTAGCGGTGCCGTGTGTCTCCACATAGCTGATGCTGCGGGCCTCCACCTGCGCGTCGCGCAGCGCAGCCTCGATCACCGCGGCTTGGCCATCGATGCTGGGTGCGGTGAAGCTGGCCTTGTCGCGTCCATCGTTGTTCACGGCAACGCCGCGGATCACGGCCAGCAGCGTATCGCCGTCAGCCTGTGCGTCGGCCAGGCGCTTGAGCAGAACAACGGCGGCGCCGTCAGAAAATACCGTGCCTTGCGCCTCGGCGTCGAAGCTTCGAGTCCGGCCGTCGGGCGACAGCATCGCGCCCTCCTGGTAGAGATAACCGCTGCGTGGCGGGCACGCGATTGAACTGCCGCCAGCCAGCGCCATATCGCACTGTCTGGCGCGCAACGCAAGCACTGCTTGCGCGATGGCCACCAGCGATGTGGAGCACGCGGTGTTGACAGCCACAGCCGGCCCAGTCAGGTTGAGCCGATTAGCCACGCGGTTGGCGACGTAGTCCTTTTCGTTGCCGAGCATGACTTGGAAGGCGCCCAGACCCTCGATGAGATCTCGCCGGTACTGCAGGTGGTTCTGGAAATAAGTGGCGTTGTGCATGCCAGCGAACACACCCACGGGGCCATGTGTGGCATCGGGCGCATGCCCAGCGCGCTCCAAACATTCCCAACACAGTTCGAGGAAAACCCGCTGCTGCGGGTCCATCAATGCAGCCTCGCGCGGGGAGATGCCGAAGAATGCGGCATCGAACTGCTCGATGCCCTCGATCACACCCCGGGCTTTGATGTAGTCGGGGTCGAGTTTCAAAGCGGAGGGGATCGCCGGGTCAAGTTCAACATCGGCAAAATGTGTGATGCCGTCGCGGCCTTCACACAGCATCGTCCATAGGGCCTCGACATTGGCGGCGCCTGGAAATCGGCCGGCGGACGCGATGATGGCGATGGGATCGGTGCCGGTCTGAGCAGCGCCATGACCAAGCGGGCGGGTGCGCGCCAGGCGGCGCATGTCGATTGTCGCAGTGTCACCCGCCCCAGAGACTACGCGTGCCAGCCCTTGGGGTGTGGGCTGGCTGAAAAAGGCGTTGGTCTCGAGCGTAACGCCCTGCTGCGCGAGCAAGGCCAGAACTTTGAGCACACGCAGCGAGTCACCGCCAAGGTCGAAAAAATTGTCCAAACGCCCCACAGGTTCGACGCCCAGTGCCTGCGCAAAGGCCTCGCATATGCGCGCTTCCGTTTGATCGCGCGGGGCTTGGTAGGGTTGCGCCAGTTCAGGGCGCGTGCCCGGTGGATCGGCTAGCGCGCGTGTATCGAGCTTGCCGTTGGGCGTGATTGGCAGGGCATCCAACCAGGTGAACGCCGCGGGGACCATGTAGTCGGGCAGGCGCGCCGCCAGATGCGCGCGCAGCGAGGCTGCGGGCACGGCGTCGGTTTTGGCCACGAGGTACGCCAGAAGCCGCGCGCGGCCCGACGGATCCTTGCGCGCGATAACTGCGCAAGATCTGATCTCTGGGTGTTCCAGCATTCGTATCTCGATTTCGCCCGGCTCGACGCGAAATCCGCGAATCTTGATTTGCGAATCGGCGCGGCCGATGTAATCAAGGTTGCCGTCCGGAAGGACGCGCGCAAGGTCCCCGGTGCGATAAAGGCGCGCGCCCGGCTCGGTGGAAGGAGGGGCTTGCACGAAGCGCTCGGCAGTGAGGTCGGGGCGGCCGAGATAGCCCACGCCAAGACCAACCCCGCCGACGTAGAGCTCGCCAACGTCGCCGGTTGGCAGTGGTTGCAATTGCGCATCCAGCACGTGCACGGTGGTGGCATTGACCGGCTTGCCGATCGGGACGCTGCGGGCATCGGCCGGTAGCTCGCGCGGGATAGCGTACGTGGTGGCAAACGTTGTGCATTCCGTCGGGCCGTACCCGTTGATGATTTGGGTGTCAGGCAGCGCAGCGAGGGCTTTGCGAACATGGGGTACGGACAGGGCCTCACCGCCGGTGAGTAGTTGGCGCAGGCCGCGCAGCTGCGCTGGACTGTCGTCAACAACGGCGTTGAAGAGGGCGGCTGTCAGCCAAGCCGAATCGACGGCGTGGGTGCGGATGGTGCGCGCCAACCCGGCGGGTGTGGGCAGAGTTTCATCATGCAGAACGCAGCAGCCACCATTGAGAAGAGGGCCCCAGATTTCCAGCGTCGAAGCGTCGAACCCGAGTGGCGCGGCATGCAGCATGCGCGTGCGAGGCCCAAGATGCATGAAGTTGGGCTCAAGTACCAGGCGCAGGATTGCCGCGTGCGGAATGCCGATTCCCTTGGGCACGCCGGTGGAACCCGAGGTGAACATGACGTAGGCAAGAGGCATGCTGCCCACGCCAGCGGGTGCCGACAGGCGCGGGTCCGCCTGTGCAGAGGTGTCGAGCTGAAGCACGGCAGCATGTGCGCCAAAGGTCTGGGCGTGTACGGTGGTTGCGACGACGAGCCGCGCCTGCGCCGTGTGCAGCATATGAACCGTGCGCGCGGCGGGATATGTCGGATCAAGTGGAAGGTAGGCGCAACCACATTGCAAGATCGCCAACATGCTGCTGATGGCGTCGAATGAGCGCGGAAGCGCTACGCCGACGACCTCGCCGGGGTGGACACCGCATTCACGCAGGCGGTTCGCAAGCGCATCAGCATTGGCCTGAAGTTGCCCATAGCGCACCGTATGCGCGCCATACACTAGCGCCACCCCGTCATCATGCCGCGCTGCAGTCTGCGCGAATGCGTCATGCACGGTTCGCGTAGATTCTGCAATCGTATTTTGCTGCGCGGTCATGACCATATTCCCCCAGAGCGCTGGCATCACCGCTTCACATCGCATGCGATGCCCAGGCTAACGTTCGATTCGCATCTCTCGACACCCAGCCAGTCTGCAAGGATTCAGTTGCAGAAAAACAGGCGTGCGGAGGCGATGAGCGTCAGTCTAGGGTCTCGGGACGCAGATTTGTGCCCCTTGAATAGGGTAAAGACAAGGGATTTTTGGTGGCCACATGCACCGTGCGGCAAGCCAGAAGAACGTCACGACCGGTCCGCGACAGCTGCTTCAGAAGCGCGAACGCGGGACACAAAGTTCGGTACTCAAACCTTGAACTCAGTATGCGTAATACCCATAGGGCGAAGATGCTGAGGGTGTGCGGGACTGATTGAGGAGAGTCATGACGATGCCGCTTTCCTCAAGGATGGATAGCGCTTGTTGCACCGACCCTTGATGAGTCTTTCCCGCATGCACGACCAGAACGATCTGTCCCATCTGCGGGGCTATCACACGCGCCTCTGCTGAGGCCAGAAGGGGCGGTGCATCGAAGATGACGATGCGATCTTGCTGGTGGGCGGCCATGCGATCGAGAAAGTCTCTCATGGCCTGGCTGCTGAAAATCTCGGTGGCGCGGTCGTCTTGCGTGCCTGCAGGCAGGAACGTCAGCTTGTCCACATTGGTGGAAAGCTCGACGTCGGACAGGTCCAGGGTGGAATCGAGTAGAAGATCAATCAGGCCCCGGCGCGTGTCTTGCAGACCGAGGCGGCGGGCCGCTGACATGCGTGTGGCGTCAGCATCAACCAGCAGCACGCTGTGGTTCATCTCCATGGCCATGCTCATCGCCAGGTTGATCGATGTAAAGGTCTTGCCCTCACCAGGCAGACTGCTTGTGATCATGATGAGGTTGCCGCGCTCCACGGGGTCGGCGGTTTTTCTTCCTTGAACGTTTGCCAATAGCGGGCGCTTGACCCCACGAAACTCATCCTGCAAACGCGAACGTGGTGAGCCTGGAATGAGGTAACCAGCCTGCTCCAGACCCGCCAGATCGATCTCGATGCGGTGCTTGGCTGGTGCCAGCGGCGCCGTGGGGGTTGGGATGTCCTGTAGCACCCCGGCCAACGACGCGGGGTGAGTGGGGCTGAGTGCAGCCGATTCGGCGTCGTGCGCCCATGGCATCTCAACCCCGGCCTTTCGGAGTTGTTCGAGGCGCTTGCTGGCTTGTTCGATGGTGCTCACGGCGTGTTCCTCAAGGGATCAGGTGAAGCATGTTGACAATCGTCCAACTCACGAACACAACGACCAACAATCCAGAGCCGAGCATGAACAAATGCTGGTTGCGCCGATCCTGTGCAAGGAACAAACGTGTGGGAACGAGGGTAATCGAGCCAAGAACGGGTCGGTCGGTGGTTTCACGCAATTGCCTGGCATTGCGGTAAGTGGGCACCAACAGCACAAGCAGGTAGGTTGTGAGCATGCCAAGTGCTATGGCCAGCAACAGTACGAGAGCGATCAGGAAGGTGCGTCGCGGGAATAGCGCGGTGGGGGCTAGTCGAGGTGGGTCCACGATACGGAAATAGTCAAGCTTGCGGCTGTCGTCTTGGTTGCGCGACAGCAGTGCGGCTTCCCGGCGCTGGACGAGCTTCTGGTAATTATCATTGAGCACGTTGTAATCGCGGTTGAGTTGACTGTATTGCTCATCGAGCTTTGGCATCTGTGTGGCCTGAGTGCGAAGCTGCGCCAAACGCGCCTGTACGTCCCCCATTTGCGACTGCAGCGCCGCCACGTTTGCATCGGCTTGCGCCAAGCTGATTCGTAACTGCTGATAAACGGGATTGGTGGCCTCAGAATACTGCGACGAGATGCTCGGCGCTGCCGGTGGGGCTTCCTTCGCCTGCTGTTGCTTTTCCCGCTCTAGACGAGCTAGGGTCTGGCGAGTCGCGATCACGTCTGGGTAGGCGTCTGTGTAGCGCTGTAGCAGATCGTCCAGGCGCTTGCGCTGAGCGGCGATGCGCATGTCGATGTCGGGCGTCTGGCCACCAACGACGATGTTGGTGCCGGGCAGCAACTGTGGCGCCAGGGTAGGCTTGACGTCAGCAAGCTGGCGGCGGAGGGCGTCGCGCGAACTTGCCGCTGAGCTCAGTTGGCCTTGCAGCAAGGTGAGTTGGTCTTGCAGTTGCGCTTGCCTGGTGTAATAGTCAGTCGTTGCTTGGCCGGAGTACCCCGGGTTGGCGGTCTTGAACTGTTTGAGTTTGTTTTCGGCATCACGCAACTTGCTGTCGTAGATGGCAAGCTGGCTGTCGATAAACTGCACGGCTTGGTCAGAATCCTTGCGGTTGCTGTCGATGCCTTTGGTAACGAACAGGCGGAGAACGCTGCGCACCACGCCTAGGGTTTGATTGGGGTTGTTGCTGGTGAAACTGACGGAGTAGAGGTTATCGCGTCCGTTGATCTTGAGCTCGATGGCCTTGGTCAGTTGTTGGATGAGTCGCTCGCGTTTGAGCGCATCCGCTCCTGGGGTGAGGAGGTGGTTTTCATTGATGATGGTGTTGATGTTGGGACGCGACAACAAGGTGCGCGCGAGCATGTTGACTTGTTCGCTGATGTTTGGCTGGACAGTCAGGCCTTCGAGCAAGGGGCGCAGCGTGCTCTGGACGTCAACATAAACCGTGGCCGATGCCATGTAGCGTTCTTTGTAGGTTGCAACGCCGACCGCGCCGAGAAGCGCAAAGCCCCATGCCACAGCAAGCCCCCACCAGCGCTTCTCCCACATGGCGGGAAAAAGATTGAACAGCGGGCGAAGCAGGTCGTTCATAGGGTGCTTTCAGTCGGCGCGGGTGCGAGGCAGCGACGAATCATGCGGGAGCCAGGCAATCGGGTAAACCTGCGAATGCGGGGGAAGATCTTTTTTTGGGGAATCGCAGGCGGTCTAGGCATGTTCAAGATAGGCCCGGAACGCGCCGTCACGTTGTGCAAATAGCCAGTTGGAAAGGTGCCAGGCGATCCGTTCCGCCGCGTGTCCGTCCCACGTCTCGGGGAGGTGCGCGCGCTTTCCACCGCTGTCGAGAATTTCGGAAATTTCTTGGAACATGTGGCGCAGGCTCGAGCCCACGAGCACATTGGTGCCATCTTGTACGGATGCCTGTCGCTCCGTGCCATGGGCCAGAGTGAGACAGGGAACGCCAATCGCCGTAGCGTGATCCTGCATCCAACCGCTGTCGGTCAGCACGCAGACGGCCTCCCGTAGCAGGCCGAGAAGTTCCAGATAGCTAAGTTCGGGCAAAACCACCATGGCGGGCTCCCCGCGGGAGCGATGTCGTGGCAGCGTGGCTCCTAGCATATGGCGCATGGGCCAGACGAGGGTGATAGTGCTGCTGAGGCGATGCAGGGCAGAGTTGCGCTCAGCCAGTGTGGGGTCATCCTGCTCCTGCGCCGCCTGTTCAATCCAGACTAGGGCGTAGCCTTTTGGCTGCGCCAAAACGTCTGGCGAGGCACCGAATTTTCTCAGGGTTCGGGCCGGATCGACGCTACGTGGGAGACATTGGAGCAGCGCGTCGATGGAGGGATTTCCGGTCAGGTGCATACGGCTGTCTGGAATCCCCTCGGATTGAAGGTGGGTCAGCGCCGGATGCTCGCTGACACATAACAGGCTCGCGATGTTGTCCAGCAAAACCCGGTTCGTTTCGCGGAGATCGCTGCGTTCGCCATGACGGAAGCCGGCGTCGATGCGCACCACTGGGACGCGGCATTGGCTTGCGGTCAAGGCGCAGACGACACTCACGCCAGCTTCGTCGCAGATCACCACAGCGCTCGGGGCATGCGCGTTCAGCAGGCCGGCGAAGGTGGCCATGACCTCAGCCAAGCGCCCAGCCTGGCTGGATGCTTGGAGGTCGAGAATAAATCCGGTGTCCGGAAGGCCGAGATCAGCGGCGTCGCTTGCTACGATCTCCGCGTCGGTCAGCGCATCGGGACCTAGGATTTGCACCAGTTTGACTGGCGGCAGGTCTTCGCGCGCTGCGAAGGCGCGTATCAAGGCGCTTATCGCGATTAGAGCGGCGCGCGATGCAGCCACGCATAGCAGCGGCCCTGCGCTGGGTGGGTTTGAGGTGAGGGGTAAATCGCCCGCAAGCTGAAGATCGAGATAGGCGGCATGCGAAACGTGTTCAGGTGGCGATGCATTCAGTGTTTCATGGAATGTCGCCTCGGCAGAGGATTTTTCCGGTTTGCGGCTGCCTGATTCGCGCTTGAGCCTCGGGTCGGGCGGTGTGGCCGGATCAGTGATCGTGGCGTGCGCGGTCGTGTGTGTGGGCGCATTAGAACCACCCGCTGTTGAGGGCTGCGCTGCGCCGGTGAGTTCGCCGCGGATTTCGGCTGCAACACGTTCGACGCGCTCGGCATCAATGAGCTCGCTGTTTTCAAGGAACGCAGAAAGCAACAGGCGACTGCAGAGCATGTTAATGCGCCGCGGCACGCCTGCCGACCAGTGGTGCACGGTTTCGAAGGCCTCATCGTTGAATGCGGGGCGATTCGCCCAGCCGACGTGGCGCAGACGGTGTTCGATATAAGCGCGAGTTTCATCGGCATCCATGGGGCCGAGGTGACAACTTGCGATCACGCGCTGGCGCAACTGCTCCATTTGGGGTAAGCGCAGGATATCTCGCAACTCAGGTTGGCCAACCAAGAAGCTCTGCAGAAGCGCGCGGCTCCCGAACTGAAAGTTCGAGAGCATGCGCAATTCCTCGATCGCAGCCGGCCCCAGATTCTGTGCCTCATCGATAATGAGCAGGGCGCGGCGATGGGTCGTCGCTAGGGATGCCAGAAAGGCCTCGAGCGTGACCAGAAGCTTAGCCTTGCTCATTCCGTCGCAGGGAATGCCAAAAGCCAGGGCCACGGCGGATAGCAGTTCCCCGGCCTCAAGCTGTGTGCTGACGATCTGCGCTGCCACCACTTTGGCTGGGTCAAGCTCCGCCAGAAGCGCCCGCAACAAAGTGGTTTTGCCAGCCCCGATGTCTCCAGTGAGAACGATGAAACCCTCGCCCTGGAACGCGCCAAAGCGAAGGTACTGATGCGCGCTACCGTGGCCTCTACTCTCGAAATAAAAGCTTGGGTCGGGGTTAATCTGGAATGGGGGCGCAGAGAGGCCAAAGAACTGCTCGTACATGGCTGTACTGCATCTAAAACCGGTGGATCGCGCCGATGTAAATGGCGGATTCGTTGGTGTTGGGGACGGCGGTGGACACGAGAAATTGGCGACGAAGGCCGATGACGCCAGTGGTGTGCGGGGAGAATCCGTGGTCAAGCTGGATCATGAAGCTGGTCTGCCGCGAGCTTTGTCCTTGATTCGGTCCGAAGCCCGAATTATTCGCGCGCACGACCGTGAAGTTGACGTTGTCGATTGGCGTGAGCCTGCGGCCAAAATTGAGCGCGGCTCCAGTTTGAATGTTGTCGGTTGAAAGTGTCTGGATGGCTTGTAGGAGAGCCTGCCCGGGCAAAAATAGATCCTCCGTCTTGACGCGGTAGAGCGTCAACGCATATGTGTTGCGCTCGCGGAGCATGAGCGCCGTAAGGCTCAGGGCATTTTGCAGGTTTGCTGAAGCCGTGAAGAAATTATTGCTCGTCGCAAGACTGGCTGGCAGGCCGCTACTGTTAAGCAGGTTTTGCACCGCCTGCGCACGGCTCACAGGGTCAGGGTATTGCGACAACAACATGCCGTCGACCAAGCTCGCGATGTTGCCACCGGGATTCGCGCCATTGGCCAGCGCGGCCAAGTAGGTTGTTGGCCCGCGCGTCCAATTCGCGCTTAGGTTCAATAATGGCGAGCCGCCCACCGCCTGCAAATTCCAGCCGGTGCCGAAGTAGCGGTGCTCCAGCGTGGCGTCGACGCGGCCGAAAGCGTTGGGTTGCCAATGACCGCGCACGCCGTAGATTGGCTTGCTTTCTGATGCGAGGAAGGCTTGCACCTTCTCGTAACCGCCGATCAACCCAAGGATCAATCGGTCGGACAGCGCATAGTTGCCAATGGCGCGGAAGGAGGATTCCTTCAGTGATGCTTCGGCCTCATTGTCGTAGGTCGTCTCGGTCTGCCTTGCCAGCAGCGTATAGCCCAAGCGCACGGGTCTTTGGTCGAGGCTGACGGTCTGTACCGTATAGCGCCCGCCGTAAATGCCGGTATTGATTGGGATGTTGTTGGTTTTGGTCCAGGTGTCGTCGCTCCGCGCGATGAAGCGCAAGTCTGGGGTGATGAGCCTGTCGATGTAGGGACTGACGCGATATTGTGTGGTCGTGTACTGGTTCGACGAGGGGCCACTGAACTGGCCGACGTAAGGGTTGATGACGTTCTGCTGTGACTGAATGCCGGCATCAAAGTACACGAATCGATCGACGAGCTCGCTTCGGAGATTTACGCTGCCACTGGGCAGGATCTCGTTGCCCAGGGTGCCGCGCAGGTAATACAGGCCGTACAAGCTGAAATCGCCGCGCAGATGCCAATGCGCGTGGTCCGATGCGACCACCAGGCGCGGCACGATATTGAGGATCGTATCGCTGCGCGGTGGGCTACCGTTGCCAAAATTTGCATTGCTAGTGGACATGCCCAGTACCGCCACTGATGGAGCGAGATAGGTGGTGGGTGGCGCTTCAACGGCTTGCGGCTCGGCGCCAGAAGCGGTGTTGGCCGGCAAGACCGGCAAGGCCGGAAGGGCTTGGGCATGCACAACGGGTGCAGCTGCGCATGCGATGAGGATGGCGCTCGGGAGCGTCGCGCGACGATAGTTCATGGCGAGGTTTCCCCTGGGTCTTCGGAGTTTTGAGCCCTATTCAAACACGATAGGCGCCGCGATCCGTCAGAACCACCCTTGCGGGATCACGATCGTGTCGCCGGGCAACAACGGCACGTTATCAGCCATGTTGCCGCGACGCAGCAAGCCATCGAGGCGCACGCTATAGGACTTGCCGTTCCGAATCAGCACGGCGGCGTTGCCGTTGGCGTAAGGGCTGAGGCCGCCAGCGACGATCATCGCATCAAGCAGCGTCATCCGGTCACGGTAGGGAATGCTCTGGGGTTTGGCAGCGGCACCGACGATGCTTACTTGCTGGCTTAATGCGCCGTGGAAATTGCTCACGACAACCGTGACAACGGGGTCGCGCACGTACTTGGCGATGTGCTTGGAGATCTCGGTGGCGAGTTGATCAGGCGTAAGACCGGCGGCTTGCATGCCACTGACTAATGGCGAGGAAATGCGACCGTCGGGGCGCACCTGTACCGTGGACGACAGGTCAGGGTTCTGCCATACGGTGATGTGCAGGGTGTCGCCCGAGCCAATGATGTAGTGGTAGTCCGATGTGGCGACTTGGCTGGGTGCCGGCGGAAAGTTATTGCTCGCGCAAGCCGACAGAAGAAAAGCCATGAATGCCGCAAACAGTCGTGGCAGTCGGCCTGCGTGCCGGGGGAGGGAAGTGGTGCACATGAACTTCTCCAATAAAGAGGAAAACGCAACGGGCTGGCACTGATGAGCGACGGAGGATGCCTAATTGTCGGTGCAGTCTATGACACGTGATCGGGCGCCGATCACCCTCTATCAGGGGGTTACGAGGGCTGGGGCTCTGTGGAAACATCATGCACAGATCAGCATCCGTGAAATGCCGGATGTGAAGCTGAAATAGTGCATCGCGGTATTCCCGCGGCTTATTGGCGGAGAAACCGATCGGGCAGCCGCACCAACGGCGGGATCCGCCTGAGCGAGGCTTTCGCACACCGACAGGTTGTCAATGGGGGACTCACGTCATGATCCGCGTATTTGACCAGTATGTCCCGACCCGGACGTTGCTGGAGTTGTCGACTGATCTCATCGTGTTGACATTCTCTGGTGTATTGGCCGGCGTCACGCTCACGCTGGCCGCCGGGCTACACGATCCGAATCTTCCCGGTGTGCAGTTGACGGTCTTGCCTTCGGCGATTTTCGCTGGGGTGATGCTGCTGCTCTACATCACGTTTGGTGCTTACCAGCGTGATCGCGTGAATTCGCTGCGCATGCTTTTGCTTTGCGCGCTAATTGCCAGCATGGTCAGCGTCGGCCCCTTGTTCTTCATCTATTTCAAGCTTTTTTTCCCCCACCGCTACGCGCTTCGCTTTCTTGGCTTGGCGTACTGCTACCAGTTCGTGCTTCTTGTGCTCGTTCGGCAGCCGGTTCTGGGAGGAAAGGCCCGACAACTATGGACCCGCGCAGTACTGGTGGTGGGCAGCGGACCGGATGCCATCAGCGTGGCGGTTGACATCGCGAGCCAGGCTTCAGGTGTCTATCGGGTTGCGGGCTTCTACCCTTCAGGCCACGACCCCGAGCCCGCAGGCACATTACCCGCCCCGCTATTCCGTCGGGAGAGCCCGCTCGACGATCTCGTAAGGCAACTTGGCATTGACGAGATCGTTGTGGCGGTGCGCGAACAGCGCGGGGGTGCAATCCCGCTCCGCCAATTGCTTGAATGCCGCACACAGGGGATCCCTGTGCATTCGCTGGCCACTTTCAGTGAGCGACTGAAGGGCGAGGTGCCGCTTGACAGCCTGAAGGCTAGTTGGATGATCTACGGCCATGGATTTTCGCAGGGGGTCGTGCGGACGACGGTCAAGCGCCTGTTCGACATCATGGTCTCGCTCTCGCTCTTGCTGATGTTATGGCCGGTCATGTTGCTGGCGACGTTGGCCATTTGGCTCGAAGATGGCGCGCCGGTGGTCTTCCGGCAGGAGCGCGTGGGTCGGTTCGGCAAGCCGTTTATGGTGCTGAAATTCCGAAGCATGCGCAAGGATGCTGAGATGGACGGCGTTGCGCGCTGGGCGCAGGCGAATGACAATCGCATCACACGCGTGGGGCGCTTCATCCGCAAAACCCGAATCGACGAACTCCCGCAGCTCATCAACGTACTCAAAGGTGAGATGAGCCTCGTCGGGCCGAGGCCAGAACGGCCGTCCTTTGTCGAGCAGCTTACCGAAGCGATACCCTATTACGCAATTCGCCACAGCGTCAAGCCTGGTGTGAGCGGATGGGCGCAGGTACGCTTTTCCTATGGGGCATCGCTTGCCGAGGCGCGGCGCAAGCTGCAGTTCGATCTGTATTACGTCAAGAATCACTCGCTTCTTCTCGATGTGCAGATCATCCTGGAGACAGTGCGCGTGGTAATTCTCGGCGAAGGTGCACGCTGAATGGGTGCGCCACCATATGAGGTTCATGCAAAGCGGGCGAGCCCGGGTTTAGTGCGTTCAACAAATTCTTAAGGTGATGTATGACCGTCGTTGCAGTCGTGGGTCTGGGTTATGTTGGTTTGCCGCTCGCCGTTGAGTTTGGCAAAAAATACCGCACGATCGGATTTGATTTGTCAAAACACAAGATCGATGCCTATCTCAAGTGCATCGATCCGACCGGTGAGGTACCAAGTAGCGAGCTTCAGGCGTCCAAGCTGCTCGAACCCACATGCGATGCCAGTCAATTGCGTGAAGCCGACTTTGTTATCGTCGCCGTACCCACGCCGGTGGATGCCGCGCATAACCCGGATCTATCGCCGCTGGAATCGGCCAGTGAAGCGGTTGGGCGCAATCTGAAAAAGGGCGCAACGGTCGTGTTCGAGTCCACCGTTTACCCGGGGGCCACCGAGGACGTATGTGTTCCGATCATCGAACGTTATTCCGGCCTGCGCTGGAAGCAGGGTTTTTTCGTCGGTTACTCGCCGGAGCGCATCAATCCCGGCGACCGGGAGCACACGCTCACGCGCATCGTCAAGGTCGTCTCGGGTGACTCGCCCGAGACGTTGGAGCACGTCGCGACGATGTACGGCAATGTGATTGCGGCCGGGGTGCACAGAGCGTCAAGCATTAAGGTGGCTGAGGCTGCCAAGGTCATTGAGAATACGCAGCGTGACCTGAATATTGCGCTTATGAATGAACTGTCGCTGATCTTCCACCGCATTGGCATCGACACCACCGAGGTGCTCCAGGCGGCGGGCACGAAATGGAACTTCATGCCTTTCCGCCCTGGGCTGGTCGGTGGGCACTGCATCGGCGTCGATCCCTACTACCTCACGCACAAGGCTGACACGGTCGGGTACCACCCTCAGGTCATCCTGGCTGGACGACGCATCAACGACAGCATGGGGACGTACATTGCTGAGCAAACTGTCAAGCAAATGAGTCAGGCCGGGTATCCGATTCGGGGTGCCAAGGTCATTGTGCTGGGGCTGACTTTCAAGGAAAACTGCCCTGATCTGCGCAACTCCAAAGTCATTGACGTCATCCATGAGCTTCGCTCGTACGGTGTGGAAGTTTTCGTGCATGATCCCATGGCAGCGCCGGACGAAGCCCAGCACGAGTATGGCATCGACCTCGTTCCCTGGGAAAAGCTGCCGCGCGCAGCCGCCATCGTCGCTGCGGTAGCTCACGACCCCTACCGGCAGAAACCATTGCAGGAATTTCTAGACAAGCTCGAACCGCGAGGTGTGTTCATGGATGTCAAGGCTGCGTTCGACGCAGGTCAATTGCGCAGCCACGGTCTGTACGTGTGGCGGCTCTGAGGGCCATGGACATGCGCGAATTCGCTCTGCCCGAAATCCCGCCGGCCTTCGATCTACGGGAATCCTTAGCTACGCCCAGGCGGTGGCTCATCACTGGGTCCGCGGGTTTCATTGGTTCGCACCTTCTCGAACACTTGCTGCGCGCTGGGCAGGAGGTCGTGAGCCTCGATAACTTCGCCACGGGTTACCAATGCAATCTGGATGAGGTGCGCCGCATTGTGGGTCAAACCGCATGGGCACGCCATCGCTTTATCGAGGGCGACATCGTCGACCCGCAAAGCTGCCGCGATGCGTGCGAGGGCGTGGATATTGTGCTGCATCAGGCGGCACTCGGTTCAGTGCCGCGTTCGATCGAAGACCCACTGCGCACTCACGCAGTTAATGCCACGGGTTTTCTCAATATGCTCGTCGCCGCGCGCGACGCCCGCTGCGCTCGATTTGTGTTTGCTGCGTCCAGCTCCACCTACGGTGATCATCCAGGTTTGCCCAAAGTTGAAGATCGCATTGGCAATCCGCTTTCGCCTTATGCCGTCACCAAATATCTGGACGAGCTGTATGCCGGTGTGTTTACGCGCACCTACCGGATGCAGACCGTGGGTCTGCGTTATTTCAATGTATTCGGACCTCGGCAAGATCCGAATGGTGCCTATGCTGCTGTCATTCCCAATTGGGCGAGCCGCATCGCGCGCGGCGAGTCCTGTTTCATTAATGGCGACGGCGACACGACCCGTGATTTTTGCTATGTCACCAATGTGGTGCAAGCTAATTTGCGCGCTGCCCTCGTTCCAGCCGAGAAGGAGTGCCATGATGTGTTCAACGTCGCATTCGGCGAGCAAATCACTCTTAATGAGCTCCACACGTTACTCGGCCAAGAACTGCAGGGCTTGATACCGGGCCTTGCCGTCCTTCCACCCCGATACCGTGACTTTCGCAAGGGTGATGTTCGACATTCGCTGGCCGACATCACGAAGGCCCGCATGCGCTTGGGCTACGCTCCAACCCACAGCGTGCGTCAGGGTTTGCATGAGTCAATGCCGTGGTATGTGCAGCAGCGGGAGGCCGAAGGGCTCCCCGAACACTGATCATCGCGAGTAAAGAGATCCAACGGGTAACGCTTGCTGAACAAGCTGATGGAACACAATGTCGATGTGTAAACGCGGTCGAGTCAACCATCGTCGTTCGATGCCCGATATGCCTGGCGAACGGATTGCTCCGAGTTCGGTGCGCGCCGGGGCTGTGTGCTGCTCACCATGCAGCCAAGACCTTGAGCAGATTGGCTGCCAAGTGGACAGAAAGGGCCTTGCCAAATGCAGAGGCATCGGAAGTACGCATGCAGCGTTCTCGCGGCAGAGCGAAGCGGCATGAGAAATCCGGAGAACACGAATTTCAAATTTGGCGATCTAGAGGTAGAGCGAGCGCGCTCAGGTGCCGCGTTGCCGTCAGCCGTTACAACTGTTGAGCCGGGCCGGACGCCCATGATCAAAACACGAGTGAGGCTACATCAGCGTCCCTGACACGCGGTAAACATGACGATCACCTCTGAACTTCGCTTCGCTTAAGGTCGATGCCTTAATCTGCAACTCTACGCGAGCCCCTTTGTGTGCGGCATCGTGCGGGATGACTCATGTGCGCCAAACCGTTTCCTACCATTCCTTCTGCGCCTTGAGCCATAATGAGAATTGACCCCGCTTTGTTCGACATTGCGTTGCCAATCCTCGCGTGCCATCACGAAAAAATGCGTGGCGGGACATCCAACAGCTTGATTGCGGCTACCCCTTATAGGTTGGCAATTCGATCACATAAGTATCCACAATGGCATTCGGATTGATGACTGGGCTGCTTGGGTTTGCGCTGCCCCAATCGCTTTGGAACAGAACGCGTGTACCGCTAGGGCTGATGGTCACGTTTGGCTGCGCCCAGTAATTGGAGTTCGACGCATTGCTGTAATTGCCAGTTGAGCGGTGATGGGCCACACGGAAGATGCCGCCGTTATCGACATTGGCAACAAGGACTTCTTGGTCGAGATAGGTCATCGGGCTTCCCACGACGGACGGATTTGGCCCATTGCAGTTGCCAGTTGATCCGCTTGGGCATCCGACGATTCCCGCGGCTAGCCAACCTGGGTTCTTGTAGGCGCGGCCACTAACCAACGTGCCACCCGGGGGGTAGGGGTCACCCGCCGCAGGCCCTATAAGGGTATTGACTGTTCCACCTTTTGTGAGATTGGTCCATACTAGGGTTCCGGTCGCGCCCCCCGACGGCACATCGAACTGCACCCCCACAATAATGTCATCGCCTGCCGCGTTGCGAAGCAAGTCGCTGTGCTGGCTTCCGTCGAATGGAAGGGTGAGCAGCACCTTGTTCGTCACCGCGTCAAGGACTTGGACCCCACTTGTGTCCTTATAAAAATAACTTCCACGCCCCGAGGGAAGTGCTTGAGGCACGTCGGCCTCTACGGTGAAGGGAGCCCCTATGGTGTTGCTTGAAATTCTGTAGCTGAATGCGGCGTAAGCTGCTGAACCGGTAGGACCATTCTTATTCAGATAGGCACCAAGGCCGATGAGATCATTGTCTTCACTCATCGCAAACGGGTCTTCGCCGCCTGAAACCACGGTGATCGTCCCTGCGCCCGAAACCGCACCTGCCAACAACCCACCACTTTTGAAATCGTTGGCGAAGTCGTGGATCACGGTCTGAGTGACCTGCACTGCTGTGATCGTGCCATTGGATGCCTTCGCACTTGGAACTATATTGGCCTGGGTGAGTTGGTTGACCCAAGTGCCATTGGGTTGCCCATTGTTGACGTAAAAAAGAACCTGTGGGTTGGTCGTGGACCAATAGAATTGCTCAACGTCAGCTGGGTTGATTGGAAGGAATTGGATGAACGCGTACGACTTTCCATCGAATAGTCCCCAACTTCCCGCAACACCGCTTGAACTTAAAGGCTGAGAAACATAAAGAATCAAAAGCGTCTCGTCAGCATTCCACGCCTGGGTCGTGGGATAGACAGGTATGGCGATCTGCGAATTCCAGTCTGCCTTGGCATCCGTGATACGGAGCATTCTGGTGCCGAAGTCGGGGTCGGCAAAATATTTCAGCTTCGGCTGCTTCGCCAGTGGAGAGTAGGGAACCAGTGTTTTGCCATAATTCTTTAGTTCGCTCGGCAACGCCGTATTGTTCTGCGTGGATGAGGACGGCAATCCGTTCAATGCTGTCGATCCACCTCCGCCGCCACAAGACGCCAACGCGCCAATGGCGGGAAGGCTAAGCAGGGAATGCTGGATAAAACGGCGGCGCGAATGCTTCATGGGGGTGTTCTCCGAAAATTGCAAAAAAATGACTGCTTCCATCCCCCCAAGGATGCTGCGTGAGCCGGCGAGTTGCGGAGGTGGAAGAGTTCCACATCACACTGCCTTGTTTGCACGATCGCTCTAGCCCGTCCAAGGTGGCCGGTGCCATCTGTGCGCGCACGGATGAAATTCCGAAACCACAAATTTGAATCGAACTGTAAGCGAAAAGTATAGCAGAGCACACCCGAGACACCCGGACCATTAGGGGCACGCACTGAGCCCTGCCCCAGAAACGGGGTCCCTTGCTGGGTTTTTGAATGCCGGCACGGAGAATGGATCGTGATGAAGGCCGCACTTCACGCTGAACATCAGAGCGGACTGGCTGAACGTCGACGTTGACCGGCCATTCGACTTGTCCTTCGCCTTTGGCCGTCCGACGCATGATCTTGAGCGGGCATGACGTACCGTCCAGGAAAGACCTGCACATTAGCGCTCTTGGTCGTGGGTGCAAAAACCCCGGCCAAAGGCATAGGCGGCGCAGGGCGTCCGCTTTACGCTGACGTGGCAGGGCTGCGTCAGCGCGATTGGGCGTACCCCAACAGACTAGGCCTTCGGCGGCGCTACGCAGATGGCAGTGTCGGCAAGACTCGCGGTGCCGATTGATTCCCGGCTGCGCTTGTGTGTGCTCTCCGCTTCGCACGCCGCGGGCCCCGATCCACGCTCGACAAATTCAAGCGCGGATTCAAGGTTACGGCAGTGGGATTGCGTTCACGGCGCCGTTATTCCCGTCCGTGAAATAGAGATTGGTGCCGTCCTGCGCCAGGTAGAACGGTTGGTCAGGGCTTACGCTAACCGTCGAGACGATCGAACCGGTCGCCGTGTCGATCTTGCTGATGGTTTCGGCTTGATAGTCGGCCACGTAAATGTACCCACCCGCACTCGTGATACCGCTCGGGTAACTGAAGCTGTTGGGCAGGATCTGGCTGAACGATGAGGTGGGGCTCTGCGCGCTGCTTACGATGGGCCACTCGCCAAAGACGCCGTTTGAACTGCTCGCGTAGACGCAGTTGCATTTGGCATCCGCATAGACGCTCACAGGATTGTTGGTCTCACCTAAAGGGTACTCATACGCTGCGATGAGGACATTTTGTGAGGCCGAGGGATCCGTCGAGATTTGGAGAACGTTCCCATTGGCGCGATTGGCAACGAAAAGCGACTTGCCATCAGGAGAAAGGGCGATGCCGTCTGGATTGTCCAGCGGGAAGTTTGCAGGGAGGTCGATGGATGTGGGAGTCGGGCCAAGGGTTGGGTTAACGGCTAGCGGCTTGACAACACCGTCAATAGCGCCACCACTCCCGCTGCTGAGGGATATGGAGTCAATTTCACCATCCCAACTTGCCACGTACAGGGTTTTGCCATCGAGCGAAACAGCCAGGCCGGTTGGCAAAGAGATGGTTGCCAAGGCCCCCGGCGGGTCGGTCAATCCGATCTGCGTGACAGGATGTTGGGGGTCGCTCAGGGAAATCGCGCTGATCGAGTTGCCCGCAGTGTTGGCAACATAGAGGGTGCCGCCAGAAACCGCGATGCCTTGTGGATAGGCTTGCCCCGTGACGCTAACCGTGCTGTTCGTTCCTGAGCCAG
This sequence comes from Thiomonas sp. FB-Cd, assembly GCF_000733775.1. NCBI lineage: Bacteria > Pseudomonadati > Pseudomonadota > Betaproteobacteria > Burkholderiales > Thiomonas > Thiomonas sp. FB-Cd. Next base: position 856,502 of record NZ_JPOE01000005.1, on the reverse strand, counting down.
TTGCAGAAGAGCCCGAACCTCCTCCGCCTGAGTAAATCGTGGTGATTGTGGTGCCAGTGGGGCTGGTGGCCGTGGTGCTAGTGACCGTACCGCTCGGGCTGGTTGCCGTACCGCCACCCCCACCACCACATGCGGTGAGAAGTAGGCTAACGGTCATGGTGAACAGTAAGGCTAAGGTGCGCATGATGCGATCCCCTTTAGGGCAAGTCCCCTGCCGGCACGATGACGGGTTCGGAAGCTTCGATCGTGGATACTGTGCCATACAAACGTACACCTGTCGCTCCCGGGATCGGGGGAGTGACGAGGCTCAACTTCCATTCAGCTGAAGCGCCACGACCCCGCTGTGGCTGAATGGGATCTGCAGCATGGTCAGGCCAATCTCGGCGTGGCCTTCAAGCTTGTACGGCACCGTGCCGTCGGGTGCAGCCGTGGCCAGCACGCCAAGCAGGCTCGCGCTGTCCACGTTGAGCCGTACCGGGACGCTGGCTCGGCCTTGAGCGGGAATGGTCACGGGCTCAGTGCTCTGGCCGCGGGCCACGTCCACACCGCCCAGCCAGCAGTGAAAGCGCAGCGCCTGCAGGGGCAACACCAATCCGCCCTGATTGCGCACGGACAGCAGCAGGTCGACCACCGCATTGCTGCCCTGCAAGGCGATGCCCGTCACGCTCGCGATGGAAACCTCGGGCGCGCTCTGTGCGACAGCAGGTGGGCACGAGGCGCCGACCATTAGCGAGATGACAAAGGCCGCGACGCGTGACAGAGCTGTCATGTCTCAGTGCCCCGCATAGTCGACCAGAGTGAACAGCGGAAGCCCCGCAGCACGTAGCGCGGCCGATCCGCCAAGTTCGGGAAGGTCCACGATGGCTGCACCTTCGATTACCTGGCCGCCCAGCTTTTCCAGAAGGCGTTTGCCAGCCATCATGGTGCCGCCCGTGGCAATCAGATCGTCAATGAGCAGCACACGACTGCCGGGTTTCACGGCGTCGGTATGGATTTCGACTGTCGCGCTGCCATACTCGAGTTCGTAGGTCTCGGACACCGTGGCAAACGGCAGCTTGCCCTTCTTACGGATGGGCACGAAGCCGACGCCCAGTTCGTAAGCGATCACCGCACCGAGAATGAAGCCGCGTGCGTCGATGCCGGCCACGACGTCAGGCCGCAATTCGGGCGCCATATAACGGTGCACGAACTGGTCGATGAGGATGCGAAACACACGTGGATCCTGGAGCAGTGGCGTAATGTCGCGAAACTGCACGCCAGGGGCGGGCCAGTCCGGGATCGTGCGAATGTGCTGGCGCAAATAGTGATTGACGTCCATTACGGTTCGGCTCCTAGCCGGTGGAAAAATTTCAGCGTACGTAGCCTGGCGGCGTGTCTGCATCGACAGGCATGGCCCGGGCCATACCGAAAACATCCTGATACGACGCATAGGACGCACCCGACAAGACTGGCAGCAGTACCAGAAGCCCCAGGCCAGCGGGAATCATCGCAATCAGGCTGATGGGAATGAGCAACAGCGTGAACAGGATCAGAGCCCCGACGTTGGCGAAGCCCGCCTTGGCCGACAGCACGATGGCGTCCCATGGTTGTACACCACCGAGCGCCACCAGCGTGTTAACGAACCAGAAGGCCACATTCAGCAGGAACAGCGCTGCCAGCGCGAGCAGCATCAGCGTGAACAGGCCGCCGGCCATCGCGCCCATGCCGGCCATCATGCCCGCGCCAGGCGACAGGACGTGGGACAAGGCCCCCATGCTGGCCAGGCCCACGCCGAACATCGCACCCAGGCCCAGGACGAACACCGCACCGAATGCTCCACCCAGCACCAGCACCAGCACCGACGCCACCAGCAAAGGTCGGATCCGCTTTCGCCACAATTGTGCAGACTCCTCGAGAGTTCCCTCGGTAGCGGGTTCCACTGGCATGCCTTGCGGCGTCATGGTTTGAGCCTGCACCCATCGCCGACGCAAAAAAGAGGCGAACACAGCACCTAGCGCGAAGAGCGGCAGGCTCAGCCATTGGGAGAGCAGGCCCCCGAGAGGCAGCGCGCGCAACACGACCAGGATGACCAGCAGGGCGACAGTCATGCCCACCCATGGCAGCGGTGCGCGCAGGAAGGTGCGCCAGCCTTCTGCCCACCAGACAATAGCCTGGCCGGCGGGCACGCGGCGGTAAGGCAGAAGGGGTGAAACGGATGGATTGGCAGACACCGGCATGGGGATCCCCTGGGATGCAACCCCACCATTATCCCCATCAGCTGCGAATGCCCGAACCGCGCTTCTCGCACTTGCGCCCCGGCGGCTGTCACCGCCCCTCTTTTTGGGCGCCGGAAAGCCTGGAACACGCACATTTCTCTGCTGCGCGGTCCGGGTGGCGCCCCACACGGATGACTTTGGCGACGGTGGTGGCGAAAGCCAGCAGGGGGCCATTTGACACGCTCAATCAGGGCGCTTGCCATGCGTGGGGGACGCATGTTGCGGTCCATGCGACTTTCCCCACGATTTTGGTGCCGGCGGCGGGGGTCGAACCCGCATGCCCCTTTACAGGAAGCGACGGATTTTAAGTCCTCTAATTGTATTCGTTAAGTCGATATAAGTGATTGAAACTATTTATATTTATGCGTCTTTTCGTGCACAACGTGCACAAATTCAACGAAGACCCATGAATGCCCCAGTGCCGAGGGAAGCATCAAAAAATTGCCTATATTTTGCGCAGGACAATGGGAGTCGCGTGCACGAAATATGTGCACGCGAATTGAAGGATGTTGGTGCCCCGAGCCGGAATCGAACCGGCACGCTCCCTTTCGGGTAAGCGGCGGATTTTCATACCCACTACAGCTTTCGCTGCCGCAACCAGTTGGTCGCGTTTGGGGTCTGGAGTGCGCCTTGGCCATAGCGATAAATGCACCGCCTTAGGCCCCCGCCGTCCACTCTCTACACCTGCCCGAATAACGGGATTGGCTCGGCGTTGCCTCGAAGCTCAGCTTCAGGGGGTTCACCGAATTTGACGGGATTCACTCTGTGGTTTCCCGTCAGAGTGCTCAAATTTTCATCAAGTCCGCTGTGTCTACCGATTTCACCATCGGGGCCTTGCGCGAAGTCTAATTGAACGACCGATGCCGACTTAGGAACAGGCCACCAGAGTTCAGCCAGTGGGTCCGCAAGCCCCATAGCTCACTGGCTCGACGGAGCCCTTTGCCAAGGGGCTTGTTAGCCGAAATACTGGAAAAAATCGGCGGGCCGGCGCCGAGTCTGACACGGGTCTGCGTCAGAGAATGAATTTTTTAAGGAAGCAGGGCCGGCCCATCCTGTCCTTTCCTCGACTCCAGCAACGACCTCGGCAGAGGCCCCCGCCACTGAGCGGGCTGCATGAGGCGTCCGTGTCGTTCCTTGGGGAGGAGCGCTCCGTTCAGCCCATACTGTCCATCTCGCCGTCAGAGTGTTCTGCGGCTCCTCGGTCGCTGCCGGATTTCACGATAAATTTGGCCTCTGAAACGTATAGCAACGGGATTTCAGCCAGATAGTTGCGTTGGTCCGTCACAGGCCACCCGCGACGAGCCAGGTCATCACGAAGCTTATTGACGAACGCGCGGTTGCAGGCAAATAGAACTCGCGACAGTTGCATATCACCAGGCAAAGGCGCCAAAGCCGTGGCACCTGTCGTGTGCGATTTTCTAATGGTCATTAGCCAGGTCAACAGTTTGTCGTAGTCTGGACGATTACGTCGGCTGCGCTCGACCTCGACCCACCCCACATTCTTTCCGTCGCGTACCAGGACGTCGGGTATTTTGCCGAGGATGCCTGCCTTGCCGCCGAACCATTGCCCTTTCGCAATCTCATATTCGGTCGCCACGCGATAGCCCTGAAGCGTTGCCACAATCGCCAACTCGTTGGCTAACCGCCTATGGTGGTAGTAACTCAAACTCACGCGGCGTAGCTGGTCCTTGCCAGACCGGGCCGGGATTCCTTGTGCTAGTAAAGCGCGAGCTCCCGCTTCGGATAGCGCATACAACACACTGCCGTCCGGCCCCTTGGCTGAAATGACGGAATGCTGCTTGCGCAGTCGGGCGACCGAGCGCTGCGCCATGCGCAGAGCGCTCGCGGTGAGCTCGATAAGCTCCGGCAAAAATTCGCCGGGTCGTTTTGGCCGCCCCCGCATCCAGAGCAGCGCGGCAATATCGCGCGTGCGCAGCCAGCCATACTTATGCAGCGCTTTCAGAATGCGCTGCTCGTTCAGCCTGGCCATATCTTGTCCGTCGCGTTGCGTCATCTTCTGTCTTCCTCCTGACACGTATAGCGACAGCCCTGCCATGCATGTCCCCATGCGCCTGGAGGCGCACGGGGGAGGTGAACACGGCGGACGACGCCACTTTTCCTTCGCTGGACGCTCAGCCGCGGCTCTTGCCCCTGGACGGGGCGCGCATCCTTTGAATCCGGGCGCCCACACCTTGGACACCGCTGGCGCGGCATCCAAGGCGCGGGAAACCCGGTGAACCGTTGCGCTGGACGCTGCACCGGCTACGGCTGCGCCTGCGGTCCGTCGCCTGTGGCTCGGACTCCACCGGGTTTCCCGCGCCTGCGGCTTGGGCGCCGGGCTGCGCCCCCCAAGCTCCACCGGCAGCCTGGGGGCTGCCTGCCTGCGGCGCAGGGCTTCGCCTGTCTCCCTGGACGGTCGGCACCCTGGCGGGCTGCGTCACGCAGACTGGTGCTTGGCTCCCCCGCCGCAAGGCGGCCCGTCTGGGGCCGGGCGCACCTTGCGGGGCCGCGGGCTGAACGCCCTGGCCCCACGGCGCCGCCGTGGCTCCCCCTACACACCCGGCTGTGCCCGGTGTTGCGCGCGATGCTTGCCGAGGCAACTGGCACCGTCTGCAAGCAGACCGTGCCAAACGGCATGGTGACGAAGGCCGGTCGCATTCGCCCATCCCTTTCCCACTCAGCTCTTTCTGAGCCACCAAGGCCCGTGCTCGGGTTCGACCGGGCCGGGGAAAAGCACGTCGCCACGCCATCGCCAGCGGCTCTGTCATGCCGACCTGCATCCCGGCTTATTCCGGCCTCCCACCTGCGCGCGACCTCTCCCTTGAGGCGGCTCCGACGAGCAGACACAGTGTGAAAGGAGAGTAACCATGACGAATGCGACCATCACCACCACGAACCCCAATCCAACCCTGGGCGTTCCCCCCAATCCCCCCGAGGCTCACCAACCAGCAGAACGTGTGTTCTCCAATCTGTTGCAACACGCACTGACTGAGCCGGGGCTGGTCAGCAAGGCCTACAGCCGGTTTCACCGCTACAGCCTGGGCAATCAGCTGTTCGCCGCGTCGCAACTGTTGAGCCGAGGTCTTCCGCTATCGCCGATTGCTAGTTTTCGGGGCTGGCAAGACTTAGGACGGGCGGTGCGCAAGGGCGAGAAGGCGTTAACCCTGTACATGCCTGTGACGCTCAAACGGCAGGCCAAGGGCGACCAGAACGGCACCGATGAAGCGGACACGTTCACTCTGTTCAAGCTTGCGCGGAACTGGTTTTCTCTAGAGCAGACCGAGGGCGCAGAGGTCGAGTTGTCGCCGTTGGCGATTCCGGCATGGGATGCCGGCCTGGCCCTAGTGACGCTGGATGTCACGGAGGCTCGGTTTTCCATGCTCAACGGTAACGTGCAAGGCTACGCACAAAGGCGGCAAATCGCAGTCAATCCGGTTGCGCTCTATCCGCACAAGACAAGATTTCACGAGCTGGCGCATGTGGTGCTCGGCCACACAGCGCAGAGCGAATGCTCGGACACGCTCATGCTGTCGCGTTCGCTTCAGGAAGTCGAGGCGGAAGGTGTCGCTTATGTGCTCTGCGCTCTGCTGGGATTGCCTGGCCTGCCGGAATCGCGCCACTACATCCAAGGTTGGCTCGATGGCGGGCAATTGCCGGAGAAATCGGCAAAGCGCATGTTTTCGGCAGCGCAGCGCATCTTGGCTGCGGGCCAACCAAAAGCATCCACCTGAAAACCTGCCCGCCCACAGTGCGGGTGCTCATTAAAAGGAAAACGAAATGAAACTTTGGAATGTTCTATGCGGTTGGGTCTTGGCCGGTCCGTCAGAGGTCTGTCGGTCCTACATCACAGATGACCATGCCATCGCACCGTGCTCTAACGGGTTGCAGGCTGGATTTGTGGTGCAGGATATCTGCACGAGTAGCTCGTCGCTGTCGGATTGGTCGTCGTTTTCATCTTCAGGGTGTACCGATGTGTTTCATAGTGCCGATTCTGCGATGGATGTTTGGTAAATTGCCCCGAGCTCGATGCGGGCGTTCTGGCGGTGGTCGCCAAGGGCGGATGTCCCTGCATTGACACGCCAATGCAGGGACCCCGATGGCCAACCCGACAACAACAAACTACACCCACAGCCAAGAAGCGACGCAACGCCCGGATGTGGGCTTGCAAGACCAGTTTTCTGCCAAAAGACCTGCAAAGACCTACCGTTACGACAGCAGCCTCGACCCAGCCTTGAGCTGGGACGAGAACCGTAACCGCGACCTGGCCGAGTGGCTGATTTGCCTGGTGCAGCGCTGCGCCACCGAGGGCGAAGCGATGGTGTTCGCCGCGCCGCAGGTTTGGGCTGGTGGTGGGGTGCAGGTGCAGTCGCTGAAGGCTGCGGCTGACCTGCTCAAGAGTCTGTCACAGCCCTTCCTGAACTGGGCGGGGAAGGCCGAGCGCCACCAGATTGAGGTGCCCACGGTGCCGCTGTTCGTGCACGAGCGGCAATCGACCAAGGCCATCCTCGACGGCATCAAGAGCCGCAAGGCCAAGGGCACGACGCTGGACCTGTTCGGCGACGGCGGGCTGGACGTGACCGACAAGCTGGACGCCTACGAGCACAAGGGGCCGTGGCAGAACCGGATGATTCTGGGCGACAGCCTGCAAATCATGAACTCGTTGTTGGAGTTCGAGGGTTTGGGTGGCCAGGTGCAGATGGTTTATATGGACCCGCCTTATGGGGTGAAATTCGGGTCGAATTTTCAGCCATTTATTCGCCGTCGAGACGTAAAGCACGGTGGCGACGACGATATGACGCGCGAACCAGAAATGGTGAAGGCGTATCGTGATACTTGGGAAATGGGTCTGCATTCATACTTGACGTACATGCGAGACCGCCTGCTCTTGGCCAAAGAGCTATTGAACGAGTCCGGAAGCATTTTTGTTCAAATTGCAGACGAAAACATTCATCATGTCCGGGAAATACTCGACGAGATTTTCGGTGAAAGGAATTTCTCTGCACAAATAGCGTTTAAGGCTGCGGACCCCCTTGGGCAAAAAGGCCTAGCCCGGGTCTACGACTACATCCTTTGGTACGCAAAAGATGCGGCGCGGCAGAAGTATAGACCCATCTTCAAGTCTCGTGACATAAGCGGAGACCGCGAATACAAGTTTATTGACGACAAATCACAACCCTTGGGCTATAGAGTCCTCAGCGAGGAAGAGTTTGATGCCCTCAAAGACCATTCCGGCATATTTCGTCGCCGTAACCTCACGTCGTCAGGATTCACCGAAAGTTGTACTTTTGAGTTCGAACTGAGCGGAAAGACTTTCTATCCCGCAGGGGGAAAGAGTTGGTCAACAAATCCGAGAGGGATTGAGCGGCTAAAAGAGCGAAACCGCCTGTTTGTATTGGGGAAGGACCCATATTTCAAGAGCTATCAAACTGATTTCCCTTGGCAGCAATTCGACAATTGCTGGACAGATAAGCCCGCCGCCAAAGCGAAGCTGTACGTCGTGCAGACCGCAGAAAAGTTCATTGAGCGGTGCATGCTCATGTGCTCAGACCCAGGTGACTTAGTTCTTGACACTACCTGCGGTTCGGGAACGACTGCCTATGTTGCTGAGCAGTGGGGGCGACGCTGGATTACCTGCGACACATCGCGCGTGCCGCTCGCGCTGGCGCGGCAGCGCCTGCTGACAGCGACTTTCCCGTACTACGAGTTGAAGAGCCCGCAGGCCGGCCCAGTCGGCGGATTCGAATACAGGCGCCGCCAGAATCGCAAGGGGGAAGAGGTCGGCGGTCTGGTGCCGCACATCACGCTGAAGTCCATCGCCAACGATGAAGCACCGGCCACCGAAGTGCTGGTGGACCGGCCCGAAGTGAATACCGGCGTGGTGCGCGTGGCGGGGCCTTTCGTGGTGGAGGCCACCATCGCGCCGGTCCAAGTGGTGGACGATGAACCCGCCGCCGCTGCGCAGCCTGCCTCGGCACAGTTGCTCGACGACGCCATCGGCGCGGCCGATGCGGCGAACGGCGGCCTGCCGCTGGCCGTGGCCGACCCGGCAGCGCGCTATGGCGACCCTGCGACCCACATCGAGCGCATGACCCAGGTGCTGCGCCAATCCAAGACGCTGCGACTGCCCGGTAACCGGGAACTGGTGCTGGCCGACATACGGCGCATGTCCGATAGTGACGTGCTGCACGCGGAGGCGGTTGACACAGAAGGGCAGCGCATCGGCATCGTGTTCGGCCCCGAGGATGGGGCTATCTCGTCGGACGTGGTGTTTGAGGCGGCGCGCGAGGCGTATTTTCTGAAATTTCTCCAGCTTTATTTCTTTGGCTTCGCCATCCAGGCGAAGGCCCGCGAGCTGCTGGAGGACCGTGCAAAGCTGCGCATCGCTTGTAACTACGTAACAGTAACTCCTGATGTGGCCATGAGCGACCTGCTCAAGACGAGCCGGGCCAGCGAGATTTTTTCCGTTACAGGGTTACCGGATACCGTGATACGCAAGACCGGCAAGAAAAATACCGACGGTGCCGACCTTTACGAGGTCGAATTGCTGGGTTTGGATATTTTTAACCCGGCCACGATGGACCAGGAGAGCATCGAGGGGCAGAACATGCCTGCCTGGATGCTGGATACCGATTACGACGGCATGTGTTTCTATGCAACCCAGGTGTTCTTTCCTAAAACGGCCACGTGGGACAACCTGCAAAAATCGCTAAAAGCGGAGTTCGACCCCTCCGTGTGGTCGCACTTGGCGGGCACGGTCAGCGAACCCTTTGCCTTAGGGCCGAAACGGCGCGTGGCGGTCAAAGTCATCGATGAGCGTGGCAACGAGCTGATGCGCGTACTAGAGGTGAAGGCATGAGCTACAAGCCGAGTTCGCTGTTTAACCTCATTCAGAGCATCAATAAGGGGCTGTTCCTGCCGCACATCCAGCGACCCTTTGTGTGGGAGGAAGAGCAGATGCTCAAGCTGTTCGATAGCTTGATGCGTAACTACCCCATTCAGACGCTGCTGTTCTGGAAAACCAAGGACGAAATCAAGGCTCGTAAGTTCATGGAAGAGGTCGAATGGGACCCCAACCTGAGCGACTACTACGAGCCCAACGTTAGCAAGGCTGGATGCGAAAAAACATTCGTGCTGGACGGACAGCAGCGTTTGCAGACCCTGTATGCGACGTTTGCCGGTGCCATCAAAGGCGCCAACGAAGAGCGACTGGAGGCTTACTTCGACACAAGCAATGGCGACGTCATGTCTGAAGACGGCTTGCTTTACGCGCTCAAATTCTCCAAGGTGGCGTTGCCTCGTCCGTGGTACCGCGTGGCCGACCTGGTTGGCAAGGATGGGCAGCGAAACTCGGAGGAACTCGCCGATGACATGAATGAGCACCTCGATGAGGCGGAGGATGCCCAGCCTGCGGAGGCACGGCCCAATTCGGCGGACCAGAAAGCACGTCAAAAGCGGGTACGACGCAATTTCGCGCAACTGGTCTCTCTGCTGCGCGAGGACAAGCATTTCTGGATTCAAGAGCTCGATGGTGTAGCGAACAATTACACCTACGGGACCGTTCTGGATATTTTCGTCCGCGTGAACTCCGGTGGCACCAAACTTGACGCCTCTGACCTGATGTTCGCCGCCATGAAGGAGGGCTGGGACGAAATCGAGGAGGCGATTGAAGAGACCACCGCACTGCTCAACAGCACCAAAATCGGCTTCGACAAGACATTCCCGCTGAAGTGCTTGCTAGTCGTGCATGGGCGCGGAGCCGAGGCGTCGGCGGAGAAATTTACGGGCGCCGATGGTGCTAAGTTGCTCGCAGATATGAAGGAGGGTTGGGACAAGGCCGAGGCAGCATTTCAGGAGCTTCATGACTTTCTGAAGACAGATTTGAAAGTCTATTCCGAGAAGGTGGTTCGCAGCCACAATAGCTTTATCCCGCTGTTCGATTACTTGTATTTCAACCCGAAGCCCAACGAGCGCAGCCGGGCGCTGATGCGGGGGTACTACTACAAGGCTCAGCTCTTCGGGTGGTACTCCCATGGCACGGATAAGGTCATCAACGGCCTTCATTCGGTGGTTGGCCAGCACTGCACAGGAAGTTTTCCGATGCAGTCCGTCAAGGACTACTTCTCCGGCCGCGGCTATTCGACCAACCTGTATAAGCAAGACTTGGAACAGACGCGGCTACGGTTCTTGCTGCTCAACCTGGTATATGTGGACCAGATGGGGGGCTCGCCTTTCGATGTGAAGTGCAAGGGCAACGAACCACACATCGACCACATCTACCCTCGGCATGCTTTGTCTACCAAACTGGGCCTTGGCGGCGCCGAGGTCAATACCCTGGGCAACTTCCGTTTCGTGGGAGCTACCGACAACATCCGCAAGCGCGCAGAGCTCCCGGATAGTTACTTTGGACGCCTCAAGTCGTACGGTTGCCCCATCGAGAAGCACCTTCTCCTTGATGAGTTCGCGACAGATACCAAGAAGCTTGTCTTTGACGAATCAACCTATCGAAGCTTTAGAGACCGTCGGCTGCAACGCATCTGGGAGATTTGCGACCGAACGGTGAATCCCGAGCTGGCGACTGCTAAGGCAGGAGGGGAGGGATGAGCCAAATCAACGCCGTCGAAGCGCCCATCATCAATTCGCCCTACGACAAGCCGCAATTTCATTGGCATATCGAGGTTGCCAAACCTCCCGAGAAACGTTCCGGCCGACGGCCTGCGTCGTATTTCTTCCGCGTGCCTGACCGTGCGGCCCGAGGGCGCAAGACCAAGAAGCAGGAAGCACTGTTCGATGACGCCTCGAAAGGCCAGGAATATCTGCTGGACTTGGCGAATTTGATTCGCCAGCGCCGCCAGGAATGGCGCGAGCGAGACTATGCGGGAGCCACCAAGGTTACCCGCGAATTGCTTGAACTTTGGCAGTCGCCTGACCGGCAGCAACGGCTGTTTTATGCCCAGCTCGAAGCCGTCGAAACCGTGCTGTTTCTTGTGGAAGGGCCGGACGACCTCAAGCAAGGGGTGAACGTACCGACCGATGAGCCCGGCGGCGATGCCAAAGAGGCAGGTTACAAGGCCTTTGTCCGCTACGCCCTCAAGATGGCTACGGGCAGCGGCAAGACGACCGTCATGGGGATGCTCGCCGCGTGGTCGATTCTGAATAAGGTGGCCCAGCCCCAAAACCCGGCATATTCCGACACGGTGCTGCTTGTTTGCCCGAACGTCACTATCCGCGACCGATTGCGGGAGCTGGACCCTAATTTAGATGAGCTGAGCCTGTACCGCACCCGTCAGCTAGTTCCCCTGCAACGCATGCCGGACCTGCGGCGCGGGGAGGTGTTTATCACCAATTGGCACAACCTCGAACGGCGCGAACTGAGCGACGTGAATGGCAAATCGGCCCGCGTGGTCAAGCGTGGGGTTCCGGTCGAGAAGCTGCGCACCGTCAAGCTCGGCGGCCGGGATGACCTGAGCGAAGCCGACATTCGGCAACAAGCGCTGACCGGAGCCTTTGATATCGTGCGCGAGTTGCGCGACGCTAAGGGACGCCTGACTGGGTTCGATGTCCGGGAGGTGCGTTACTACGAAAGCGACGCGGCGTTTTTGCGTCGCGTGCTGGGTAACCGGAAGGGTCGAAGCTCGGCCATCTTCGTGATGAATGACGAGGCGCACCACGCTTACCGGCGGGGCAAGCTGGATGCCGAGGACAGCTACGCCATCGACGAGGAAACCGCCGAGGTCGATGCCCGCGAGGCGACCGTCTGGGTCGAGGGTCTGGACCGCATCAACAACGCGCTGGGCGGAAAGAAGAATGGGATTCGTCTTTGCTTGGATTTGTCCGCGACGCCGTTCTATATCCAGGGCAGTGGCAATGAGGTCGGCAAACCGTTCCCTTGGGTCGTCTCGGATTTCAGTCTGCTCGAAGCCATCGAGGCCGGGCTAGTCAAAATCCCGCAGTTGCCAACTCAGGACATCGGCGGCACGCAGACACCGGCCTATTTCAACGTCTGGCGGTGGGTGCAGGAGCTGGCTGAGAAAGACGGAGCCAGCGGCAAGCTCACGCCTGATGTGTTGATGCGCTATGCCACCCAGCCCATCATGCAGCTGGCCGATGAATGGCGGCAGACGGCCGCAGCTTGGCAGGCGCAGTTTGAGGCAGGTCACCGCAAAACGGACGTGCCTCCCGTATTCATCATCGTCTGCCGAGATACCGCTCTGGCCAAGGAACTGCATGATTGGCTGGCCAACGGCAATCCAATCTATGGAGCTGCACCTGAACAATTCCGTAACGCGCCAGGCCGCGAGTGGACCGTGCGCGTGGATAGCAAGGTTGCCGAGGATATTGCGGAAGGGGGCGGCAAGAACGACGAAGCACGTCGGCTGCGTTTCGTTCTGGAAACCATCGGTCGGACAGCGTGGCCGGGCAACAAGGTGCCCGAGGAATATGCGGCCTTGGTGGACAAGCACAACCACAAGGCGATGGAGGAGGAGGACAACGGCCTCGTCACCATCGACCCAAGCATTCCACCTGGCCGGGACGTGCGCTGCATCATCAGCGTGGCGATGTTGTCTGAAGGCTGGGACGCAACGACCGTCACCCATGTTGTGGGCCTGCGGCCCTTCGGCTCGCAGTTGCTGTGCGAGCAGGTCGTCGGGCGCGCGCTACGCCGCACGTCCTACGCAGTGGACGAAGCGACGGGCTTTTTTCGGGAAGAGACGGCCAAGGTGTTCGGTGTGCCGTTCGAGCTGATTCCGTTCAAGGTGGAGGGCGGTGCGCAGCAACCGCCATCGCCTCCCGCGAATCAAATCTACGCAGTTCCCGAGAAGTCCGAGTACGAAATCACGTTCCCGGTGGTTGAAGGCTATGTGGACCCCGGCATCACGCGTCTGGCGGTCGATTGGCCCAAAGTGCCAACCTTGGCTCTGGACCCGATGGAGGTGCCCGACATCACCTTGATGAAGGGGCTGACCACGGTGGACGGGACTCTGGCCGCGTACGGCCCTGGAGCTGCTGGTGTGGTGGACCTTGCGCAGTGGCGTTCAAAGGTGCGCGTGCAGCAGGTCGCCTTCACGCTGGCAAAGGTCTTGGCTCAGCAATGGGTGCGGGAGCGCGGCGAGGAAATTCCAATGCACCGGCTGTTCCCGCAGCTGCTCGGATTTACCCAGCAGTTCCTGGCGTCCAAGCTCGATTGCCGTGGTAACCGAGCCCCACAAGACGTAGCGCTCAATCCGTATTTTCAGAAGGCGGTCGGGATTCTGCTCGATGCCGTCCAGGCCGTAGACGAGAGTGGCAAGGCCCGCGAACGGCCAGTTGTCGCGCCGGGCAGTGCAGGAGAGCGTTCAACCCGCTATGTGGAGTTCTACACCGGTCGGCAGCCGTGGCCCGCGCAAAAGTGCCACCTCAACGCCATTGTGGCCGACACCAAGACGTGGGAGCAGGCTGCAGCCACCGCATTGGATGCCCACATCCGTGTCAAACGCTGGGTCAAGAATGACCACCTCGGTTTCGTGGTGCCGTATCGCAAAGATGGACTTCGACGTAAATACCTCCCGGATTTTCTCGTGGAGTTGACCGACGGTAGGCGGCTGATAGTCGAAGTCAAGGGCGAGCTCGGCGATGCCGAAATCAAAGCTGCCGCGGCGCATCGCTGGTGTGGAGCCGTGAACCACGACGGCCGTTACGGTGCGTGGAGCTACCGGATGGTTCGGCACCCGGCCGACTTGCTCACGGTGCTCGATAGCGGCGTGTAGTCGCCTTGGCGTTGATGCAGCCGAGCGTAACTGCAACGCTGGGTCGGCATCGCCTGGCACCTACGGGTCCACCTCCGTCATGCTCGGCGCACCTCCCTTTTTTTTGGTTTCGCAAGCGCTGTTATCTGATATAGGTTTCTGCATCAGGTGGCCAGCCAGCGGCTGATGGTGGACTGATTGACCGCCAGTTCGGCAGCGATGGCTCGGGTGCTTTTTCCCTGCGCCATAAGCATGCTCGCGGTTGCGCGCGAGGTTTGCGTTGCTGCTCGACGCGCCTCACCAGACCGGCGGCCCCGAGCAGCCTGTTGTTCAGGGGTATGGGTTCGGTCTATCAAGGCTTGCTTAGATGCGGCGCTGAAATGCCGCCAAGTGTACCGGGCCACACTGTGTGCGGTTGCCTTGATTTCGTTGTAGGCGAGCGGGTCACGTCGCGCCACATCTGCCTCAGAGAAATCATTGAGCTGCAGCGCCTGCTGGAGTATGGCGGCCTCCCAGCCGTCGCAGCGGCCTCCGCTTGACTTGAAGGGCACCACCGTCCGATAGGCCCAGTGGCTCAGATGCTCGAACAGGAGGCAATTCCGGCCAAGGGCACCGCCCGCCGATTCTCGTAGCTCGGCCTTCGGTGTGAGGTCTATCCACTCCGCCAGCTCAGCCAGGTCGTAGGGTTCTAAACGACCTGGCACGGTATCCCAGTCAGGGTGTAGAGGATTTTTGCAGACCAACCCGACATAGCCGGGGTCGGCACGCAGCCTGACGGCCAAGCCAGCTTCGACAGCAGCGCCGTATTGGATGGGCCCAGAGCGAGCCTGGCCGTGCTTGGCTATCGGGACCGCGAGTTCGTATGCGACATGAGCGCGGCCTGTTCCGGGTGTTATTGCTGTCCAGCTCGGTTCTGGCGCGCCGTAGTCATCGTGCCAATAGCGCCCATGTGCAGAACCTCGAACGTCGTGGTCGATGTCTAGGATGATGCGGAACTGCGATGCAGGTGAGTTAGCCTGGATGTACCGGTGCTCAAGTGCGGACGCTTGGCCGCGAATTTGAAGGCCGAAGGCCTTATCGTCGGTGCAATAGGGGCGACGAGCGAGTCGTGAGGGCTCGAAATGGGGTGCAAGTTGCAAGGCTGTCTCCAGCCCTGCCAGTCAGTCAAGCGGCTCCGAAAATTTACCTTGGTCGCGGTACGTTACCGCCATTTCTAAAGTGTCCTGTGCTCGCATGATGCGAGCGCCGCCCCGCCTCCTAGCAGGGCAATTGTCGTTATCTGAGTTGATGAGGCTTGATTTCGCGGCCGCGGTGGGGCAGTTCCCCGAGCCGGAGGCGCCAGGATGTGCTGGGGCAGCGCCGCAGACTAGGAGGCGAGGGGAGAGACGCACAAGCGCAGTAGGGCATAGCAATTCACCGAGTGATGTGGTGAACTGTGTAGCAATGCCGTTTATCGCCTGCCATGGCGGCGAAGCGGATGGGCCGAGGTGGGCACCGGCAAGGTCTTAGGCTGCGGTTTGCCTGTAGACGTCAATCATCGAGAGTCGTGGGGTCGGGTGGGTTTTCCAACCATTCAGGTGGCAGACTCCGCCCGAGGAGCTTCTTCACGTCCTTGCCTAGTTTTTTGGCATCCAGGCGCAGCTGAGCTTGACGTTCTTTGAGAACGATGGCGGTCAGTTCGTCTACGGAGCTGCGCAGCGAGTTGACCCGCAAGTGTCGATAACGGTCGAGTGAAAGGATGCTCTTGTCGCCCGCGAGTGCCGCAATCTGTCCATCTGAGAGCTGCGTGCCTTCGTAGAGCGTGCTAATCCATTCGTGTCTCATCGTATGTGGCTTGACAGCCGAGGGTAGGCCAGCCCGCTTGCGCAGCAGTGCGAAGGCGTGGCTATACCGATAGGGCACTGGGTCACCAGTTTTTCGTGCGCGGCTGAAGAACACGTACTCGCTGCCCGCTGCCTCGGCCTGGACCATTTGACCGGCAAGAAGGTCGATACACCTGTCGTCGGTAAGAAGCACGATGCGAGCGTGCCGTGGCTTGTGCTCCACTGCCGGGATGCGGATTTCTCGCTTGTCGAGATTCACCCAGGAGGTGCGTATCTTTGCGGCTTCGCCGGGCCGCATTCCAGTGGTCATGCACAGCACGAGCCAAGGGAGCATCGCCGTGTTGGTGCGCTCATCGTCGCGCAAGGCCCGTGCTGCAGTCTCCAGGTGAACCCGTTGCACGATGGATACACGCTCTTCAGGCTCGTGCCGGGCTGGCATATCAAGAGAGGAGCGAGCCGGGTTGGAGCGCGCGTAGCCCTTGGCCATCGCAAATCGGAATACGGAACTGATGAACGCGCGGTCCAGCCGTACCGTGTCACCAGCCAGCTTGCGACCGCCCACTCCTTTGTCACGCCGTCGTTTATCGATGTACTCCTGGACGTCAGCGGTTTCGATGGCGGCTACCGCCAATCGTCCGAGGACAGTCAGCACGGACTTGGCGCATACAGCTTCACGCCTGCGTGTTGCTTCCGCCTTATCTTCGTAGCGTGGGCTTTGAAAATATTCAGCGGCGACGTCAGCGAAGGAGCGTTCCTTACCGCGGGTTACCCGTGCATCAATGAGCGTTTTGACAAGACGCCCCTCTTCGTCCTGAGCCCACTGCCTCGCCTCACCCTCGGCCGCGAAGGTCCTCGAGACGTAGTGCTTACCGCGCCGAATCTGCGCTTGGTAGCTCCCGCTGGGGAGACGACGAATCGTTGCCATTTTGCTTCCTCATACACAAAAAGTGTGCACGGATTCTAGAGCGAAATGGAGAACGGTTTATAACAAGTTGATTTTGTTTGATTAAAAATAGCCAAAGAAAGAATAATTGGGGGATTTTAAGTCCGTTGCGTCTACCGATTTCGCCACGCCGGCCTGCATGAACCCCATGAGCAACTGCGAAGCATGCCCATGGCCGTCAAAGCCGCGCAGTTTAAGGCACTGTCGTTGCTCCAGGGCAACAAACGTCCGAAATGGCGCGTTCTAACGGATCCGAGGGCGATAGGTGCGCGAATGCGGCGGACAGCGTCTGCTCTTGGCCAATGCCTCAGCGGGCGCCGCCTTACGCGCCGAACGCCCAACGCCAGAGCAGGAATACGGCCATGCCTGCAGCAATCGCCCCAAGCAGCCGGCGCGCACGCAACGCAAACGCGAGACTGGCAAGGGCGCCGGCCAGCCAGGGATTGCGCCAGCTCAGGTCCCAATGCGCGTCGGGCAGAAGCACCATGGGTACGGTAATGGCCGTGAGCACGGCGACGGGTACGTAGGCCAGAGCCCGGCGCACGCGGGGCGGAAATGTGGCGCGCTTGCCCAGCGCGAACAGGGTGAAGCGAATCCCGAACGTAACCAGGGCCATGCCGAGGATGATGGCCAGCAGTTGTGCACTCATTGCGGTTGCTCCTTGTCATCGCTCTGCTCGGTCCGCACGGTATTGCGAATTTGTCGCGCGGCGCCTCGCTCTTCCAGCCACACGCCCGCGATCACGCCAGCCAAAGCCGCCAGCATCAACCCGATCTTGTAGGGAAGATTGCGCGCCAGCACGGCCACGGTTGCCGCTGCGAGCGCGGCCCCAAGCGCCGGGCGTTGGCGCAACATGGGTGCGACGATGCCTGTGAAGGTCGCCACCATCGCGAATTCAAGCCCGGCGTGCGTGAGCCAGGGCTGTGCATGGCCGAGCCACAGGCCCGCTGCCGTCCATGCGAGCCAATTGCCATACATCGCAAGACACGAGCCCAGGTAGTACCAGTGCGCCAGGGGCGTATCCCCGGTTTGCGCGTAACGGTGTTGCACCACGGCAAAGGTCTCGTCGGTGAGCCAGAAGCCCAGCGGTACACGCCAGCGCAGGGGCAACTCGGACACGTGGGGCAGCAGCGTGGCGGCGTACAGCGCATGGCGCAGATTGACGATGAAGGTTGTGAACACGATCACCGCGATTCCGGCGCCACCGCCAAGCAGGGTCAACGCGATGAACTGCGACGAGCCTGCGAACACCAGTGCCGACATGGCCAGCGCCCCAGCCGCCGGCAGCCCGCTGGGGCCCGAAAGCGCGCCGAAGATCAGCCCAAACGGGGCGGCGCCGAGCAATAGCGGAAAGGTGTCGCGCGCGCCGAGAAGGAGCTCACGGGGGCGCCCGGGATGAAGGGGTGTTGCGGTGGACATGCGGTCGAAGGGTCAGAGGCGGAGACAGCGCACGCCGTGAGCGCGCCTGTTGAAGGTTACGGATTCGCTTGGGGCGCGTCTTGAACGTTTGTGCGCGGAGGGTCGCCGCACGTCCCTGGGCTCAAGCGAGGGTTCGGTATTGCCCGGGCGTAAAGCCGAAGGCGCGCTTGAAATGCCGTGTGAAATGGGCCTGGTCGGCAAACCCCAGTGCGTTTGCCACCTCGGCGATGGGTCGCCGCTGGCGCAACAGGGTGCGGGCTTGGCTCAGCCGGATCTGGTTGCGCCAAGCATGCACGGGCAGTCCGGTGTGCTGCCGGAACGCGCGGCTGAGCTGCCAGGGGCTCAAGCCGACGGCCTGAGCCAAGGCGCTGAGCGAAAGCGGCTCGCCACAGGCGTCCGCCAGAATTGCGCGCACCTGAGCCACAGCGCCGGCGTCATCGCGGCGGCTCCGCTGCACACCCGCATGACGCTGGAGCAGGACGCCGCAAGCCTCGACCCACGCCGCCTGGCGAGCGAGCGGGTCAGGCTCGCTCTGGATGTGGATATGGGTTTCGCGCATGGCGTGAAACATGGGTGGATCGTCGACGACGACATGCCTGAAGTCCGGCTGGCCGATCCCGAGTTGACTGCCCAGACTCGCCAACAATTCCACGGGTGGGTAAAAGGCGCGGTACGACCAGCCTTCATCGGCGCCGCGCTGGCCGGTGTGCACGGCTCCAGGATTGAGCAGAACGATGCTGCCGGCGCCCGCGACGTGTTCAGTGCGACCGTGGTGAAAGCGCTCTGCGCCGCGCTCGATCAGCGCAATCACGTAGCTGTCGTGCACATGCGGTGCAAAACGATGGCCCCAGAAATGCGCGCTCAGGCACTCCATCCCGGCAAGTTCCGGGATCACGCACAGGTGTGCATACTCTCGCCCGGCATCGGCTTCGGTGTTGGGCAACAGGGATGGCATGCGCGCTTGGCTCATCAAGGACTTGAAATGGCAATGGTAGGCTGTGCAGCGGGTTGCGTTGCTGCGAGCGTGCCCGGTTTCGCCGCCGAACAGTGCGATCGCACGAGGCATGAGGGCAGCGCGGAGACAACCATGTACCTACCCCCGCATTTTCAGCAACCGGACGTGAAAGCCTTGCGTGCGTTGATGCAGGCGCATCCGCTTGCGACGCTCGTCACGCATGGCGCGCAGGGGCTGGACGCGAACCCCGTGCCCATGATGTGGGTCGACGACGGGTCGCCGCACGGGGTGCTGCGCGGGCATGTGGCGCGAGCCAACCCCGTCTGGCGCGATACGGCGAAGGGCAGCGAGGTGTTGGCGATCTTTCACGGCCCCGACGCCTACATCAGTCCGTCCTGGTATGCAACCAAGCGCGAGACCGGGCATGTCGTGCCGACCTGGAATTACGTGGTCGTGCAGGCGCGAGGGCCGCTGCGTGTGATCGACGATGCATCCTGGCTGCGCGAATTGGTCACGACGCTCACCGGTGTGCACGAACGCGTTCGACCTCAACCGTGGGCCGCGGACGACGCGCCGGCCGACTACATCGACGCAATGCTCAAGGCCATCGTGGGCATCGAGATCGCGCTCACGAGTCTTCAGGGCAAATGGAAAGTCAGCCAGAACCAGCCGGAGCGCAACAGCCACGGGGCTGCGCAGGCCCTGGCCGGCGAGGGGCACGCAGAGCTCGCGACATGGATGATGCGGGGTGGGCAGAGCGGCCTCTAGCGGGCGGCGGCTTCGGGCCTCAGGGGTGTGCCGCGTAACCGTCTGTGAGCGTCTGCAAAAAGGCAATGATGTCGCGCATGTCTTGCGTGCTCATGGGCGGCCGATCGCCGGGTTTGCGATCGAAGGGCGGATCGGTATGGTCGACGTTGGCGCGGTACGCGGCTGGCAAATCGTCGTCCACGAGAATCATCCCAGCGGGGCCATGCGGATAGATCTTTTGGGGCGCAGTGCTGCGAAAGTTGTAGAACGCCAGCACGTGCTGCAGCGAGTGATAGAGGCCGTTGTGAAAGAACGCATGGCGCGTGGCTACATTGCGCAACGTGGGCGTCAGGAACATGCCGCAGTACGCGGTCTGGGCCTTCAGGTCGCTGCGGTAGGGGCCACAAAGACCGAGATCAAAATGGCGGGGATCGTGGTTCGCGGGAATGGATGAATTGCGCGGCACGCCGAGCGCTTCGTATTGCGTGTCGGTGAATAGCGGCGGCAGGCCGTCGGATGTCGGTTGGTCGAGGTGGCAAGCGGCGCAGTTGCCGCGCTTGGGATCGTTGAAGGCCAGGTATCCGCGCAATTCGGCCGGGGTGAAGCGCGCCTTGCCTTGCACCCAGGCGTCAAATTTGCTTGTAAACGGGTGAAAGCGGGGGTCCTCGATCTGATAGCGCGAAATGGCGAAGAGGGCCTCCGAGACGAGGAGCTTCGGGTCCTGGAAAATGCTGGGGCCGAAGAGTTGCGTGAAGTCCCGCGCGTAGGGTGAGTGCTGCAGTCGGGCTGCAACGGCGCTGACCCTGCCCGCATCCATCTCCACCGGATTGAACAAGGGGCCACCGGCTTGCTGCTGAAGGGTGTTGGCGCGACCGTCCCAGAACAGCCCGCCTTGGGGAACCAGGTTTTGCGCCGCCCGCGCCGTGCTTTGCACAGTCTTGGTCGCGCGTGCAGCCTTGTTGCCGCTGGCCGCCAGTTGCTGGAGGCTGACAGCCTCGTTTTCGGCGTTGTCGGGTCCGATGGAGAAATTCTGCTGCCGATACAGGTATTTAAGCGACGGCACGGCGCGCACGCCTGCCGTGCGCATGGCGCCACCGCCGAGCTGCACCGACAGATTGTTGGCCGGGGCATAGGCATGCGCCGGGTTGTGACACGACGCGCAGGACAGTTTGCGGGAGCCCGACAGGGCCGAGTCGACGAACAGCTTCCCGCCCAGACGGGCCACAGCGCTCAGGGGCTGCCGGGGCGGCAGCGCCAGGCGCACCGGATGGGGGTTGGCGCCGTGCGCGAGCAGCCAGCTGGCGTGCGGGTGCACAAGCCATTGCCGAAGGGCGATGGGCGAGGTGCTCACCCCGTACCCTGCCCACGCCAGGACGGCGGCGCCCAGAACTGCCGCCACGGTCCACCATGCGGGCCTTCCCATCAGCTTGACCTCGGCGATGCGCTGCCCTTGGGCGGGCCGCTCAACACGGTCCCGTCATGCGGGTCGAGGTAGAGCCGGGCATTCGGGCGCGCGTGCTGGCGACCCGGGACGGGAGGCGTGTTGGCGCCATCGCCGGCACGCGTAAAGTCGAACAGGTCCATGATGCTGCCCGCAGTGGCATCAAAGGACCCACCGCCCAGACGCTGACCCTGCAACCAGTTGTCCTCGATGAAGCGTACGACCGAGGCCTGCGAGATGGGCACGTGGCTGACATCGTTTGATTTGGCCCAGGGCGAGATGACGAGGAAGGGGATGCGGGTTCCGGGACCGCAGCGCCCGTTCACGGGGGCCCCCTGCACGCCTTGGAGCGGTGCGCCATGACCGCATCGGCCGGCGCCATCGAGCTGGTCGGCCTGAGGATCGGACGAGGGATTGGTGACCGGCGCGTAGGCGTGGTCGTACCAGCCGTCCGAGTCGTCCCAAGTCATGATGACGGCAGTTCGCGCCCATTCGGGGTACTGTTGCAGGAAGTTGACAACCTTTGTGATAAAAGCCTGCTCGTCCAGCGGATCCGAATAGCCGGCGTGCCCGTCCTGATATGCCGGGGCTTTGAGGAAACTCACCGCCGGCTCATTGCCCGCCTTGACCGCGGTGAAGAAATCGTTCAGGCCATATTCGTGGTTGGCTGGGTCTCGCGTTTTGCCGTCAGGCTCGTTGGTATGGCCGATGGCTTGCACGGACGACGGCCGCGCGTGGGTGGGGTTTGCCGTGGAGGCGAAGTACTGAAACCAGTTGTGGTGCTGGATGTAATCGGGCACGTTGGCCCCCACCACCCGTGAGTAGGTGCTGCGCTTGCAGCCGGTGGTGCCGTTGGCGTTAACCCGCTGCAAATCAAAGCCGCCCATGAAGCCGCCCCAGGAAATGCCATGCGCATTGAGCAGGTCACCGATGTTCCTGCCCAGCATCATCACCTGGTCCTTCGGGTTGGAACACACATCGTGGCCGGGATCCACGTCGTTGATCAATGTGTAGCCGCCTCGGCCGTCGTCGATGTAATAGGAATAGCGGGTCAAGGCAAACGGCCTTTTGGTCGTGGCCACGATCTGCATGCCGTTGGTCTGCCCCGACACGACTTCCAGGGCCCCGGGTGTGGATGGCCCGTAGGTGTCGGTGTATGCGTGATCGCTCATGGCGAAATGCTGGGCGTAATTCCACAATGCGGTGACCGTGTTGCCGTCGTAGTAGCCCATGACCTGGCCCTTCGTGCCGAATGCACCGACGCCACCTGATGTGGCTGCGCCGGTGTACTTGGGGAAGAGGTCGGCACGCCCGGCGTCGTACGCCTGTTGCTCGGCGGTATAGGCATGGTTCTGGTCGGCCGTGGCAGCCTGGGTGCGGTCCATCCGGAATGGGTTGGCGGCGTCCGCGCCGTTGGCCGCATTCGCGAAATTCGGGTTGTCCCCCAATAGGGTGCCGCTCAGGCCGTCAACCCCAGGCGTGCCAGGGCGAGCGTGGAATGCGGGCTCACCCTTCGGGTTCGCGGCCTTCGGGTAGGTGGCAAAGTAGTGGTCAAAGGACACGTTCTCGTTGTAGATCACCACCAGGTGCCGGATCGGTGTGGCCGTGGGCAACGCTGCGGGGCGGCGCTGCCCGGGCGTATTGGCGTTGGTTGCCGGCGCGGCCGCGAAAGCGGCCGTGATGCAGGCGCTGAGAGCCATCGCAACGAGCACCAAGCTCACCGGGGCGGCAAGTCGCGATCTGTGGGGCATGGTGAAGTCTTCTTTTGTGAGTCGACGGGAAACGGGGGTGACGCTCTACTGGCCCCGCGGCGAAGCCTGGCCACGGGTGGAAGGGGCGGGCAAGGCGCATTGTCCCTGGCTTTCGTGAAACTGATGTGACGCTCGCCGTGCCCGCGCACGACTTTACGGGCAGCCATCGCTTTGCGTGCGTGAAGACACGGTCCCCAGCGGTCGATCTCAGGTGCATGCACAGAAAAGGACCATGCCATCCGCATCAAACCGGATCCCTGGTCCCCTTTGGGTTCGTGGCGCGCCATGCCTTGATCGCCATCGAATCTACTGGCCGTGGCGGGTATGAGGCCCGCGCGGGCTCACAAGGGAAGGCTTGCGCTGCGGCGCACATGGGCCGCGGTTCGGATCCACGGCGGCTTCTTCCATCGTGCTTAGGCGCCCGGTCATCCACCGCCCAGCAGCGCATCCTCCGCCAGGGCCAGGGCCTCGGGTGGCCCGGAGAGCACCAGCGTGTCGCCCGCCGACAGCACCAATTCAGGTTCGGGCTGCAGCACATGGCCATCGGCGCGGTGCACCTTGGCGACCTGAGCGCCGTGCAGGTTCAGTGCCTCGAGCCTGCAGCCCACCGCCAGCGCGCCCGGTGGCAGCGTGAGCGGCTTCAGCCGCGTCTTTTCGCGCAGCTCCAGGCTGGATCCGGGGTCGTCGATGCCATGGAAATAGTCGCGCAGCAGGCTGTAGCGCTCGGCGCGCGCGGCGCGCAGACGCGCCAAGACGCGCTGCAGCGGCACGCCTGCCACGGCCATTGTTTGCGAGGCCAGCATCAGCGCGCCCTCCAGCACTTCGGGGACCACTTCAGTGGCGCCGGCGGCGCGCAGCTCGTCCAGCGGCGCATCGTCGCGGGTGCGCACGATCACAGGCAACTGCGGCGCATGCGCGCGAACCAGTTGCAGCACGCGCAGCGCTGAGCGTTTGTCGACATAGGTGATGGCCATGGCGCTGGCGCGCGTGAGCCCCGCGGCTTGCAGGCTCGCCAGGCGGGAGGCGTCGCCGTACACGACGCTGCGGCCACTGGCGCGCGTTTTGGACACGCGGTCGGGATCCAGGTCCAGCGCGACATAGGCAATGCCTTCGTCGTGCAGTAACTGCCCGAGGTTCTGGCCGCAACGCCCGTAGCCGCAAATGATGACATGGCGCTGGATCTTGATGGTCTGGCGCGCGATGTCGGTGAGGTGCAACGACGCCAGCATCCACTCGCTTGCCACGAACTTGAGCACGATGGCGTCGATGTGCTGGGCCAGGAAGGGTGCGGCCAGCATGGACAGCACCACCGCAGCCAGCACCGAGCTCAGCAGTTCGGGCGGCAACAGATGATGCGCGGCGGCCAGGTTAAGCAGCACGATCCCGAATTCACCTGCGGGAGCCAGCCACAACGCCGTGCGCAACGCAAGGCCTGGCGGGGTGCCGAGAAGGCGCTCAGCGCCCAGCACGATTGCCGCCTTGACGAGCACGGGAAGCGTGGCGAGCAACAGCACAACCCACCATTGCGCCACGACGAGGCGCCAGTCCAGAAGCATGCCGATGGTGATGAAAAACAGACCCAGGAGCACGTCGCGGAACGGCCTGATGTCGGCCTCCACCTGGTGGCGAAATTCAGTCTCGGCGATGAGCATGCCAGCCAGAAAAGCGCCCAGTGCAAGCGACAGCCCTGCCAGTTGGGTGAGCCAGGCCAGGCCCAACGTGATGAGCAGCAGGTTGAGCATGAACAGCTCGTCCGAGCGGCGCCGCACCACCAGCCGCAGCCAGGGCCGCAGCACGCGCCCGCCGGCGAGCAGGATCACGGCCAATACCACGGCCGCCTTCAGCGCCGCCCAAGCCAGGGTCATGACCAGCTGGCGCCCCGGTGAGGCCAGCGCCGGAATGATCACCAACAGCGGAACCACGGCCAGATCCTGGAACAGCAACACACCCATGATGTGACGGCCATGCTCGGATTCCAGCTCAAGCCGGTCGGCCAGGAGCTTGACCAGAATCGCGGTCGACGACATCGCAAAGACGCCGCCGAGGACCAAGCCATAGGCCTCGGGCCGACTCCAGCCCCTTGGCCACAGCCAGCCCAGGACCACGCTGGCTGCAAGCACGATCAGGATCGTGGCGGCGACCTGCGCTGCGCCCAATCCGAAGACCACCTTGCGCATGGCCTTGATTTTGGGCAGACTGAACTCCAGCCCGATGGAGAACATCAGGAACACCACACCGAACTCGGCGAGATGCTGCGCCGTGGACGGATCGCCGGCCAGCGCCAGGGCATTGGGTCCGATCACCACCCCCACAGCCAGATAGCCCAGCATGGCCGGGAGCTGAAGGAAGCGAAAGAGCGCAACGCCGAGCACGGCGGCGATGAGATAGAGAAGGGTGATTTCGAGACCGGTCATGCGCGCAGGTGAAGGCCGCGCAGCGGGGCCGCACCATGCGGGATTTGCAACACGCGGTCGCACCAGCATAAGGCATGCCATCGCCTGCCTGCGCACGCGGCAGCGCGCAGCAGAATCCCCGTGTTAGCCGCGGGCGTGCATCAAGGCAGGCGACTTGCCATCACGATCGTGCGCCAGCCGTTGTACTGTTGCCACACCACGGTCACGCTACCCGCGCTGTCCACTGCCAAGGCCGGCAGGCTGGCCTGGATGGTCCGGCGCGGGTCCGAGAGCTCCACCGCAGCGGCCCAGCGCTTGCTTTCCGGGTCAAGGCGGGCGGCCTGAATCTGCATGCCGTGCGCGCTGTCCTGGTACCACGCGCAGGTGACGTTTCCGGCTGGGTCGACAGCCAATACGGGGTTGCCGGCGCTGGCCAGGCGTGCATCGTCGATGCGCACGGCAGCGTTCCAGTGTCGCGTGATGCCATCCATGTGGCTGACCAGGATGGCATCACGTCCCTGTGCATCCGCCTGTTCCCAGGCCAGCGTGATGTTGCCGGCTGCGTCGACCGCCAGCGCCGGGGCAAGGGCTGCGCCGGGGAAGGCGGCACTGGTCATCACAGCGGCCGGGCGTTCATGCTGGGAGGAGGCGTCAAGCCGGGTCGCGGCGATGCGCCTGGCGCGGCCGATCCCCTGAACCCAGGCCACGGCCGCGCCGCCTCGGGGATCCATGGCCAGGGTCGGGTGCAGGGCGCGCACTGCGGCGGGGCTGATGCGGCGCGGCGCACTCCAGCTCGCGGTTGGGCTGGGCAGTGTCGAGGCCCATATCGCCTCGTGCCCGCGCTTGCCTTGCTCCCAGGCCGATAGGAAGCCTCCTCCGCCCATGGCGGCGATCACCACGTCGTAGGCGTTTGCGGGTGAGCGATCCAGCGCCTGGGCGGGTCGCCAGCGCTGCTGCGCCTGGGCCCATCGCGCGGCGAAGATGGCGGTGTGGTGGCCGTCCGGTTGCTGCCAGACAGCCACCACATTGCCCAGATCATCCGCAGCCAATTGCGGATTCGTCGCGTTTCCCCGCACGCCTGGGTCGTCAAGTCTCACGGGCGCTGGGCAGCCGCCCCCGGCATCGAGCCTGCAGGCGAAAATCGCGGTGCGCCCACCCAGCGTCTGGAACCAAGTTGCGGTGACACGGCCTTGGCCATCGGCCACGAGGGCAGGTACGTCGGCGGCCCCGCCACCACTGAGGTCAATGGCCTGCGGTGTGCTCCAGAAGTCGGTCTGGGCGGCGTAGCGGCTGGCGAAGATGGCGTTGCGCTGGCCGTCGCTCTGGAACCATGCAGCCACCGCACGGCCTTGCTTGCCGGCAACCACCTCCGCGCCACTGGCTGGCCGGTCCACTTGATGCGCGGTGTGGGCGTCGTCGATTTCCACGGGCTCACTCCAGGCGCTGCATGCGGTGGTGAAGCTGCTGCGCAGTGCGCTCTGCGCAGTGCGCTCTGCGCAGGCGCGCGCAGAAGTTGCAGCGTGTAGCGCGTGCAGCCTGCAAGCGGCGCG
The DNA here is from genome assembly GCF_000733775.1 of Thiomonas sp. FB-Cd. Classification (NCBI taxonomy): domain Bacteria; kingdom Pseudomonadati; phylum Pseudomonadota; class Betaproteobacteria; order Burkholderiales; genus Thiomonas; species Thiomonas sp. FB-Cd. The sequence goes on along the minus strand of NZ_JPOE01000005.1, from coordinate 829,502 downwards.
GCGGGCTCGAACACGGCGGTGGCGCCCGTCACTTTCACGATCCCGGTGACTGGCGTGCCCACCGGCGTGAGCAGCTGCAAGGCGCCGCGAGCTGCCGCCTGTGCCTGCGACGCTGTGGCAAAGTGCCAGCCCGGCTCCAGCACCCGGTCAACCTGGATTGCGTCAGCAGGCGGTATGGCCTGCAGGGTTTCACCGGCAGCCACCAGGGGCATGCTCAGGGCGAAAGCAGCGATCAGGGCATGGAGCTTGGGCATGGCAGGACAGTGGGCAGTTGCCAATCTTTGTAGCACCGCGGGCGCGACCCTGCGCGGCCAGGGCTGATTGCGTGCGATTCAGGCAGCGGCGCGTTCCAGGCTCCCGAAGAAGCGCTGGTACACCACGAGGTAGGCAAGCTGGAATAGCGCAGCCAGGATGAAGGGTGCAGTCAGCCAGCCCTGATGCAGCATCAGTCCGGTGATGGCGGGGCCGATGGCTCGCGGCACCTGGATGGACACGTTGTTCACCGTGGCCGCCAGTCCCTGACGGTGCTGCCGCGTCAGGCCCATGGTCAGCGCCTGCCGCACACCCAGCGTTCCCTGGTTGAACGCCGCTCGCACCGCCCACAACGCGGCGGCGAGCGCAAAGACAGGCATGAACGGCGTCATCAGCATGAGCACCAGACCAACTCCGCGCATGGCCACCACGGTGCGCACAACGCCAAGGCGCGGCACGATGCGCTGGGCGATCTGCGCCCCAAGGGCGGCCAGGATGAAACTCACCGCCAAGGCGGGCCCGATGCTGGCGGGTCCGTGGCCGAAGCGGCGCAAGAACCAGTAAGCCATCAGCGGGGCCACCAGTCCGATGCCGAACCCATTGAGGACGTTTGCAAAGCCCAGGCGAACGAGCAGGCGGTTTTCGGCGTGGTGGGTCGCGGAATGAGCGCGGCTGTTGACGGACACGCCCGCAGGGGAGACGTCCACATCGGGTGTTGGAGCAACCGGTTTCGGGCGTCGCGTATCCGGGGCCTTCCAGATCAGGATCAGCCCGATCACGGAGCCCAGAAGCGGCAGCGCAAAAAGGGGGCGGTAGGCCAGCGCACCGGGCAGCCATGCACCCCATAGCGCAGGCAAGCCGCCCAGCAAGGCACCGACGGCCATTCCCGCAAAACCCAGGGTGGAATTGAGGTTGAACACGCGCGGGCGCTGCGACGCCGGCAGGTTCTGCGCCAGCCAGGCCTGTTCCAAGGGGCCAAAAGGTCCGGCTGCGCCGTTCGCACCGCGTCCAAAGCCGCCCAGTACGGCCCCCAGGGTGATCACCCAAGTGGCACTGCTGGCCAAGGCGAGCAGTGCACTGGCGATGAGCACCCCTTCGTAGCCCAGCAGGAACTGCTTGCGGCCGAGGCGATCGCTGGCCGGGCCGATGAGAAGGGTGAGGATGACGCCTAGCAGCAACCCAGCCGACAGGACCGCCCCGATTGCAGCCGCGCTCCAGCTCAGCGCATGCAGGTAAAGCGCAAACCCCACGACCAGCGCTCCCTGGCCCACGCTGCGCGCAAAGCGCGCGCCCATGATGAGCTTGACGGCAGCCGGCCAGGCTTCACCAGCGAGCAAGCCATCGGGTCGCGAGATTGCTGTGGACATGGGATCGTTGCGCCGGCTAGCGCGCGAGCCGCACCCTGGCCTTCAGCGCAGCGCCGCCGCCGGGGCAGTCGGCGTGGTGACTTCTGCCACGGTGTGCACGAGCGTGCCCGCCCGCGCTTGGGCGCCGGGCTTGGAAGGCGCAGGCCCGGGCATCGCCATGTAGCGCTTGATTTGTGCGATCACATCAGGTTTGTCCCAATCCTGCGGCCCCAGCGTTCGCGCCACCTCGCGGCCTTGCTTGTCGATCAGGATGGTGGTGGGCGTGCCCAGAATGTCGAGCGTGTCCAGGGCGTGCGTTGTGGCGTCGACGTAAATGGGCAGATGGTCGATGAAGTTGTCCTGGTAGAAGCTCTTCACCGTGAAAATGCCCCCCTTGTCGATGGACAGCGGCACCACGGCGAACTCCTTGCCTCCGAGCAGGGTTTGCAGCTTGTTGAGCGTGGGCATCTCCTCCACACAGGGCGGGCACCATGTGGCCCAGATATTGAGGAGCACCACCTTGCCCTTGAAGTCCGCCAGGTTCATCAGCTTGCCCTGGGCGTTCTCGAACGTGACTTTGGCCAAAGGCACTGGACGTGGTGCGGGATAGGGCGTGAAGGTGAAGCCGCTGGCCAGCGCGGGCAGCGGCAGGAACGAGGCAGCAATCAACGTGGCCATCCCCAGAAAGGCTGGCGTGGACGGCGCGCGGGTGGGGAAACGCAGCATGAACAATCTCCGGAAAATGCGCAAAGCGCAGCGAGAAGCGCCGCGCTTTGAAGCGATGCAAGATAAAGAGGGATCGATGGGTTGTAAGCAAAACCCCATTCGGCCGGCTTACAGAAGGTTCGACAGGGTCTTCCAGAAAAGATTCCGTAACCCCATCGGATCTACCGGCCGGCGCCCGGCAAGACGATGAAGGGGCCATTGTTTTGCGCGGGCGCCGGGCGTGGATTGGCCACCGGGCCGGGTGCCGCGCCTGCCGTCACGGGCTGGCCGCTGCCACTGGTGAGTTGGCCGCCCGCGGTCTCCACGGTTCCTGCGGCCGCCGCCGATGAAGACCCGGCAGCCAGCCCGGGCACAGCCGCAGGGTCCAGGGGCGGGTACTGTTGCAGGAAATACGCTTCCTTGGCATTGGGCACGGCGAAGTCGCCGACGGAGGCAAAGCCGGTGGCGGGGTTGACGGGGATTTGGACCACTTCGGGCGGTGCTGCCCAAGGAATATCAGGGTCGCCGCTGAGCGCTGTGCGCATGTACTGCATCCAGATCGGCAGCGCCACACTGGCACCCTGCTCGCCCTTGCCCAGGCTGCGCGGCTGGTTGTAGCCAACCCAGGTGATGGTGACGCGGTTGTGGTTGTAGCCGTCGAACCACGCATCGTGAAAGTCGGAGGTGGTGCCGGTCTTGCCGGCCAGGTCTGTGCGCCCCAGGGCGCGTGCGGCAGCGCCCGTGCCGTACTGGATCACATCTTGCATCATGCGTGTCAACAGGTACGCGTTGCCAGGGCTGATGATCCGTGGCGCGTCGGCCTCGCCCAGGACCGGCTTGGGCGCCTGGTACACCAGATTGCCGCGCGCATCGGTGATTTTGCTGATGAGCATGGGCTGCACCAGATACCCGCCGCTTGCGAACACGCCATAGGCGCGCGCCATCTGCAGCGGGGTAAAGGAGCCCGCCCCCAGCACCATGGTGGGATACGGAGGGATCTGGTTCAGGGGCAGCCCGAACTGCGAGGCGTGATACCGCGCGTAGGGCACACCCACGGCCAACACCACGCGCACGGCGCAGACGTTGTCCGAATGGGCCAGCGCAGCCGCCGCAGGTATGGGGCCGGCGAAGCCGTTTTCGTAGTTATGCGGCTGCCATAGCGGCTGACCCGGTCCGGGGTTGATGGAGATGGGCGAGTCATCAATGATGGTTGACGGTGCCAGCCCTTCAGCCACGGCGGCCGAGTAGATAAAGGGCTTGAAGCTGGAGCCGGGCTGACGGTAGGCCTGATCCACGTGATCGAACTTCTCATGGTTGAAGTCGAAGCCCCCACCCAGGCCTGCACCGCCCCGGTTTGCGGCTGCAGCGACACCAGCGCGGATTGGGCCAGCGGCAGTTGCACGATGCTCCATGTGCCCTTGGCATCCTTGTGCAGACGCACCAGACTGCCCACGCGCAGGCGCTTGGCGGGTGGCGCCTTGCTATTGAGGCCCGTGCGGCAAAAGTCCAGACCCTGTCCCGAGATCGTCTCCTGCTGGCCGTCGCGCCGGATGACGACCACGGCCTTCGGATCCATGCTCAGCACCACGGCGGCCTTGAGCCCGCCGACGTCGTGTGCGGGTTTCAGCGCCCGAAGCGCTGCCTGCGTGGCGTCCTGCGCGTTCGCTGGCAGGTCCACATGCGCCTCGGGCCCGCGCCAGCCTGTGTGGCGGTCGTAGGCGAGGAGTCCGGCACGCACGGCGGCGTTGGCCGCTGTCTGGTCGGCGTCCACCAGTGTGGTGGTGACTTTGTAGCCATCGGTGTAGGCCGCTTCGCCGAATCGCGCCACCATGAGTTCGCGAACGGCTTCGGCCGCGTAGTCAGCGTCCACGCTGTAGTGAAGCACCCCCTGCCCGGTCAGCACGTTCAAGGGCGCAGCAAGTGCCTGCTCGTACTGCTGACGCGTGATATCGCCCAGCGCCAGCATGCGCCCAAGCACGTAATGCTGGCGCCATACGGCCAGCTTCATGCTGCTTTGCGGGTTGTAGGCCGATGGTGCCTGCGGCAGCCCGGCCAGCACCGCCATCTGTGCCAGACTCAGTTCGGTGAGCGGTTTGCCGTAATACACCTGGGCGGCGGCGGCGAAGCCATATGCGCGCTGCCCCAGGTAGACCTGATTGATGTAGCGGTCGAGGATCTGATCCTTGCTCAGGGTATTTTCGATCTTGTAGGCGAGCAGCGCTTCGACGAACTTGCGCAGCGGCGTCTTTTCCGGCGATAGATAGAAATCCCGGGCCACCTGCATGGTGATGGTGGACGCGCCCTGGACCGCACCGCCTGCGCCAAAGTCAGCCAACGCCGCGCGTGCGACGCCGGCGAAATCAATCGCCCCGTGTTCAAAGAAGCGTGAGTCTTCCGCAGCGAGCACGGCCTGCTTGAGCTGCTTGGGCACTTGGTCATAGGGAACCACGGCGCGGCGCTGCACACCGAACTCGCCGATCAGCGTGCCTTTTGCCGTGAACACGCGCAGAGGCAGATCAGGCCGGTAGTCCGTCACCTTGCTGAGGTCGGGCAGCCGCGGCCACAAAAGGATGACGCAAAAAGCCAGGAACATCGCGCCGCCTGCGCCCAGCAGCAGCAAGCCGAGCACGATGGAAGGCCACAGCCTCAGGCTCCACCCGCCCGATTTGCTTGGGCGCGGCTGCCGCTTGGGTGTACGTGGCCCCCGGGATGATGGTGCCGGCTTGTCCGGATCGAAGGTCGGTTCAGTCATTGCAGCGGGGCATGATAGCCGCCGAGAGCCTCGCTCCCGGGCTCGTGGTCTGCCCAAAGGTGAGGGAGTGTATCCGGCGGGCCGAGCGCACGCGGGATTTCACACCAGCCTGCCGACATTTCATGCATGGAGGCTGCCCCGTCGGCCAGCCCTACTGCGACCGATGGAACGCCAGCTCGCCAGCAAGCGCAGCTGGCGGGTGTACGTTAACCGTTTCAATACCCTGGCTGCTGCGCCGGCGGATAGGTTTGCGGCTGCGCCGGATTGTAGGCAGGCGGGGGAGGCGCGTAGCCTGGCGCAGGGGGGGCATAGCTTGGTGGCGGGATGTAGCGTGGCGCTGCGTACCCGGGGACTTGGGCGCCCTTGGAGTACATGCACTGTTGGTAGGCAATGTTGTAGGCGCGCTGCGCGCCATACTGGGTGTCACTGTAAGTGCCTGCACCGCCTGCGCTGCCGGCCAGCAGGCCCAAGCCAGCGCCGACGCCAGCGCCTTGGCTATTGCCCCCGATCAGGGCGCCAGCCGCTGCGCCCAGCACGGCGCCAGTGGCGCCCGACACCACGCCTGAATTGCTTGCCGACTGGCTGTAGCCACCAATTTGCTGCGCGGCAAACGCGCGGCACGATGCATCGATGGCCTGGAATTGCTCAAAGGGCATGCCGGGAGCCGGCATGACGGCGATGGTCGGGCCCATTGGCGCCGTGGCGCATCCAGCCAGGAAAAGCGCTGAGCCCGCGCTGCCCAAGGCAAGGAAGGAAAGTTTACGCATGGTGATCATCCTGCGAATCGAAAGGAAAAAGACTGGCGTTCGTTGTGATATCGACCTAATTGCGGCTGAATCGTGCCGAATACAAGGGTTTCGTGCAGATTGTCATCGAGTTCTGCTTAGCGATTGCCTGCCGGCGCCGCTTCCTCAGGTTCCTGAGGTTGCGCCAAGACCTGCGCCCAGCCGCCCGGACAGGTCGCTATCTGCGGGTAATAACCAGCGGGATTGCTGCAGTAGTACCAGTACGCGGGCGGCGCTGGCCCGAGCGGTACGTTCTGATACTCGATGCGCTGCGGTGGTTCCTGCACGACGATCGGAGGCGCATAACTCCACCCACCCCAGCCCGGACCCCAGCCGCCGTACCAGCCACCATCCCAGCCGTACCCATAGACGGGAAGCCCGATGCCGATGCTCCAATGCACATGGTCACGCGCCTGTGCGGCTGGCGTCAGGGAGGAAATCGCAGCGAGCGCCAAGGCAAAAATCCATGATGACCGCCGAAGGCCCGACAAAAAATAGGAATGTTTCATGACGCACCTCTCAACACCTTGACTTTAACGATCCAGATCGTTTCCTGATGACATGTCGGGAACAGAAGCACGATGGCGAGGCGTCAGGCCTTGAGCCCCGGTTGCAGCATCCGGGGCAATCGCGCCATACGACTCCGCAAATCCGATGGGTTCTCCATGGGCGATGTCCCTGCGTTGTCAAGCGCTACAGGGACGCAACTTTGAATGCCCGACGTGTCAATGGTTGCCCGGGTTCCGGTCGCGGCCGTCGCCTGGCCGGCCATCTCGGTTTCCACCGCGTTGCGGCCCTTGATCGTGATTCCGTCCGGGGCCGCGATCTTGCCGTTGACCGCGATCAGCGCCGGGGTGGTAGTCCTGTCGCTGTTCTCGCCCCCGCTCGGGGCCACGCCCCTGCGGCATTGGAGCTGCATGAAAATGGCGCCAGTGCGGGTCGCGCTCATGCTCGCGGGCCTGGTCCTGGTAACGGTTCCAGTCCCGATCCTCGAAGCGGCGCAATTGCGGCGGCGGGCCGCCCAGGGGGCGCCACGGGCCGCCATAATGCGGGCCCGCATACCAGCGCCCGCCGTAGGCGTAGTAGTAAAGCCCTCCCAAGTAGAAAATGGGCTGCTGCACACCCAACGCGATATACACACCGAGCTGCGGTTGCCAAACCATGGCTGGCGGGGCCATGGCCACAGGTGGCGGATACACGGGTTGGGCGTAGTAGGCTGCCGGTGCGTACACCGGCGGTGGGGTGCCGACGCTGATTTGAAAGCTCACGGGAGGCCCATCCGCATAGGCCAGGCTGCTGGCGCCCGACGATCCGAGCACGGCAAGGATGGCAAGGCCGAGCGCGCGGCGCATCGGATATCTCTGGCTTGTTTTGGCGGTTTGCATCGTCATGTCCTGTTCGTTGGGTCGTATTTTGGCCAGGTGGCCCTTTCCCCCACGTCTTTTTCTTGTTGCGGAGCGTGTCCGCAAGCCTGGATCTTCACAATGTCCTGTTTCTGCATTGTGTTTGTGGCGCTGCGGAGGTTTTTATTCGTTGCGCAATGATCAGATCCTGGGATCTTGCTTCCACCATCTCTCCGGATGCGCCGTATTCACAATGTAGTCCTTCTCGGCGACGTGAGTCTGGAGAGCGGATCGGCGCCTCCAATCAAAGCAAAGGGCGTCGTTGCCCTTCCAGGGGGTACATGAGTCAGGACAGCGCGGCGCTTATGCAAGGCCTATACTTCCGCCACGCGCCGATTTGCCCTGAGCTTGCGGGCGCTTAACAAATGCAGCTAAAACAGCGCGCGTCCGCCAGCCGTTTTCGCTGCATCCACTGCAGCAGGAGCAGCCGGCTTTTTCTTGGATACGCGCATGGCATCACGTTCTCCTCTCCCTGAGCCCGAACCGGTTCGCATGGCCTTCGAGGCGCCACTCGCGCTCAAGAGCGGGGTGTCCATGCCGAGCTACGAATTGGTTGTGGAAACCTACGGGCAGTTGAGCGCTGCGCGCAACAACGCCGTGCTGGTTTGCCACGCGCTCAATGCCAGCCACCATGTGGCAGGAACCTACGCAGCCGATGACAAAACTCGCGGATGGTGGGACAACATGGTGGGTCCGGGCAAGCCGGTCGACACCGAGCGCTTTTTCGTCATTGGCATCAATAACCTGGGGTCCTGCTTTGGCTCCACCGGGCCCGCAAGCATCGACCCGGCAACCGGCAAGCCCTGGGGCAGCCGCTTTCCCGTCGTGACCGTGGAAGACTGGGTGGACGCGCAGGCTCGCGTGCTTGATCGTCTGGGCATCACGCGCCTGGCGGCCGTGATGGGCGGAAGCCTGGGGGGCATGCAAGCGCTGTCCTGGGCCATCCGCCACCCTCAGCGCGTTGCGCACTGCGTCGCCATTGCAACGGCCCCCAATCTATCGGCCCAGAATATCGCCTTCAATGAAGTGGCGCGCCGCGCCATCATCACGGATCCCGAATTTCACGGCGGCGACTACTACGCATACGGCGTCGTGCCTCGGCAAGGGTTGTCGGTTGCGCGCATGGTGGGTCACATCACCTACCTCAGCGACGACGCCATGGCACGCAAGTTCGGACGCAGCCTGCGCAATGGTGCCCTGGCCTATGGCTACGACGTGGACTTTCAGATCGAGAGCTACTTGCGCTACCAGGGTGAGAAGTTCAGCGGGTACTTCGACGCCAACACCTACCTCTTGCTTACCCGTGCACTCGACTATTTCGACCCAGCTGCCGAGTGCGGGGGCGATTTGGTTGCCGCTCTTTCGCCGGCCACGGCGCGCTTCCTGCTTGCGAGTTTCACGACGGACTGGCGGTTTTCACCGGAGCGTTCCCGGGAGATCGTGCGCGCGCTCCTGGCCAACCGCCGTGAGGTGAGCTATGCGGAGATCGCCTCGCCGCACGGCCACGATGCCTTTCTGATGGATGAGCCCCATTACCACGACATGGTGCGCGCGTATTTCGATCGCATCGCGCACGACCTGCATCTGGAGGGCGCGCGATGAATGAACGATTCGACATCATCGCTTCGCGGGTACCGCAGGGCAGTCGTGTGCTCGACCTGGGCTGCGGCGACGGGGCGCTGCTGGCACACCTGCGCGACACGCGCAACTGCTCGGTGCAGGGTGTGGAAATCGACCCCGACAAGCTGGTGGCTTGTGCACGCCGGGGCGTCGACGTCTTGCAACTCGACCTGGAGCAAGGTTTGGCGATGTTCGCCGACACAAGCTTTGACGTGGTCCTGCTCATCGACTCGTTGCCCAATCTTCGCCACACCGAGGCCGCCCTGCGCGAGGCGGCCCGCGTCGGCCGCATCGGGATTGCCACCTTCGCCAACTTTGCCTACTGGCGCATTCGCCTGCGAGTCGCTTCGGGTCGCCTTCCCGTGACTGAAGAATTGCCGTACCAGTGGTATGACACCCCCAATCTGCGTGTGGCAACCCACTCAGACTTTGCCGTGCTGGCTGCCAAGTGTGGGTTGCATGTGCACGATGCCCTCGGTATCCATGCTGGGCGCGAAATACGCACGTGGCCAAATCTGCTCGCGTCGGAGGCGCTGTTCGTGCTCTCTGGCGCATGATCTGCAGCGTCCGCAGCCCAAAGACGGTTGGCGCATTTGGGGTGGCGCGTTGGTGCAAGCGTTGCAACGGATCCGGGTCCGAACAGTTGACTTCCTCCCCGCCCTTGGCTTTCGCCACCGCTTGCGCGGGAAGGACGGGGATTCCTACGGCGCTACGCATGAGTGACCTCATACGCAGTCGCTTCGGTGGGTTCCTGCTTCGCCGAGGGGCCTGAATGCACCACCTCTCCACAGGCTGCAACGCGGTGTCCCCGCGCCAGAATATTCATCGCGCCGACCACATCGGCGTGATGCGCGTAGCCACACGCCACGCATCTGAACTGGGCCTGCGTGCGGCGACTGTCCGCCGCGATGTGGCCGCAGCACGGGCAGGTTCGGCTCGTGTTGTGCGGCGGCACCGCCACGAGCCATCCGCCGCTCCACTGGAGCTTGTAGTCCAGTTGCCTGCGGAACTCGGCCCAGCCCTGGTCCAGGATCGACCGGTTCAGGCCGCTCTTGGCCCGGACATTCGTCCCCGGTGCCTCGGCACTACCCCTGCTCGACCTGGACATGTTCCGTACCTGCAAGTCCTCGATACACACCATCGCGTGGTTTTGGCTGATGGATGTCGTGGCCTTGTGCAGGGCGTCGCGCCGGGCATTGGCGATACGGGTGTGAAGGGTTTGAACCCTCCGTTTGGCCTTGTGCCAGTTCTTGCTGAACTTCACCTTGCGGCTCATCGCCCGCTGGTACCGCGCAAGACGCACCGCGTGCTTCCTGAAGCTGTTCAGCGGTGGCAGGAATGTGCCGTCGCTGAACGTGGCAAAGCGGGCAATGCCCACGTCGATCCCGATGGCGCGGATGGCGCTCGGGATCGGCTGCTCGACTTCACGCTCGGTCTGGATCGACACGAACCATTTGCCACAGGATGCGCTCACGGTGACATTGCGCACCGCACCGAGCACATCCCGGCTGCTGCGATAGCGCAGCCACCCCAGCTTGGGCAGAGCGATGCGGCTGTTCCCCGGATCGAGCTTGATCTGTTTCGGATCCGGGTAGCGGAAGCTGTCGCTCTGGCCCTTCTTCTTGAAGCACGGAAAGTCCGCGCGCCTGGCGAAGAAGTTGGTGTAGGCGCGTTCCAGATCCTTGAGCGCCTGTTGCAACGGGTGGATCGGTGCCTCGGCCAGCCATGGCGCAACGCGCCCCGAAGGCAGCGGTGCCCCGTTGCGCCATGCCGTGAGTTCCTTGCACAGCCCGGCGTAGCCGAGCTTTTTCTCACCCCGCTCGTGGCGGGCCTTTTGCAACGCCAGCGCCTCATTGAACACGACCCGGCACGCGCCCGCGAAGCGGCGCATCTGGCGCTGCTGCGGGCCGTTCGGACGAAGCTCGAACTTGAACGCCTGGAGTCGCTGCATGACTGGTTTAATGTGCAGCTTATGCGGCGCCACTTCAAGACAAACAAGGATGCCTGTGGCATCCGCGCTTTGCTTCCCCGCGCTGAAGGACCGGGCCTGTCGCGCATCGGGTCAGCCGCGGATGAGTCGCATGAACTCGTCGCGTGTGCGATGGTCTTCCCGAAAAGCTCCCAGCAAGGTGCTCGTGACCATGCTCACGCCGCGCTTGTGAACCCCGCGCGTGGTCATGCATTCGTGCACTGCTTCGATCACCACGCCCACGCCCAGCGGCTGCAAGGTGTCATGAATGCACTGTGCAATCTGCGCGGTCATCTTCTCCTGCACCTGCAGGCGCCTGGCATAGGCGTCGACGACCCGGGCCAGCTTGCTGATGCCGACCACCCGGCTGCGTGGAAGGTAGCCCACGTGGGCGCGGCCGATGATCGGTGCGAGATGGTGCTCGCAGTGACTCTCAAACTCGATATTGCGAAGCACAATGATTTCATCGTAGCCAGCCACCTCCTTGAAGGTGCGGGCCAGAAAAGCCGTGGGATCCTGTGCGTAGCCGGCAAACCACTCCCGGTAGGCCTTGGCCACGCGCCGCGGCGTGTCGCCAAGGCCTTCACGGGCTGGGTCGTCACCGGCCCAACGCAATAAGGTGCGAATGGCGTCCTCGGCCTGCTCGCGCGTGACTGGTGTGAGGTCAGAGTGCATCGGAGTCAGCTCGCTTGACATGATGCTCCCATGCTAAACAGGAAATGAAACACAGCCGCCACGCCGGCCTTTTCAAAGCATGATCCGCCAGCGCTTCATCTCGGGCTGTCCATGCACAGGAGCATGGCGGCGCGGGGCCGCAGGGTTCCCCCGGCGGCGAGCAGCCTGCCGCCACAAGCGCCAGCAAATAGGTTGCGCGAAGCCAGCTTTCAACGCCGCTGTCATTGACGACGGCGCGAGGTTTGCGCGCCTGCGGGCCAGCCTGTCAGACATGGCCCAGGCGTCACGCCCCGGCCATGTCCTGCAACTTCGGCTTGGAGCCGGGCCGGGCGACGAGCCGAGCCAGCATGCGCTGCAGGCCCAGCCATTGCTGGGCCCAGAAGCCTGCTCCGTAATCCAGCCCTTGCCCTAGTGGGGGTGGGTACTGCGCACGCACCCCGGTGGGCTGGGGCAAGAGTGCAAAATCGGCCGATCCGAAGATCATGTCCCACCATGGAAACAGCACCCCGAAATTGCAGCCGTACAGGCGCGCGCGGTTGCCGTGGCCCAGTTCGTGCCCATAGCCAACGGCATGGTGTACGCGATGAAAGCGGGGACTCACGAGCAGGCGCTCACCCAGCCAGCCGAAGTGCAGGCGGATATTCGCGTGCTGAAGACTCTGCAAGGCGCCGCCTACGAGGGCGAGTGCCACGAACTGACTCGGCGGCACGCCGATGGCCAGCGCCAGTGCGGCGAAGAAGGCTTGCTGCAGGGCGTCGTCGAGCAAATGGTTGCGGTCATCGGCCCATAGGGTGAGCTGGCGCTGGCTATGGTGCACCGCGTGCAGCTCCCACCACCATTGGATCTGGTGCTGCAACCGGTGATACCAATAGCCGGCAAAGTCCAAGACCACGACGTAAATGGCGAAGCCCATGAGCGGATGGATGCGCATGCCGTGCATCATCTCGTCCAGGTTGACGTTGACGACGCCATGCAGCCGCAGCCATTCCTGCAGGCTGTCGAACTGCGGCTGCAGAACCAGAAAAAACACAAGGCTGACCAGGCCGAGCCGGTTGATGAGCGTGTAGATCACATCGACACGCACCGCCTTGCGGTCTGCCCAATGCTCCAGAGGCCGCAGGGCTTCGAGCGGGCGCAGGATTGCATACACCACGGCAATCTGCACGGCACCAGCCACGACCCACAGCGTGCCGTCATATGCCAGGTCATCCATGTCCATGAAATGGAAGTGGTAGAGCAAGGGCTGCACCAACTGAATAAAGAGCCAGGTCTGGGCATCACCAACGAGATTCGCCACGGTTGCGGTTGCGGCGTTGATCAGGGCATCGAGCATGGCGCGAGATCTTGGTCGACAGGTGAGGATCGCGATGGGGGCTGGCGGCGCGGCGTTGGTGGATTTAGGCGGCGCGTGGCGCGTGCACCTGCAGCTCGGGCGGCAAGTTGTCGTAGAAGGGTGCGCGGTCGTAGAAGTAGATTCCGTGTGGCGACTTTCCCACCCCAATCACGTCGACGAGCTTGCGCGTTTGCATGTCGATCACGCCCACACCGCGGTCGAAGCGAAAGGTTGTCCACAGCCACCGGCGGTCGGCGGAGAGCTCCATGTCGTCGGGCCCCGGGCGCAGACCTGAAATGTCGGCGACCTTGGCCAGAGCCTGCATGTCCAAAATGCTGATGGTGTCTGACACGCGGTTGCTTACGAGCACATGGCGTCCGTCAGCCAGCGAGCGAAAGTTGTGCGCGGCATCGCCCGTCACGATGCGCCTGATGATGCTGCGCCGGCGCCAGTCCACCGCCACCACTGCGTTCGATCCGGTGAGTGCCACCAGCAGTGTCTCGTCCTTCGGGGTGAGCCAGACGCCAGCCGGGGTTTCGCCGACCTTCATGGTCCAAAGCAGGGCCTGGGTGGGCAAGTGGATGGCCGCCACTTCATTCGTCTGCTGCAAACTGACGAAGACGATCTGGCTGTCGGCAGTGAACGCCATATGGCTGGGCAGCGCTTCCAGGGGCATGCGCTTGACGAGCTGCAAGGCACGCCCACCTGCATAGCTGTAGATGTCCACCCGGTTCAGGCGCAAGCAGTTGGTCAAAAACCACTTCTTGTCAGGCGAAAAGCCGATCTGGTAGGGGTCTTCGATTCCCGGGCGCGTCCCTTCGGGCTGTCCGCTCACCGGGTTGAGAAACACCAGGTCGTTCCCGACCGCGTTGGCCACGATCAGCAACTTATTGTCTGGCGTAGCCATCAAGTGATGCGGTTGCTTGCCAACCGGAAACGTCTGCAGCGGCTGCCGGGTGGCCTGGTCAATCAGGGTGATCGTCTCGTCGCCCGAGTTCAGCACGACGACCACGTCAGACGGCCGAGTTGCAGCCCATGCGGGTATGGCCCGCGCAAAAGCAGGCACAAGAGCGGCAGAGGCCGCGGCTTTGAGAAACTGGCGACGCATGGCGGTCTCCGCAGTTGCGGAAAAACGAGAGACAGTGACTTTAACGCAGCCGCCCCCCGGATTGTTGACTTGCGGCGACATTTTTCTTGAGCGCCAAGAGGCTCGACCGCCGCGCGGGTTGTCGCCCGCGTCAGCGCCGGCGGCAACCACGACCGGGTCGGGCGCGGCGTCATCGTCGGGCAGGAATTCGGCGCCGACTTCTCGGACGCCTGCTACCGCACACCCAAGTATGAGGCCCTCACGGCCGGCGCCATCTTTGATGCGAGCGTGCAGGACACCGAGCTTCTCGTGCTGGGCCTGCCGGTGTCGCACTATCTGCAGAGCAAGCCCGCCGAGTACCTCAAGTCAAAATACAGGAACCGCACCCTAAGCGTCGGCGGCAAAACCTTCTCCATCGGCGAGGTCAGCGTCCTGCCGAAGCCACTTGGCAGTTATCTGCTGCTCGGCGAATTCACCAGCAAGATCAACGCCGAATTCCGCCGTGTGGGGCGTGACCCGATTAAAGACGTGTCCGACCTTGTCGGCATGCCGATTATGGTCATGGACCCCGGACAGGAAACCATGGACTGGATCGTCTACCAGGACGGCGTCGTCATTCAGGACGCCAGCGGAGCCGAGGGTTGTCATGGCCGCATGCACATTATGCCGCATGTCGCCGAGCGTATGGAACGCGAGACAGGCATCACCATCAAATGGGGCTCGCGGGTCGATATGAATAGGGCCATACTCCAGAAGAAGCCGATTTACGTGGCCGGCACGCGCATCGATACCGTCGATTACGTCAAAAACGCCAAGGCGGCCGCCGGTGATTCCGTCGACCTCGTGTTAACCCGGGTCGGCAATATGCTCGATCGCGTCCAGATGATCGTCGTCGCCGGAGGCCACCCGGAGTATGATGTCGAGTATCTCCGAGGCAAATTGCCGAATGTCCCGGTGATCGATTCCAGACTCGGCATTTTCGGGAATGTCACGGGTTTCCTCCTCTCCGGAGAGGAAACCATGCGCCGGGCGCAGGAAGGGGCTTGAGGTGAGCAAACGCGATAAAGTCAGGTATATCAAGATCCATGCGGCGGTCTATGTCAGCGAATTATCCAGGCCCGAACTTTACCGTGATCTGGAACGCTTCAAAATTGCCGGAAACCAGGACTCTCTACCCCCTAATCTATTATCGATAATGCTTATCGAAAGGGCCCTCGACCGGGCTGAGCAAGGGGGAGCCGGAGGGGTCTCCGGAGCCCACGCCAACCCGCGGGGAAGCGCCCTTGATCGAGCCAGGCCAGCAGCCCGCGGCAGCCAATCCCGCTCCGCACCAACATGGTGCGCAGGAGGCTCAAGAAGCCGCGGAGGGGCCCGATGCCGGACTCGGACAGGACGGCGGCATCATCACACTCAGCCAAGGCGGTGGAAGTGGGCTCAGCCGATTCATGCGCTGACATGGGCGGGCGCCGAAAGATGGCTCGCCATGTCCGTTGTCGTTCGGACAAGGGACATGGTTGCATCGCTTATACCTTTCCATTCAAGTCTTTAGCCTTCTACGGCAGCCGTGATCACCAAACAACAACAACCGCTTGGCATGCTCGTCAATGTCTCTTGTCCGAACGACAGGGGACATGGCATACGTCGCTTGTCCGAACGACAAGGGACGCCTGAATGTCTCTTGTTTGCTCGACAAGGGACATAAGGTCACCCTCCTTTTCAGATCGCTCTCAACGCTTTTCAATCAAAACCTCATTTTTGTCTCCTGTCACTATGACAAGCGACACCCCAAAGTGTCCCTTGTCGTTCGGACAAGCGACACTGAATTGTCTCCTACCTTCTACCATTCAACAGAAATAAAGTTGAAGCCATGAAAAAAAATACAGCGCCCGATCTCCCCTTTTTCGACAGCAACAGCACAGAAGGCGTCCATCAACCCAACCCACCCTCGGGTCAAGCCATCGACCCGCGCGAGGCCTCGCCCGGCTTCGAAGGCGGCCTGCCGCCAATCCAGGACGGCAACGCCACCAACGTCAGGAGATCGTCCAAATACCGCGCGAGCGTAAAAATGCTCGAGGAGAACTGGGAGGGTGAGAATACGATCCGATCCACGACGCGAGCCCGCAATATGGAAATCTTCGACATCGTCCAGCGGCGCGCCATTAACGAAATCGCCAAGGGTGATCCTGAGGTCGAGACCGCCATCACGATGCCACAGATTATCGAGCACTTTATCGCCGATACGATGGCTGGACGTTATTCAAAACCAAGCTATGCAAGGTACCGCACTGCACTGATGTCCGAGATGAACATTCAACTCAGAGCCCTTGGTGATGCCGGCGAGATGAGCGAATACATCGAGGCGATCGCTGCCCTTTCCCAGAAAAGCACAGGCCGAATACAATCTTCGACTCAAACCTTCCGATGGAGCATACGGGCCCAAAGAAAAAGGTCTCGGAAAAAGGAATTGGACGGGCTGATCTCAAAACCATTCTCCGTGAGCTGCAAGATCGCGGAGAAAAAGGATCCGGAACCATGCTTTGGGCACGGGCAACCATGATCACAGGATTAAGACCTGTTGAGTGGAACCAGTCCGAACTGGACTGGGAAGGCAAGCTTCATACGCGACGCGCAAAAACGCACCGGCATATCGCCGCATTCGAGCGCATGGCTATGGCCAGGCGAATTGTGGGCGCGACGTCAAGAATGTCTACGAGGCCGACGACATTATCATTAAGGCGATGGGCGAAATGCCGATCGCACACATCATCGAACACAGAACACTGGAACTCGAAGGCGATGAGTTGGACATCGTGAGCCGCCACCTGGAAAATGTCGAGCGCGAACACGCCAAGGGCGAGGACGGTTTCGATAAATACCAGAAGGCATGCACGAAATATCTGCAACGCGTCTGCAAGTCAATCTGGGAGGACGAGAAGCTGTACTCGTTCTACTCATTCCGCCACCAGTTTGCCGCCAACGCCAAACGGGTCATGTCGCTCGACGAGGTGAAGCTCTCACTTGGGAGCAACTCGGCAACGAAGTACGCGCGACGATCGCAATCCTGGAGGGGCCTGGAAGGTGCCGGGAACTACCACCGGCAGCTTGATGCTGGAACGCAAGCGGAAGCGGTTGAGACGGGGGTCGAGCCGACGCCGAAGCCGGAATAGCCGACGGCAGGTCGGGGCGGGGGCGGGGGATCACCACAATCCCCACAGCGCCTACCCCCGATCACCACAATCCCCACAGTCCACACCCCTGATCGGCACAATCGCCACAGCGCCTACCCCGAATCCCCACAATCTCCACAACCTGGCGGAAATGCCCCAGGGCAGGAGCGCCCGTTTCACCTTGCAACGATTGTGACCGCCGGATTGCTAGGCAAGGCGGGCGCGTGGCCCGAAAATGCATTGAGGCGGCGGCTTGCTAGGCAAGCGCTGCGCGCCGAGGCCATCGACATTCAATCTGGAGACGCCCGTGATGAAGCAAGCAACTTTTCGCCCAGCGTGGGCCAACCTGTGTGGTGTGGCTTTTGCCGTCGCGCTGATGGCCAGTGCTGGAAACGCCTTTGCCGCGGTTCCTCCCAAGGCTGGGCCCATGCGCGTGCGGCCGGCCACCACGATGGAGCAGGCCGTGCAAGATGGCGCGAAGATTTTTGCGCAGGACAGCTTCGGAAGCAAACAGACCTGGGTGCCCGCTGGCGCGTTTGGAAGCCACCTGATGAGCTGCGCTGCCTGCCACACTAGCGGAGGCCTGACGGAAGGCGTGACGCCGTCGGGTGCGCACTTGCCCAGTCTCATTGGGGCGGCGTCCAACTATCCCAAGTTCAAGGCCAAAACGCACTCCGTCTACACACTCGAGCGCCAGATCGTGCACTGCGTGCGGGCCGGCATTATGGGTCAGCCCCCCGGCTACGACAGTCCGGAGATGGTCGATCTGGTTGTCTATCTCACGGCTCTGTCCAAGGGTGCGGCCATGGGGCATCAATTGCCGTCGGTGGCTCATTGACCTTGCGCCAGAGCTTTGCACATGGGCGGCCACTAGGCCCGGTGGGGCGGCTGCGCCTCGTCTTTTGCGGCTGGCGCTTGCGCCGCGACTTGGGCGCCGCCAAGGGTTTGACGCCATCGCCCACGATCGCGCTACGCTCATGGCATGAACAAGAAACGCAAACCACACCTCGCCGATCGTAATTTCCCATCGGCTCAGGAAGAGGCAGCAAAGCTCAAGACGCCGTCGCGCTACGCCGGGCCAGAGAGCAGCTACCGCCTCGCCTTCACGGATACGGCATTTTTGCTGCAGGATGATCTGCGCCCGGTTCGCATGCAGCTCGAGCTGCTCAAGCCGGAGATGGTGCAGCGGCAGTACGGGGTCGAGGCCACGATCGTGATCTTCGGCAGCGCGCGCATCGCCCCGCCCGATCTGGCGCAGGACCGACTGAGTCAGGCCGAGGCCGATGGCGACGCTCAGGCCATTGCGCGCGCCCGGCAAGGCGTGCTCATGTCCAGGCACTACGAGGAGGCCAGACGCTTCGCGGCGCTGGTGACGCAGGCGTCCAGGAACCTGGAGCAGCCCATCATGGTTGTCACGGGGGGCGGGCCTGGCGTCATGGAGGCGGGCAACCGCGGCGCGTTCGAGGTTGGAGGCCAAAGCATCGGGTTGAACATTACGCTTCCGCGCGAGGAGCAGCCCAATCCTTACATCACGCCTGAGCTTTGCTTTCAGTTTCATTATTTCGCATTGCGCAAGATGCACTTTTTGATGCGATCGGTTGCGCTGGTCTGCTTTCCCGGAGGCTTTGGCACCCTGGATGAGCTCTTTGAAGTCCTCACGCTCACACAGACCGGGAAGGTGCGCAAGCGCCCCATCCTGTTGTTTGACCGGGCATTCTGGACACGGCTGATTGATTTCGAGCACCTGGTGCAAACCGGGATGATTGCTGCGCAGGATGTGGGGCTTTTTCACTTTGTGGAAACGGCCGAGGAGGCATGGGACCTTCTATGCGAGGAATTTGGCTTGAACGCTGCGAGCAATGCCGGTGGCGTGGCCGACGATGCTCCGCCTGCCAACGGCTGAGACGGGGAGCGGGCGGCAATGAGCAAGCCGGTTCGACTGATTGGTGCACCCACGGATATTGGGGCGGGCGCGCGTGGAGCGTCCATGGGCCCGGAAGCCCTGCGCGTGGCGGGTTTGTGCGAGGCGCTGCGGACCTTGGGTCTGCATGTGATGGATGCAGGTAACCTGCAGGGCCCAGGAAATCCCTGGCAACCGCCCGTGAATGGATGGCGCCACCTGCCCGAAGTCGCGGCCTGGAATCGTGCTGTGTTCGATGCAGTGACCGATGCACTGAGTGCTTCCCAATTGCCCATTGTGCTGGGGGGCGACCACAGCTTGGCCATTGGTTCCATCAGCGCCGTGGCGTCATCTTGCCGCGCTCGCGGTCGCCGTCTGCGCGTGCTGTGGTTGGACGCGCATGCGGACTTCAATACCAGCGCCATCACGCCAAGTGGCAATGTGCACGGTATGCCTGCAGCCTGCCTGTGCGGTCACGGCCCGCGCGAGTTGCTCGAGTTCTCCGGCGCCGCGCCCGCCATTGAGCCGGCCTGGCTGCGCTTCATCGGGATTCGAAGCGTGGATCCGGGCGAAAAGCAACTGGTCCACCGCGTGGGCCCCGAGGTGTTCGATATGCGCTTCATCGACGAGCACGGCATGCGAGCCACGATGGATATGGCACTGGCGGGGTTGGACAGCGATACCCATTTGCATGTGAGCTTTGACGTCGACTTTCTCGACCCCGAGATTGCACCCGGGGTGGGCACCACGGTGCGCGGTGGGCCGAGCTATCGTGAGGCGCAACTGTGCATGGAGATGATCTGCGATACGGGGTGCCTGGGTTCGTTGGACGTGATGGAGATCAATCCCGCCTTCGATCTGCGCAACAGGACGGCGGAGGTGGCGGTGGACCTGATCGAGAGCCTGTTTGGCAAGTCCACCCTCATGCGGCCGTGAGGCAGCGCCGTGCGCCTGCTGCATGGCTGACGCACATGCGGCGGAGTCACGTCGGGCTCACCGACGGCGGCTCGACGCTCGCAACAAAAGGACCAGGGCTGCGGCGACGACGACCATGCCCAAGCCCTCAGCCGCGTCCGGTCGTTCGCCCAGCAGGCCCCATGCCAGCAGGACGCCTGTTACCGGTATCGCCAGGCTCGAGAGTCCCGCGATGCCGGCTGGCAGGCGTTGCACCACGACAAGCCACAGAGTCCACGCCACCCCTGAAGCCAGAACAATGTTGAAGGCCAGCGCCGCAATGAAGCCGGGGGCCCAGCTCACGGGCCGCTCCGGTACGAACCACGCCAGCGCGATGAGAAAGGCCGTGCCAGTCAGCATTTGCCATGCCGTCAGGCGCAGCGGCGACAGCACCGTGCCTTGGCGCACGAAAAGGCGCTTTGCTGCCACCGTGCCGATGGCCCAGCTCACCCCGCCGGCGACGGCAAGCCCCGCGCTTCGCAGATCGACATGGGCTTTCCACGGTTGCATGATCAGTAGCAGACCGAAGGCTGCGAGCACGAGGCTGGCGATTTGCGTGGCGCGCAGGCGTTCGCGTAACCAAGCCCAGGCCAGCAGCACGGTCCAGAACGGCATGGTGTAGACGAGGAGGGCGGTCTTGCCCGCCCCGCCTTGGACGAGGGCCCATTGGGCCAGGGCCGTGAAACCAGTGGTCTGCGCAAGACCGATGACCAGGGTTGGGACAAGTGGCGGCGGCGCCAGATTTTCACCGCGCAGGCGCAGAACCAGGAAAAGCGCTGCGGTGCCGCCGGCATAGCGAAGCGCGGAGAACTCGAATGGCCCGCTGTACAGCATGGCCAGTTTCATCACGATCCAGTTGCTGCTCCAGATCAGCGTAAGCGCGACCAAAGCCAACAGGGGCGACGTGCGCGAAGAGACGGGGCGCATCAGCAAAGAGTCCGTTTGATGACGCAGAGCTCAAGTTTGAACACGATCTTGCAGCACATCAGTGTTTGCATCATGGAGTGGGTAATGGAGGAGGGCCCGCATGGATGGATCCGCGGTGCGTGAGACGAGCGCATAGGCGTTGAACTTCAGTGCGCCATTTGGAACTCAGTGATGTGGGCGGCCTGAGCGCAAATGCCGCCTTGAAGTGGTGGGCGCCGCGACGTCCACCGGATGAGTAACGCGCGCCGAGAAATTGCATTGAGCCATGTCTGTGTATCCCTTTTTCGTGTATCTGATTGGTGTGGCTGCACTGAGTTTGGTGGTGGGGCTGGCGTTAGCCCTTCGCCGCACTCTTCGTCCGCCCCAAACGGATAAAGATTAATTGCCGGCGCGCCGCGCCATAAACGCACCGCACCGGCGCGAACTGATGCGCCTTCGGGCCGCAAGCGCTGCGCGCACCATGTGACCGATCGAATGCGGTTCCTGCGCGTCCTGTCCGGTGCGATCCCGCAACACACGAAGGGAGCGGTGCCAACGCAGGCCGGCTTCCCGGGCGCCCTTCGCATGCGCCAAAACGGGGCGCCATAACGCACCAGAATAGGGCATTTGTATGGGGCGCGCACTGCGTTGATGCGTGCAAAGGCGGTCCCGGACGCTTCGATGGTGGTCATTTCTCGGCGAACCCCCAGTGAATTGCTCCCAAGCCGGACCGTTTTGGTGCGCTTGCACGCTTTTGGAACGTTTATTGCTTGCATCTGGAAGGATAACGTCCCAATCATGGTGCACTGAATTTACATTCCGGAGTTCCCTACGATGCAAGCCCTGCAACAAAGCAGCGACGTGTTGTTTCTCCTTTTGGGCGCCATTCTGGTGCTCTTCATGCATGCCGGCTTTGCCTTTTTGGAGCTGGGCACGGTGCGCAGAAAAAACCAGGTCAACGCCCTGGTCAAAATCCTGACCGACTTTTCGGTGGCGACGTTGGCCTACTACTTCGTCGGCTTCGGCATTGCCTATGGCGTGCATTTCTTCGTGCCGGCAGCCCAGCTTAAGCTCGATGACGGCTTCGCGCTCACCCGATTCTTTTTCCTGCTGACTTTCGCTGCGGCAGTTCCGGCCATCGTGTCGGGTGGGATTGCCGAGCGGGCCAAGTTCTGGCCTCAGCTCATCGCCACAGCAGCCATCGTCGGCGTGGCCTACCCGCTGTTCGAGGGCGCTGTGTGGGGCGAGCGATTCGGCGTCCAGGCCTGGTTCCAGGGCGTCTTTGGTGCCGAGTTCCACGATTTCGCAGGTTCCGTGGTGGTGCATGCGATGGGAGGCTGGATTGCGCTGCCAGCCGTGCTGCTGCTGGGTGCGCGAAGGGGGCGCTACCGGGACGGTCGGGTCAACCCGCATCCGCCATCGAGCATTCCCTTTCTTGCGCTGGGTTCGTGGATTCTCATCGTCGGTTGGTTCGGCTTTAACGTCATGAGCGCACAGAACATCAGCAAGATCTCTGGGCTTGTGGCGGTGAACTCGCTCATGGCGCTGGTGGGCGGCACGATTGCCGCGCTCGTGGCTGGGCGCAACGACCCTGGTTTCGTGCACAACGGACCTTTGGCTGGTCTTGTGGCCGTGTGCGCGGGCTCGGACATCATGCATCCGGTCGGGGCACTGATCACAGGCGCCGTGGCCGGTTGGCTATTTGTGACGATGTTTACGCTAACCCAAAACCGGCTGCGTGTGGATGATGTGCTGGGCGTGTGGCCGCTGCATGGCTTGTGCGGTGCCTGGGGGGGCATCGCTGCGGGCATCTTCGGGCAGACCGCGCTGGGGGGCATCGGCGGCGTGAGCTTCTGGGCGCAGGTCGTGGGCACGTTAGCCGGCGTGGGCTGGGCGTTGCTCAGCGGCGTCGTCGTCTACGGCGTGCTCAAGCTGACGCTTGGCCTGCGACTGGATGCGGAGGCCGAGTTCGAAGGGGCGGACCTGTCCATTCACAAGATCACGTCGACGCCCGAGCGGGAGGTGAGCTGGTGAGCCGGGTGTAGCGGGGCTGCCGGCACGGCCCCGAAGGTTTTCAGCGTTTTCGTGAAATCGTTCACGGACGTCTGCTCACGTCCTTCCTAAAGTGCGGACCAGGGTGATCGGCCATGAGAGCCGCTCGCCGGGTTCCCAACAGCAGCGAAGGACACAGATCATGGCCCAGACGATTTCATCCAAGAGCGTTGGCGTGGCAGGCGCCAGCCTGGCTTTGAACGACCCCGCAGCCGCGGATCGCTTGGCGCGCATCGCGCAGGTTTACATCGACCATCTGGGCATGTGCAGGCTTGAGCCTGTGACCATCCAGGCCGTGGCCGAGGCGCATGGATTTGACGCCATCGTCGTTGACGATGACGGCCAAGGCTATATCGCGCTCGTCGCAGGCGAGCAATTGCCGGCCCGCGCGACGTATCGCTTGAGCGGGCGCGTCCACGCGCGTGGGGGTGCGGTGGAGGAGCTGTTCATGGTGGAGCACAGCCGCGCCGGGTTGGAGCAAAGTGCGGCGCGCATTGGCTACTACGTGCACATCATGCGCCGCCTCACGCACTGAGCGGCGCGTGCGCCGCGGCGCTCAAAGTGGATAGTCCGTGCGCTTGACCACGGTGCGCAGCGCAAAGCTGCTCTTGATCCGCACCACGTGGGGCAGGCGCGAGAGTTCCTGCTTGTGCAGGCGCTCGTACTCCTGCGGGCCATTGACCGCAATGCGCAGCAGGTAGTCGAAATCTCCAGCCATGAGGTGGCATTCAAGGATGTCGGGGCAGCCAGCGGCGGCGCGTTCAAACGCACCCAGGACTTCCTCGCGCTGACTATCCAGTGTCACTTCAATGAATACCGTGGTGGCCCGGCCGATGGCGCAGGCGTCGAGCAGCGCAACCACGCGCGCGATCACCCCATCGCGCTCAAGGCGCTGCACACGGCGCAGGCAGGCCGAGGCAGACAGCCCAACCCGATCCGCGAGCGTGGCGTTGGCCACGCTCGCGTCCGTTTGCAGGATGCCGAGGATGGCGCGGTCATGGTGGTCGAGTTCAATCATTCGCGCGCAAAAATGGAATTATGCGCAATTAGAAGCCAACGTTTTCCTTTTAATCAATCAAATCGTGCGTAACTTCGGGAAAGTTCGTACCGATCTTGCAACCGCGTTGCGCGCGATCAGGCCGATACTTCTACCGTGGCGCCATGCGAAGACAGCGGCGCATAACGAGTGATCAACAGGAGCAATCTCATGCATGTCGGCGTTCCCAAGGAAATCAAGGTGCACGAATACCGTGTCGGTCTAACACCCGACGCCGTGCGTGAACTCACGCACCACGGCCATCGGGTCCTGGTGCAGACGGGTGCAGGAGCCGGCATCGGCGCAGACGATGCGGCGTACCAAGCCGCGGGCGCGCAAATCGCATCCGACGCGGCGAGTGTTTTCGCCCAGGCTGAGATGATCGTCAAGGTGAAGGAGCCGCAGCCCGATGAATGCCGCATGCTGCGTCAGGATCAGGTGCTTTTCACTTATCTGCACCTGGCTCCGGACCCGGACCAGGCGGGCTTGTTGCTGCAAAGCGGCTGCACTGCGATAGCCTATGAAACCGTCACCGATGCCCACGGTGGTCTGCCGCTGCTGGCGCCGATGAGTGAGGTGGCCGGGCGCATGGCCATCCAGGTGGGTGCAGTCGCGCTGCAAAAGGCAAGCGGCGGGCGTGGCGTGCTGCTGGGTGGCGTGCCTGGCGTGGCGCCGGGCGATGTTGTGGTCATTGGCGGTGGCACCGTGGGCACCCATGCGGCGCGCATGGCCGTCGGGCTGGGTGCGCGCGTTACCGTATTCGACAAATCGTTGCCGCGTCTGCGCCAACTCGACGAACTCTTCGATGGGCGCGTCAACACCCAATACTCCACCCTTCACGCGCTGGATATGGCCGTCACCCAGGCCGATCTGATCGTGGGCGCGGTCTTGGTGCCAGGCGCGGCTGCGCCCAAGCTCATCCGTCGCGAGCAGCTCGCCCGCATGCGCCCTGGCGCTGTGATTGTGGATGTCGCCATTGACCAGGGAGGATGCTTCAGCACCTCGCATGCCACCACCCACGACGAGCCCACTTACGTGGTGGACGGCATCGTGCACTACTGCGTCGCCAATATGCCGGGCGCCGTTGCACGCACGTCCACCTATGCCCTGAACAACGCCACCCTGCCGTTTACCCTGGCGTTGGCGAACAAGGGCTGGAAACAGGCCTGCGCCGAGGATGCGCATCTGGGTCATGGGTTGAACGTTCAGGCCGGGCGCATCACGCACCCTGCAGTGGCACAGGCTTTGAATCTTCCCTACACCCCGATCGCCAAAGTGCTCGGCAAGGCG
Organism: Thiomonas sp. FB-Cd; assembly: GCF_000733775.1. Taxonomy (NCBI): domain Bacteria; kingdom Pseudomonadati; phylum Pseudomonadota; class Betaproteobacteria; order Burkholderiales; genus Thiomonas; species Thiomonas sp. FB-Cd. Next base: position 804,270 of record NZ_JPOE01000005.1, on the reverse strand, counting down.
GTGGAGGCGATCGCGGCCTGAATGCCGAGCAAAGGCACTGCCCCCGCGGCCGCAGGCCAGCAGGGGTGCCCGAACGTGTTTTGCTGTTTATCGTGCGCACCCAAGCGGCTTTCCCTGCGCGTTGCGAGTCATGATTTGTCGCGCCGGATGTTGGCGCGGAATGGCGAGCGCGCACAAGGGCTCGGAGGCCTGCGCGGCAAGGCGGTATGGCGGATCGTGTTGAGCGCGCGGTCCAGTTTTGCGATGGGCTTCGACGATTCGCGTGCTGGCACGCGCGCGCCACGGCACCGAAGTGGGCTGCAGTTTGCGACAATGGCGGACCCTCTCGAAATAATGCCATGTCGCTTGCCACCGATTCCACACACGCCTTGGTCATCGATCTCGGCGTCCGCGCTCGCGCCGCCTCGCGCGGTATGGCGCGCGCCAGCACCGCTGCGAAGAATGCCGCGCTGCAGGCTCTGGCGGGGATGATCCGTGCCCAGGCCGCTGACTTGCGCGCGGCCAACGCGCACGACGTGGACGCGGCGCGCGCCGCGGGACTGGACCCAGCCTTCGTTGACCGATTGATGCTGTCGGACAAGGTGATTGCGCAGATGGCGCAGAGCTGCGAGCAGGTGGCCGCATTGCCTGACCCCATTGGCGAGATGACCGATTTGCGACGACGCCCCAGTGGCATCACCGTGGGTCGGATGCGCGTGCCGCTCGGGGTCTTCGGCATGATTTACGAGAGTCGCCCCAACGTGACGATCGAGGCGGCATCGCTGGCCATCAAATCCGGCAATGCCGTCATCCTGCGCGGGGGATCGGAGGCCATCCATAGCAACCGTGCCTTGGCTGCGCTCGTTGCGCTGGCGCTGGTGGAGGCCGATCTGCCGCCGGACGCCGTGCAGCTCGTGTCCACCACGGATCGCGCTGCGGTCGGGGCGCTGATCACCATGCCACAGTATGTGGATGTGATCATTCCGCGCGGCGGCAAGAGTCTGATCGAGCGCATCAGTGCCGAGGCACGTGTTCCGGTGATCAAGCATCTGGACGGGAACTGCCACGTCTATGTCGACGCCGAAGTCGACCTCGACATGGCCGTGACGGTCACCGACAACGCCAAAACCCAGCGCTACAGTCCCTGCAATGCAGCCGAGTCGCTCCTGGTGGCGGGTGCGTCGGCTGCGGCATTCCTGCCGCGCATCGGCGCCGTGTTCGCACACAAGGGCGTGGAGATGCGTTGTTGCCCGCAAAGCCGTGCTTTGCTCCAGGCCGTGCCCGGCGCGGCCGCGCTGCTGCGCGACGCCACTGAGGAAGATTGGAGCACCGAGTATCTTGCGCCCATCATCTCGATCAAGATCGTGCGGGATGTGGACGAGGCCATTGCCCACATCAATCGCTACGGATCGCAGCACACCGATACCATTCTCACGACCAACCATGCGCACGCGATGCGCTTCTTGCGGGAGGTGGACTCAGCCACCGTCATGGTCAACGCCTCCACGCGCTTTTCCGATGGCTTTGAATTCGGACTCGGTGCCGAGATCGGCATCTCCACCGACAAGTTCCATGCCCGCGGCCCGGTAGGCCTGGAGGGGCTGACAAGCCAGAAATGGATGGTCCTGGGCGAGGGCGAAATCCGCAGCTGAGCCACCATCCCCACACCCGCCGATCGGCCCATGACTCCCCAACACATCACTGGCATCCTCACACTTCCCACGTTGCTGCGCATCATGGCGGCGATCGGCATGGGTGTGGGCGTCGTCAACTCGGCCATTGCCGTGGGGATTTACTGGCGCCAGCTTGCGGCAGGGCAGGTCCTGGGGCTGTTCCTTGGCGCTGTCCTGTTCAATGCCCTGGCACTGATGTTCGCCACGCTCATCGGGTATTGGCCCTACCGGGCGCTGGCCCGTCGGCAGCGCCTGGGCCTGCACCGGCTCAGCGTCCATATGGTGCGCGAGGACGCGTCCGCATAGCGCCGGGCAAATCACCTCTGGCTTGTCGCATTTGTCTACCTGGAGTACACAGCATGAACCCGCGTGATCGCATCAAACTCCTTGGAGCAGGGCTGGCAGGTCTGGGTGTCACCACCCGGGCTCAGGCGCAAAGCCAGGGGCCCGTACCGGCCAAGCCCATCTCCAGCGAGCCGTGGAAGGTGGTCATGCAAATCAGCGACAGTCTGGAGCAGGCCTATGAGGGGCTGATCAACGTCCAGAACGTCCTCGAACTTGACCCGAAGATGCAGTTCATCGTCGTCGGCTACGGTAATGCCATCGGTTTCCTGCTCAACGGTGCAAAGACTCCTCAGGGGGCACTGTTTGAGGGCATGATCGGCAATCTGGCCAACCAGGGTGTGCAGTTCAAGGCCTGCAATAACACGCTGACTTTCCTCAATATTCCGAAGGACAGGCTGATCCTCGAAGCCACCATCGTGCCAGCTGGTGTTTATGAGCTGGTCAAGCTGCAGTCCGAGGGCTGGTACTACATCAAGCCCTGAGCGATCTGCTTGATCGATGCGGCACGCAGCGGCAAGGCATGAGGAAGGCTTGCGGCTGCGTGTCCCGGTCTTTCCATCCCCGCGGCAGAACATGCGCGTTACACCCGGTTGCGTTTGCGGGCGAACTCACGCATCATCAATCGCAGCAACCAGTCGAGGTTGCCATGGCATGTGGGGTTTGCGCACATGCTGGCCCGATGCGCACACCAACACGAGGAGACATTGCATGACATCCATTAAATCCCCCCGCCGCAAGGTTCTGCTGGCTTCGGCAGCCGCGGGCGCTGCAGCTTTCACGACCACAGCCCATGCCGCAGGCAGGGCCGAGAAGGAAGGGCCGGTGAAGGTGGTCTATCACATCACGCAGGGAGACGCACAGGCTTCGCGGGCTTTGGGCAATGTGCGCAACCACCTCTCCGCGGACCCCACGGCCAAGATCGTCGTCGTGGGCAACGGCGCGGGCATCGATTTCATGCTCAGTGGCGCGAAGGATGCGAAAGGCGCCGAGTACGCTGGCAATATCGGGGATCTGGCCAGCAAGGGCGTTTCGTTTCGCGTCTGCAACAACACGCTGAGCAACCGCGGCATCTCCAAGGACAAGGTGATCATCGACGCCACCATCGTGCCCTCGGGCGTTGCCGAGGCGGCCAATCTGCAGTACCGCGACGGTTACGCCTATTTATGCCCCTGAGGGATGCGCAATCTGCCCAATCGATCATGCGGCCCGGGTTGACGCGGCATCATGACGCGGTGCATCATCGCGCCGCGTGAAAACTCCAACTGCACGAACTCCCGGCATCCCCGCTGGGTCGCAACCCGGCGATCCCGGCGGCTCCACGACGAAGCGTCGGCCACTGCACCGCGATCTCCGCGCTGCAGCCGATCTTCTCGGTTGTGTTGTACAGGGCCAGTCGCTGGCTTCGGCCTTGCCGCGCTTGGCGCTGGCACAGGCCTGGACCCCGGACCAACGTGGAGCGGCGCAGGCGCTGAGTTTCGAGGCGCTGCGTGGCCTTGGCCGCTCTCGCGCGCTGCTGGAGGCCCTGCACCCCAAGCGCATCAAGCCGGCCGAACTGGAACATCTGGTCCTCGTCGCCATGGCGCTGCTGAGCAGCCCATCCGAGCCGCATCCCTATGCTGACCACACCTTGGTGAACGAAGCCGTGCAGGCTTGCGCACTGCGCCCGGGAACGCGCCACGCACGCGGGCTCGTGAACGCGCTGCTGCGGCGGCTTCAGGCCAGCAGGGACCGCTTGCTGGCCCAGGTGCTGCAGCAAGACGTGGCGCGTTTCAACCATCCGGCATGGTGGATTGCCCATCTGCGTGCCGCTTACCCAGAGGGCTGGCGCGAGGTGCTGGACACGGCTGCACAGCGTCCGGCGATGACCCTGCGGGTCAACGCGCGCTGGGGCACGCGCGACGCCTATGCGGCGCTGCTGCGGGCCCGGGCACTCGATGGTGATGCGCCCGAGTCGTCCGGTCTTGAACAGGCCCTCGTGCTGCGCACCCCTGTGCCCGTGCAAGAGCTGCCGCTGTTCGATGAGGGCGCAGTCAGCGTTCAGGATGTTTCGGCGCAGCGCGCGGCTGTCTTGCTCGACGCGAAGCCCGGCATGCGAGTGCTTGATGCCTGCGCAGCACCGGGGGGCAAAACCGCTCATGTCCTGGAGCTCGCCGAGTGCAATGTGCTTGCGCTCGACCAGGACGCTGCGCGCGCCGCACGCATTAGCGGGACCCTGGCGCGACTGCGCTTGCCCGCGGCGCGCGTTGCCACTGCGGACGCCGCACATCCCGCGCAATGGTGGGATGGCGTGCCGTTTGACCGTATTTTGCTCGACGCGCCCTGTAGCGCCTCAGGCATCGTGCGTCGTCATCCGGACATCTGCTGGCTGCGGCAGGAGTCCGACATCACAAAACTCGCCGCGCAGCAAACCGTGCTGCTGGACGCGCTGTGGCCCCTGCTTGCACCAGGTGGACGCCTGCTGTATGCCACCTGCTCTGTGTTTCCGGAAGAAGGCAGTGAGCAGGCGGCGGCCTTTCTGCTGCGGCATCCCGATGCGCTAGCATTGGCTGCGCCTGGGCAAATCCTTCCCGGCACGTCGCCAGAGCGCGACGGTTTCTTTTATGCCCTTTTCGCAAAGCGCGCTGATGCATGACGCCCACGCATGACGCCACCGCAGGTCCCTGATCCCGCACGCCGCCGCGGGCTTATCACACTGGGCCTGGCCGCGACCGCCCCGCTATGGTTGCCGTGCGCAACGGTCCGTGCCGCTACGGTGGACGCCCAGCCACTCAGCGTTGAGCAAGATAGCGATGGCCTGTATGCAAGCGCCACCGTGGTGTTCGCCCTGCCGCGCGCGCTGGAAGACGCGCTGCATCGTGGCATCCCGTTGTATTTTCTCACTCAGGTCAGCGTCGTACGCGGGCGTTGGTGGTGGTTCGACCAGAAGGTCGCAAGCGCACAGATGCTCACCCGCCTGATCTACCAGCCGCTTTTGGAGACGTATCGTGTGTCCACAGGCGCTTTGCAGAAAAATTACAGCACGCTTGAGGAGGCGCTGAACCATGTCCAGCATGTGCTGCATCTGAAGGTCGCCGAGGCGAAGGATCTTCACGTGGGTCTGACCTACCAGCTGCAGGGAAGTTTCGAGCTGGACTTGTCCCAGCTTCCGCGCCCGTTTCAGATCAACGTTGGCTCACAGGCGGACTGGCAGCTCCAGGCTGACTTTCCGCCCACCAGTTTCGTATGGAACCCTCCACAGTCAACCGCATCACCCGGGTAGCAGCCTGGACGGCGCTGGCGCTGGGTCTGCCGCTGGTGGTCTTCCTGGTTTTTCTGCTTGCGGTGTCCACCAAGAACACTCAAGCGATCAACCCCTATTTCGGCGCACTGTACTGGATCAACATTGCCGTCGCCGGGCTGCTGTTGCTGCTCATTCTTGGGTTGTCGATGCGCCTGCTTTGGCGGCTTCGCAGGCGCCGTTTCGGCAGCCGGCTGTTGTTCAAACTCGCGATCGTGTTCACATTGGTCGGGGTGCTGCCGGGCGTCGTGATTTATGTCGTCTCCTACCAGTTTGTCGCGCGAAGCATCGAAACCTGGTTCGACGTGAAAGTCGAGCGCGCCCTCGACTCGGGCCTCAATCTTGGGCGCACGACACTGGACGTGTTGCTTGCGGATCTCCAGACCAAGGCCCGTAACGTGGCTGGGCAGCTCGGTGATGGGCATGGTGGCGTTGCTCCCATCGAACTCGAGCAGTTGCTGCAGCAGATCGGCGCTGAACAGGCCACTGTGTTTGACAGCAACGGCAACGTCCTGGCGACGGCAGGCGGGAACCCCTTCGCACTCATTCCAGATCTGCCGGGCGCAGAGTCCATGCGCCAGCTGCGCCTGATTGGGCAATTGGCGAGCGTGGAGGGGGGGGACGACGGGGTGGCCGCGGGCGGCCAAAATCTGAAGCTGCGCGTGGTCGTGCCACTGCCTTCGCACAGCCTTCTGTTGCCGGGGCACCAGCGCTACTTGATGTTGGTGCAGAACGTGCCATCGGCGATCACGCACAGCGCACTCGAGGTGCAACGCGCCTACGCCGAGTACCAGGAGCGCGCGCTGGGGCGCGAGGGGCTGCGGCGCATGTACATCTCCACGCTGACCTTGACCCTTTTTCTCGCCGTGTTCGCCGCCGTCTTGATGGCCGTGCTGCTGGGCAACCAGCTTGCACGTCCCCTGCTGCTGCTGGCCGACGGGATGAAGGCCGTCGCCGGAGGGGATCTGCGACCGCGCCCGGAGTTGCAGTCGGCAGACGAGCTCGGCACGCTGACGCGTTCATTCAACGAGATGACGGCGCAGCTGGCAGAGGCGCGTCAGCAGGCGGAAACCAGTCGGCAGGCTCTTGAGGCATCGCGCGCGTACTTGCAAAGCGTGCTGGACAATCTTTCGGCGGGTGTTTTGGTGCTGGGTGATGGCATGCGCCTGACCCTGGCAAACCCCAGCGCCACACGCGTCTTGCGTGTGCCGCTACAGGGGTGCATTGGCACACCCATCGATCGCGTCGAAAGCCTTGAGCCCTTCGCGGCGGCGGTTGAGGTGGCGTTCCAGGAACTCATGGGCAGTGGTGGCGCCGACCACTGGCTCAAGCAGATCGACTACGTCCCGCCGGGAAGTGAAACGGCGCTCAACCTTCTCGTGCGCGGGGCGCGCCTCGCGCTGCCCGGGCAAGGGGCGGCGGTGGTCGTGTTTGACGACATCAGCGAACTCATCTCGGCGCAGCGCTCCCTGGCGTGGGGTGAGGTGGCACGGCGCCTGGCGCATGAAATCAAGAATCCACTGACCCCCATTCAGCTGTCCGCCGAGCGCCTTCAGATGAAGCTGGCTGGCAAACTCGAAGGCGCTGATCGTGAGATGCTCGGTCGTGCCACGACCACAATCGTCAATCAGGTCACCGCCATGCGGCGCATGGTCGATGAGTTCCGCGATTACGCCCGTACACCGGCCACTCAGCTTGCGTCAATGGACCTCAACAGCCTGGTGGGGGATGTCCTGAATCTTTACAGCGGCATGAGCGCGCGCGACGCGCCTCACGGCGAAGATGCGCCGATCGTGCGCGCTGAGCTCGCGCCACAACTGCCCTGTATCGAGGGGGATGCCACGCAGTTGCGCCAGGTCATTCACAACCTGCTGCAAAATGCACTCGATGCGGTAGCCGGTCAGGCGCGGCGCGAGGTCAGCATTCGCACCGAAACCTACCGTTCGCCGACCAGCGGCGCGCAGCGTGTGCGCCTGTCGGTGGAAGATAGCGGCCCCGGTTTCAGCGATAAAGTGCTGTCGCGTGCCTTCGAGCCCTACGTGACAACCAAGCTGCGCGGCACTGGTTTGGGGTTGGCGGTGGTGAAGAAAATCGCTGAGGAGCATCATGCACGCGTTGAGGTGCAAAATCTGGCCTCGGCGACCTTATCTGGCGGGGCTCGTGTATCCCTTATATTTCCCGCTGTGACATGCCCAACGCCAGACGGCGTTGCATGACAGCAAACTTCGGAACCCTTTGAGCGTATGGCAAGCATTCTGGTTGTGGACGACGAAATCGGCATTCGCGATCTGTTGTCCGAAATATTGAGCGATGAGGGCCATACGGTGGAGGCAGCCGAGAACGCCCAGCAGGCCCGTGAGATACGCATGCAGTACCAGCCTGATCTCGTGCTGCTCGACATCTGGATGCCCGACACCGACGGCGTGACGCTGCTCAAGGAGTGGGCCGGAGCGGGCCAGCTGACGATGCCCGTGATCATGATGTCTGGCCATGGAACGATCGACAACGCTGTGGAGGCCACGCGCATCGGCGCGATGGCTTTTCTTGAGAAGCCGATCGCCCTGCAAAAACTGCTGCGGGCCGTCGAGCAAGGCTTGAGCAAGCCAGCGCCCAAATCTCGCGCAGACCTCGTCGCACCTCCCGCAGTCAAGGCAGTGCCTGAGCCCCCACCACCGCTGATCGCTGAGCAATCGTTTCCCCTCGACCGCCCGCTGCGCGAAGCACGCGATGACTTCGAGCGCGCCTACTTTGAGTTTCACCTCGCACGCGAAGGTGGAAGCATGACCCGGGTGGCGGACAAGACCGGGCTGGAGCGCACGCACCTGTATCGCAAGCTCAAGCAACTCGGCGTGGACTGGGGTCGGTCGGGCCGCAAAGGCGCGCTCGCCCAACCATCAACGTCGGAAGATGGTCCATCCCAAACGTGAGCCCGCTGGTTTGCTATGATTGCGAGCTTTATTTGCAGGCGCACCTGATTGGGTGTGCCGATCGGGAGGCTCAGCGCCCCAACCCGTGTGCAATGTCATTGCGGCCAGGTAGCTCAGTCGGTAGAGCAGCGGATTGAAAATCCGCGTGTCGGCGGTTCGATTCCGTCCCTGGCCACCAAAATTCAACGCCCAACTGTTCTCAGTTGGGCGTTTTCATTTGTGCTTCCCGCATGCCACGCGGGGTTCCCGCACATTCTGCGTGTGCGACCGGGGTCCTGTGTGTGACACCTTGCTGCAACACAAGGCGCTGTGGGTGGATGAATTGGCGCAGCATCCGGCAACGGAACTGACGCTACTGACGGAGCCAGAGCAGCAACTCTATCGGGATCTCAAGCAGCAGCGCTGGGGGCAAAACGTTCGCTTGGAGCAGGAGCGGATCGACTGGGCTACCGCATGGAGCGTGTTGCAGCGGACATTGGCCTAAAGCCACTGGCCCGCAATGGTTGCCTGCCGATGGCAGAACCTGATCAACGCAGCGCCTTCAGCACTTTTTCGGCTTCCGGCCAGGGCAGCCGTCGCTTGCCTGATTTCATGCGGTCAAGTGCCTTGAAGGCGTCGTCGACTGACAGCAGCTGGTTCTCGATCATGGCGCACAGCAGCCCGATGGTGCCCATGACGTTGACCTGCTCCTTGTTGGCAACAATCCGCAAATTGGCGTCGCCGGTCAGCAAAGTGCAAGTCTCTTGCTTCGCAAGCGCCAGCGCCAAGTAGTCGTTGTGACTGGGCTTGGGACCGTTTTTAGCGGGAAGCAGATGGTTGTGCTGGCCTGGCAACTGCTCGGCATACGCCACGAAGTCGCCGCTGACCTCCATGACCTGCAAGCCCAGGTCCTCAAGGCCAGGGCTGCCCGGTTCAATTTCTTCGTAGTACAGCAGATCAGGGATGCCGAACTGCATCGGAAGCTGGAAGAGCGTCTCCATCAACGCTCCCGCTTCCATATCGATCAAGATGTTCGCATCACTGATGAGCAACCGCATCCGATGACTCCAGCTGGCGTTCTTTGTGGAAGCGCATCATCGGGATGCCCAGCAATTCCGCCGCCTTGCCTTCGGAAATGTATTGCTCGGCCAAGGCGCGGTACACCAACTGATCAAACAGTCGTGGATGCTCTTGCGGCAGTGGCTGGCCAGGCTCGGTCTTGCGCCAGCCCTTGGCCGAAAACCGCTTGAACATAGAGAGGTGAGCGGCCTCGGTGATCACGCCACACTGTTTGGCGCGCTGCAGCCATCCGGTCATCGACAGACCGAACTCGTGCTTGAGCACATACAGCTCTTGCCATTCCAGCGCATGGCGTTGTGCCCCAAGCAACTGCAATACCGCGACACCCGGAGCCAGGAAGGCACCGGCGAACCGGTCGCAGGCTTTCTCTTCGTTGATGCCGTCAGCCAGTCGTCCTTCGAGCAGCAGGTGCCCCAACTCATGCGCCAGCGTGAACCGCTGCCGATCACCGGGCCAGCGCTTGGAAACCGCCACGACCGGATACTCCCGGCCATCTTCGGTCCGTGCCTTGGCCGTCAAGCCAGAGAAGCCCGGGTTCTCCTCATCTACCACGATGACCAGCAAGCCAAGGCCTTCGAGGGTGTCGGTGAGGTCAGCAATCGGATTCAGCCCCAACTGCCAAGCGTTGCGGACCGAATCCGAGAACGCATCGATCTCATCCAGCGAGGTGATGTGCTCAGGCAGATTCGCGGGCGGTGCAAACGCCGGGAACGGCAGTTCGGGAAATGCGCCGAGCAACTCCACGCGCTTTTCCACCAACTCGACGACCTTGATCTTCAGCGCATCCTGCGCCGTCTTGCCAAAGGTCGAGAGCTTGCGGAACTCGGGCTGCAGCAGTTCAACCGTATGCGTGCGAAAGAAGTATTCGGTCCGGATGCCGCAGGCGCGGGCCAGCTTGAGTAGCTGAGTCGACGATGGCGTCAGCAGGCCCTTCTCGTACTTCTGGATGGCGGTGTGAGAAACACCCACCTGTTCGCCCAACGCACCCAGGGTCAGGCCTGCCGCCAATCGTGCTTGACGAATGCGATCTGCAATCATGACGCCTCCTTTGGTTGGGTTTAAAACAACCGTCATCCTACCAAATTTTTAAACCAAAGAGAACCCTACCCGTCTCGGAGGCCGTGGCGTCACTCGTGGGCGACTGCCTCCATGTAGGGGCGCATCACAGTGGCGACGCGGCAGTCCTGGGCGTAGCGCCACAGATCGTCCACAGAGGCCTTGCGCGTCCTCCAGGCGTCTTTCAAGGCTTCCAGCGCCACATCCAGACCGATCTTGTTGCGATGTTTGAAGCAATCGACCACGGTCTTGGCCGGGCTGTAGATCCGCACCTTCACCCCGTTGCACAAGTGCTCCTCGACGCCTGCCAGATAAGCCCTACCGGCCATCTGAACCATCCGGATCGGCGGAAAGTCGATCCGGGGTGAGTGGCTGCCGCGTGGCATGGCGATCCATATTTGACGCGGCAGTTGGGTGGTCAGCCCGTGCAACTGGAGTGCTGTGAGTAGGCTGAACACGGCTTGTGGCACCCTGGTGGCGACAAGGGCAAGACTCTCAAATTCCGTCACCTGTGCGCCTGGCAGACGGTAAAGACCACGCCCGACCCGTTCCAGCAGTCCTGCTGCAGTCATGCGCGTCAGGATGACCCGGGGCGAGCTGATGGCGTCCAGATCGCTGGCACGTAGCAGCACTCTCTGGCTGGCCAGATCAAGGATGCGCTGGGTGTGGGTCTCGGAGAGCATTGATGGAGTGTGTTCCATTTGTTCTCCAATTTCAACTAATCAACGAAATATAGGAACGTAGGGCAACACACTTCGCCACGCCCCGTCCCAACTACGGGGCATCAGCATTCCCTTTTGCTGGGTACCGGCATGGGCGCAGGTGATGCATCTCCCAGAGGAAGAGTTCCTCGATGCTGAAGCGGATGGCGTCACCGTTTGCGATCCGGTAGAACGGAATGCCGAGCCGCAGGCGTTCCTGATTCTGGTGAATCCAGTAACCGGGCAATCCAGTGATGTCGACCACCTCTTTGGCTGAGTAGAAAACCCGATCACGGCGTTCAGGCCGCTTCTGCATCATCTGCTCGATGGCGTCTTCACGTGCCGTGGGCGAGGATTCGGACAAAGGGCGTCCGGCAGGGGATTTCCAAGTGACCCGAGCCTTGCGCTCGAAGGCCTCAACCTCCATCAGAAGGTAACGGATAGATCTGTTGAGGTGCCAGGCGGGCGGGCCGATTCCTTCCGAGCGCCACTTTTGCAGCGTCTTGGGTGAGAGATTCCACCTCGAGGACAACTGGGTTTCATCGAGGACCGGATACGTGATGACTGGCTCTTCCGGGCTGGACACAACACTCTGTCTATCGGCATCAACCTTGGGCTTCATCGCGCGCCTCCGTCAGCGCGGCCTCGGCCGCTTCAAGACTGCCGTACTGCGCGATGAGTGCGAAGGCCTCGCTCAAGTAATACCGCTTCGGTTCGGGGGCGGCGGGCGCGGGAGATTCGACAACGGGCTGCGCGTCGTTCAAGGATGGCAGCGGCACTTCGTGGGACATGCCCTGGCGGATCGCCTGCTCATAGGTGACGATCTCATCGACTGGATAGCGGATGGCCTTTGAGAGCTTGATGTACGGCTGGCCGCGTTCTTCGCTGCGCCAGCGTTGCAGGGTCTTGATGCTGACGTTCCACCGACGTGCGAGCCCCGTTTCGGTGAAGGCGGGTTCGGTTTGCATGGCATTTCCTTTCGTCGTTCGTGCCGGGCATTACGGCGATAGACGAGAGGAAAGCCAAGTTGCATCCACCAGATTCCCTGGCAGTTGCGGCAACTGCGAGTGCCAATCGGCCTCTCTGAACTTACCATCATGGACATGTGCGGTTGCGCGAAATCCTTCCCCGGAATCGCGCGAGGGTCTCAAGGCTTCCGACCGGGGCTGAGAGACTGCTGATATGTGGGTTTGGTTTTCTGTTACACTCCACCACCAAGCCGACTCAACAACTTAGCCCTGTCCCTGTGACGGGGCTTTGTTTTTTCTGACACTCGGTCTGGCCAAGGCATCCGGCATCGACGGCGCCTGCATGTGCGCCACTGCGCCGTAAATACACCGGCCAGGACGCTCTCCGACCGGTGTTCCTACACGCAACTCCACTCAAGGAGTTTTCGTGAAGGTCATCATTCAACATTGGTTTGCGTTCCCCAGGTTCCAGGTTCGAGGACACACCGTCCGCCGCGGGGTGCGTCATGGCTAAGCCGTATCCGGAGGGCAGGGGATGGGCGGTGCGCGTGCGTGTGCGCGGCCAGGACATCTATCTCAGCGGCTACAGCTCGGCAGCGGACGCGCGAAACGCGGCCGAACAGCAGCGCCTGGCGATACTCGAAACCGGCAAGCCGGCCAAACTCGGTCCCCACCAGACGAGCGTTGGCGTGGCGTTCATGGACTATGCGCTGGAGAAGCTGCCCGAGCTCAAGGGCGCGTGTCAGGACGCCAGTCGTATCAACTGCTATCTGCGCGCGTGTGGCCTGCCGGTGATTCGCCTGCATAAGGTCGAGCCGGTCACCCAGGCGGGAGCGCTCCACTGGCAGGTCGAGCTGGTCGACGAGGAGGCGCGCACGATTCCCAAGAGCCTGCAGCCGCACCGCTGCAGCCAGGACGCGCGGGGCCAGAAGTCGACGAAAATACTTCAGCAATTGGCACGGATGGCGTTCGCCGATGTGACCACCTACGCCGTGCAGCAGTTGATGTACGCGATGCGCGACGAGCACTACGAGCCGGCGAGCGTCAATCTCGAGCAGGCGCAGCTCAGCCGCCTGTTCAACTACGCCCGAACCAAATGGTCCTGGACCCAGCCGGGCGTGAACCCGGCGGCCGGGGTGGACATCCCGAAAATCAACAACGCGCGCGACCGCGTGCTCACGCAAGCAGAGTGGAACGCTATCGTTCAAGCCCTGCGGGGTACTCAAGCCAGTGGAAGCGCAGGTGCGTGGTCAGGAAGTTCACATCCTCCGGCGGCACGACACGCGTGAGGTCGAACGACTCGCTAGGAGGCCAGTTCGAGCGTTGCTCCTGCCTACCCAGTGCGATACAGCGAACCGCATGGCCCGGCAGGTCGAAAAATCAAGGACTTGCGCGTGCGCCGCCTGACGCCAGTCGGCCAAGGCGCTCCGATTCGGCGCGTGCTTCGGCCAGCAACTGGCCCCACTCCGACGGCGGGTGGCCGCTGTCAAGCATCCGGCGGAACACCCGGTAGGCGTCGTCAGAGCTCTCGTAGGCCCGCTTCGTGTCCTCGTCGTTGACCCAAGCGAACACGATCACCTTGGCCTGCGCATGGAAGCGGAAGAACAGCCGGTACTGCTGGAAGAACTTGGCCCGGAACCAATGCTTGTGCTCGTCGCCGAGCATGTTGCCCTGGCGGTACTCCGGTCGGGTGGGGTCCTGTGGAATCACCTCGAACGCCAACTTGGCGATGGCCGCCAGGCGCTTGGTGGCGTTCTTCCTGACGTAGCCGACCGAGTCCTTGCGCTTGAGCGCTTCGACCTGGGCGGTCAGGGAGTCAAGTTGGTCAAGGAAGATCGGGTGGGCAAAGAGGGTCCACCCGTTGACGACCAGCGGCGTGCCGCCGCTCATTCATCGTCCGCCGACAGCGGCGCGCCCAGATCAACCTCAACACCGCCGACCAGTGCCTGGATGCGCTGTGCGAGACCAGCGTCCACGACTTGGAGCCGTTCAGGGTGCTCGGCCAAGTCGCGGGCAAGGAAGTCCAAAAACGGCGCCAACGCCGGATCGTCGCCGTCGCCAGGGGTCGCGCGCGTGAGCACGACCTCGCCGCCGGGACGGATTGTGTAGTGGATCTTGTCGCGCTTGCCCAGGCGCAACGCTCGACGCACCGTCTCGGGCACGGTGGTCTGGTAGCGGTCGGTCAGCGTCGATTCAACTTGCAGGGTGGCGGGCATGGCGCGTCTTCGTCAGGCAACTGATCGCAATAGTAATGCATCTGCATTGCTATGTCAATGCAGATGCATTACTATCGTTCGAGTGTCTCAACCCGGCGTTGACCAACGGCAGAGCTCGCGGCACCAGTCTGGTCATTTCCCAGCGGAACACCTTCTCGAGGCTGAACCTGATCACGCCGGCATTGCCCAGTGCGTAGAACGGAATGCTAAGCCTCTGGGGATCGCGCAGATGCGCGAACCAGGTGAGGGGCAAACCGGTAACGTCGGCGACAATGTCACCACTGAGCAGCACAGATCGCGTGGCGCCGGCCACAGGCGGGCGGTTTGCTTGGTGGCGTCCTCCCTGGCCTGCGGGGAGGACTGCGACAACGATCGGCCGGGGTCCGACTTCGGCGGCGTCCGTGCTCTTGGCGCGACCCTTTGGACGGACCATGGATTGACTTTGCATCGTCGGCCGACTGAACTCGTGGACATCGGCTGATGAGCACGCTTCCCTCAGTCTTGGCGACCTTAAAGAGGAGGCGCATCGGGGCGCGACTGCGACAAGCATGGCAAGCGATCGGCATGAACATCGGCAAAAAATCTTCGAATGGTTGGTTGTTTCATTCATAAATGACATGCATGACAATGGTTTGCGGCTTAACATGAACGGCAAAATGATCGGCAATTTGTCTCCCGTCTGAAGCCCCAAATCTCGCTGTGATGCATTCCACCCCAACCCAAGTCGTGGTGTACGACCACCCCGCGCAGTTCGAGCCCCTGATGCCCGGCAATGCCGCCGCGATGCAGGAGCTCGCGCTTCGCATTCGCGGCGTGGTCGAGGCATCTCTGCGACTGCAGGGTTCGGCACATCCGGTCACGCGCCAACGCCTGCGCGAGTTGGTGCGAGCAATGAACTCGTACTATTCGAATTGCATCGAGGGCCAGAGCACGCATCCGCGCTACATCGAAAGCGCCCTCAGGAAGGATTTCTCTGACAAGCCCGACGTGGCCCAGCGCCAGCGCATCGCACTTGCACACATCGAAGCCGAACGCGAACTCGAAGGCCTGGGGGCTCCAGAGGAGGCGGTGCTGCAAAGCCCGATGTTGTTGCGCGCGCATGCTGCGCTCTACGGTCGTCTGACGCCGCAAGACCGCACGACCGAAGATGGCCATGTGGTGCAGCCTGGTCAGTTGCGGCAGGAAGACGTGATTGTGCACCGCCACCACCCGCCGACCTGGACTTCGCTGCCAGGCTTCTTGTCGCGCATGGACGGGTTCTACGGTCGTCGCTGGAGCCTGGATATGGGCTTGGTGGCGGTAGCTTGCTTGCACCACCGTGTGGCCTGGGTTCACGCCTTCCGCGACGGCAACGGCCGCGCCGCACGCCTTCAGACCCACGTTGCGCTGCAGCCGCTATCCGCAGGTCTGTGGTCGGTGAATCGAGGCTTGGCACGCCAGCGCGATGCGTACTACACACACCTGTCCAATGCAGACATGGCGCGCCAAGGGGACCTCGACGGGCGTGGCAACCTGAGTGAGCGCATGCTGCTCGAGTGGTGCCGCTTTTTTATCGGTGTGTGCGAGGACCAGGTGCAGTTCATGACCGAGATGCTGGACCTCGGCGCTCTAAAGAAACGCTTGCATGCCCTCGTGCTGGTGAAGAGCCAAACCGAGGACACTTCGGCGTACCGCAGTGAACTCGTCGTGCCGCTCCATTACGTGCTGGCCGCGGGGCCGCTCAGCCGACGTGAATTCGTGCAGATGACCGGCTTGGGCGAGCGCACGGCGCGTCACTCCCTGTCGCGACTGTTGGCTGACGGACTTTTGCGGTCGGACTCACCCAAGGGGGACGTGAGCCTGGGCTTTCCGCTCGACCAGTTGCACCTGCTCTTCCCAAACCTCTACCCAGAAGCGGCTGCGAAACCGGTCGACGCATGACGCGCTGCCTGCCATGCGCTTGGGCGCCTTCTCCGTCTGAGCCACCGCGATAGCTGTTGTCGTCGATTGCCAAGCGACCGAGCCCCACATCGGCGTGCACAAGACGGTTTGGTCTCACGCGGCGTGTTCACACCGAGCTGTCGTCGCCTCGGCGGGCAGGCGGGGAGCACTGTTCGAGCGCGGTGTTCTACACTACTGCCAGCGGCCCCAATCTGGCATGTTTTCTGGCAATGGGTCGCAATGGCAGGTACAGACCAGTGGTAAAGATTCGGTGATGACGTAGGCTGACCGAGTCGCGAGCAGAACGTGCTGGACACAGAAGTTTTTTCGCCGTACCCTGTTTGCTGTGAACGACACAGCCGCAGACCTGGACTCGGCGATCGGGACGGTGCCCGACGCAAGACGGCCGACGCCGAAACCCTATGACCAGGAGTTGGTCACGCTGACCAGGCGCGAGCACATCGAGTTGGTGCAGCGGGCAAGTTCATACCGATCCCTGCATGCGCGAGCCGTGGCGCGCATCGAATTCGTGGAACGTCGGCATCAGGCCGAGAAGGCGCGATTTGCGCAGCGTGAAGCCGAGTTGAAGGCGGCGCTGGAGGCCGCGCAGGCGCAGATCCGCGATCTTCGCCTGCGCGTGTTTGGCGCCAAGACGGAACAGTCGCGCCGGATCAATGCGGTGTGCCAGGTCAGCGCTGGCCCTCCACGGCCGCGGGGCCAGCAACGTGGGCGGCGTGGTCACGGCCGCACGCGCCTGGGCGGATTGCCGGCCAGGGTTGAGGAGGTGACGCTGCAGACGACGTGCCCACGCTGCGGCCTGGGGCTGAGCGCGTTTCCCGGCACGCAGGATGCCGAGATTCTGGAGATCGAGGTCAAGGCGTACCGCCGCATCGTCCGCCGACACCGCTACCGGCCGCTGTGCTGCTGCGGCGCACTTCCCGGCATCGTGACGGCGCCGCCGCCGGCGCAACTCATCCCACGGGGCAAGCTGGGCGTGTCGGTCTGGGTGGAGGCACTGCTGTCGAAGTTTCTCTATGGGCAGCCCAGCCACAGGCTGCTGCAGGACTGGGACGATCATGGGCTGCACATCGCGCAGGGCACGCTCACCGAGGGCCTGCGCATGCTGTGGCCGTTGCTGGGGCCGGTGGCCGAGGCTGGCCTGGATGAGCTGCGACGTGGCTCGCACTGGCATGCCGACGAGACACGCTGGGAGGTGTTCGAGGAGGAGCCCGGCAAGGTCGGGCATCGCTGGTACCTGTGGGTGTTTCAGTCGGCCACTGCGGTGTGCTTTGTGCTCGATCCTTCACGCTCGGCCTCGGTGCCGGCGGCCGCACTCAACCATGTGGACGAGGGGATTCTCAGTGTCGACCGCTACGCCTCGTACCGCAAGTTCGCCCGGTTGAACCCGGGGGTGAAGCTGTCGATCTGCTGGGCGCACCAGCGGCGCGACTTCCTGCGCGCGGCCAATGATTATCCGGCGCTGTGGGACTGGGCCATGGGATGGGTCGGGCTCATCGGCGAGCTGTACGCCTTGCACGCCCGGCGGCGGCAACAATGGGCGGATGGCGACGCTGCCTTCAAGGACAGCGATGCCGAGACGCGCGCGCTGGTGGCCTCGATGGAGCAGCGCTGCCTGGATGAGTTGGCCGACACGGCACTGGCAGGCGCGGCGCACAAGGTGCTGCGTACCCTGCGCACGTACTGGGCGGGACTGATCCTGTTCCTGGATCATCCCGCCATCGACCTGGACAATAACGCCGCCGAACGCGCGCTGCGGCCCGCGGTGGTCGGGCGCAAGAACTTCTATGGTTCGGGCAGCCAGTGGTCGGGGCAGCTGGCCGCCACGATGATGAGCGTGTTGGGTACGCTCAAGTGCTGGGGGATCAATCCGCGCACCTGGCTGAGCGCGTATCTGCATGCCTGCGCACACGCGGGCGGCTGCATGCCGGCGGACCTCGACCGCTTCCTGCCCTGGCGGATGGATGAGGCCCGGCTGAGCGCGATGCGCGGCGTGGCCTGCGCAACAATCGACAGCTCATGAACAAACGGTACTGCGGGCGCGTGTTCACGCAGGAGGAGCTTGACGCCATCGCCTGGCTGATGGCGCAAAACCCCCAGCTCAAGCGCGCGCCGCTGTCGCGCAGGGTGTGCGAGATGATCGACTGGCGCCGCCCTGATGGACGCCTCAGCGACATGAGTTGCCGCGTGGCGATGCTGCGCATGCAGACTGACGGCTTGATCACGCTGCCACCCTCACAGATGCCTCACCCGCGGCGCCGGGCGCAGTTCGACCCCACACCGGCCACCGATGCGCAAGGTGCGATCGACATGCCCGTGCATGCTCTGGATGCCTTGCGCCTGGAGGTGGTCGCCGGTGTCGGCGCGGCCTCCAGGCTGTGGAACGAATATGTGGCGCGTTACCACTACCTGGGCTACACGCCCATGTCGGGCAGCCAGATCCGTTACAACGTCTACGCTGGCGACCGGCTCGTTGCCTTGCTGAGCTTCGGCGCCAGCGCCTGGAAGCTGGCCGATCGCGAACGATTCATCGGCTGGAATCACGATCAGCGGCAGAACAACCTGCAGCGCGTCGTCAACAACACGCGTTTCCTGATCCTGCCGTGGGTGCAGTCCAAAGGGCTTGCCTCGAAGATCCTGGCCCTCGCCGCGCGTCGCCTGCCCAAAGACTGGCAGCAGCGCTACGGCTACTCGCCCGTGATGCTGGAGACCTTCGTCGAAAGCCCCAGGCACAAAGGCACCTGCTACAAGGCCGCCAACTGGGTCCTCGTGGGCAAAACAACCGGCCGCGGCAAGAAGAGCCTCTCGCACCAACAGGCGCTGCCCATCAAGGACATCTGGCTGTACCCGCTGCGTCCCGACTACGCAGCCATCCTGCGTCGGTAACGGCTGCCGACGTCATCACCGAATCTTTACGACCAGTGCGGTTGAATGCGCTGCAAGCGCTTGATTTTGTTATGTGTTGCGTCATGTTTCGCACGCATGGACATGCCTGATTTGGATTGAAAATCCGCGTGTCGGCGGTTCGATTCCGTCCCTGGCCACCAAAATTTAGCGCCCAACTGTTCTCAGTTGGGTGTTTTCATTTCCGAGTTCCGCGACACCACGCGGGGTTCGGCGCCGATCTGCATGGGCCACGCCGTGGCGGCCCGGCGTCCTGAAGTCGCCCGGTTCGACTCGCTTCTGCTCTCTGTTCTCTCAAAACCGGCGCCAATTTCTTCGCCGGAGCACACGCAGGCGGCCTTTTGTGGCCACGACTTGTGCGTGCGTCACCGCCATCGGTTGTCCATCGCACTTGGATGAGCATGGCATCAGGCTGGCACGCGGCTTGGCGCCGCCGCGCAGGGCATCGAGTACAGTGTTCGCTAGCACTCAAAGTTCATATGATGCCTGTTCAAAGGGCTACGTCAGCCACTTATCTCGGCATCAAGGGGAAATCAACATGCTGTTGATGCGCCGCGCGCACGGGTTACTTGACAAGCTTGGCGATATGCCTGGGCTACATCAGTGGCTATCTTCGCGTTACGATCGGCGTTTCGCGGCCAATACGTCGGGAAACCTGTTTCGCGGCGTATTCCAGACGTTCGAGGAAGCCGCGGCTTCGGCACCACGGACCCGGCCGATGGGCTACGACAATCCGGACTCCGCGCTGATGTACCGCGATCGGATGAAGCACCTTTTTCCCACGGACTATCCAGTGCTGTTCTGGCTTCAGCAGTTGTTCGGGCAGGGGAGGGTTCGGATCTTTGAATTGGGCGGCCACATCGGCGTGAGCTACTACGCGTACCAATCGGTACTGACCTATCCCGCCAATTTGCAATGGGTCATCCATGACGTCCCGGCAGTGATGGAGCGCGGCGCGGCTCTCGCGCGCAATAGGGACAGTCTGGGAAAGCTCCAATTCGCGGACGATTTCTCCGAGGCAGCGCAGGCCGACATCTTTCTGGCGATGGGCGTTTTGCAGTATCTGCCCCAGACACTGGCCGAACGGTTGCAGGACCTGAAGCGCCTCCCCCCGAATGTACTCGTCAACCTTACGCCGCTGCATCCGGACGCGGCGTATTTCACACTGCAGAGCATCGGCACGGCGTTTTGTCCCTATCGCATCGATCGCGAAGACGCGTTTGTTAAAAGTCTGCAGGCACTGGGCTATACGCTGCGGGACGCCTGGATCAACCCCGACAAGTCGTGCCTGATCCCTTTCAGTCGCGATCGCAGCCTGAGTGAATATCATGGCTACCACTTCGCCTTGACCCAGCATTAAAACCGTGCACCCTCGGAGAGATGTGGCGGTAGGGGGATCCCTCCCACGGCTGAACAATTCCGTCCGTACAAGCATCATGCAGACGTTCATGAACGTCCTGGGCGGCGATGGATTTCAATGATTGCCATGACATAGAGTGCGCTCTACACATCCGGTTTCTGGACATCGCCGAGAACTTCGCGTCCGTCATCGACAGCGCTCTGTTGTAGCGATAGGCTCCTCGCATCTTTCCTTGTTCACTGCTGCTGGTCGCTGCCTTACTTCGTCGCTGATCCCGGCGGCGCACCAGCATTCAACGGCACGTTAGTCGTGCACCCTAGCCCTTTGTGATCTGCGCAAGAGGCCGATTCATCGACCCCAAGGGAGAAGCGAGCGTATCCGCCTCCTTGCCGCACGCCTTCAGACCCACGTTGCGGTGCAGCCGCTATCCGCAGGTCTTTGGTCGATGAATCGAGGCTTGGCACGCCAGCGCGACGCATGCTACTCACATCTGTCCAACGCAGACATGGTGCGCCAAGGGGACCTCGACGGGCGCGGCAACCTGAGTGAGCGCATGCTGCTCGAGCGGTGCCGCTTTTTTATCGGCGTGTGCGAGGACCAGGTCCCGTTCATGACCGAGATGCTGGACCTCGGAGCTCTAAAGAAACGCTTGCATGTCCTCGTGCTGGGGAAGAGTCAAACCGAGGACACTTCGGCGTACCGCAGTGAACTCGTCGTTCCGCTCCATTACGTGCTGGCCGCGGGGCCGCTCAGCCGTGGTGAATTCGTGCAGATGACCGGCTTGGGCGAGCGCGCGGCACGTCACTCGCTGTCGCGACCGGTGGCTGACGGCCTTCTGCGGTCGGACTCACCCAAGGGGGCCGTGAGCCTGGGTTTTCCGCTCGACCAGTTGCACCTGCTCTTCCCAAACCTCTACCCAGAAGCGGCTGCGAAACCGGTCGACGCATGCGGCGCTTCCTGCCATGCGCTTGGGCACCATCTCCGTCCACGCCACCGCGACAGCTGTTGTGGTCGACTGCAAAGCGACAGAGCAGATCGTTGCGGGCACGTGGCACGAGGGTGAGACCATGAACTACCTGGCCGCGGCGTCAACCAAGGTGTGAACTGACAACTGAACTGTCAATGCGCCTCTGCTTCGCGCACGCTGACTCAATAGGCTCCTGGAGGTGCGACATAATTACGCCACCGTGTCCTTGATGCGGCAATGGCCCTTCCAAGTGGAGCTTTGATCGCATCGCGCCAAGCGCTTTCACCAGGGAAGGTCGGGGTGAGGCCAAACTTACGCAAAACTCGATTGCACTGGTGGACTCTTGCATGATGGCGGGTGACGTCCGTATAGAAGACCACGCCTATCGATATGGAAACGCCGTTCCCAGGCTGGACCCAGCCTGTCGGGGTGCGCGTCATGTGCGGTGAGGTGGCAGGAAAGTACACGCCGTCACCAGGGCCTACATCAAAGTCGTGCCCGAGCGCGCGATGCGTCGGATCCAGGCGGACGTTTTTGAGCGACCCGCTTACGATGAAATCTTCCACGTCTTTCGCCTTCACGACCGCGCGATCGCGATGATCAAAAACGGTCATGATCTTGCGGCCTCGAATCTGCAGCCAGAAATTGTTCTCGCGGTCGATATGGAACGGCGTGACTGATGGCGGCGCAGAGATGAAGATAAATCCTGCGACGCGAAACACTCCAGGTTGCTCGGCCTGAAGCAGTGACTTCGCGCTGGCCATGACTTCGTCAAGAAAGCCGGCATAGGCTGGATCTGTTTGTACGTTGTAAAGCGCGATCCACGACCCTGGCTCCTCGATCCGGGCAAACACCTCATCGATGGCTGCGCCATCAGGCGTTTTCGGCGTATGAAAAAACTCGGACGCCTGCGTAGTACCCGGGCGAATAAATCGGCACTGTCGGCTCGGCATCAAGTCATGTGCGAGCTGCGCCAGTCGTGGCAGTTGCATCAGCGGATGTTGGTCAAAATTGTGACGAATCGGGCTGACGTTATGGGTCGAGAAGCGGCTGCTTTCGCATGAGGTAATGCCAAATGGGAAAGTTGCCGCTTCTTCGTGGCCCTTTGGTGGGGCACATGTCGACGCTCCGTCGATCGCAATCTCGTTTACCACGGCCATTGTGCGTCCCCAAAGCTGGCATCATCAACACTTGACGAATGTGCGTAGAAAGATAGACAGGAGCGAGCCCCTGTATCAATCCCCGAATGAAGGGGCAGTTCATGCTAAAAAACCCAGCCCCCTGCTTCGTCAGATCCAGGCCAATGTCTCCAATGCCCTCTGGCAACGCGGTGAAGAAGGATGAGCACGTGCACGGCGCCAGGCGACTGCAACGTGTGCGCGGCAGCGGCTGTGTCCTTACATTAAATGGGCTAAAGCCGTACCAAACGCCCAGCCCCATTGACCAAACGCGCTGGTTCCACGCAACTTCTTGGATTCCGGAGTTATCGTGAAAGCAACAGCATCCCGCACCTGAGCGACGGCAACGACCACCGCGCGGCTTCGTACAAGGCCCGAAGAAGCCGACGGCCCGTTCGCTTCATGAAAACAAGGGATCGTCCGCGCGCTTGGGCGCCGACGGCGGACGCCAGAATTGGTCTCGCGTCGACAGTGAGCAAGCAGCAGCTGACGCCGTGGGTCGCCAGCGCGGCCCTGTGCAGGACAAAGCCCATGCCTGCGACCTCAGCCGCAATCAGACTTCACACAAGCGATCTCGGACGAGGCACCGAGCACACTTTTGAGGCTCTACGGCGCCCCCGAGGAGGCGACTCGCATCAAACATGCACCTACGCGCCGCTAGCCATCACACCTGGTGGCATCGCTCAGGCGCTAACGCATGGCGGCCGCATCACGCGCCAGCCCGCCATTGCGCACCTGGAAAAATGCTGGGCCCAGAATTCCGAGAGCCACACTTGGCTGCTAATGGCGGCGTTCCCAGTGACCCGGTTGGGCCCGCCAGGCTCCGCCGTGCTGCGCCCATTGATGCGGCACCCAACGGTACCCTTGACGTGGCGCTTCCCAATAGCCGGGATGCCAGAGGTATCGACCGCTGGCCCAGCCCCAATAGCCGGCAATCCAAAAATAGCCGGGATAAGGTGCCACACCCACGATTTCTGCCCGTGGTGCCGGAGGCGGCAAGGTGCTTTCCGCGTAGTAGGGGTAGGGGGCCGGAGCTGCCACGTACGGTGGCCCCGGGGCAACGACACAGCCGGTCAGGTTGATTGCCAACGCAGCAGTGGCAATCAGCGAGCTGATGCGCGTTTTGTTCATCACAGATGTTCCTTGAAAGCCCTCCGCAGGGCTCAATGCAACCAAACGCTGCATCGCAGCATGACTGTCGCGTATGAGCTTACGCCTTCGCAAGCCTTGCCGATCGGATCTGAATAACGAGGTGCGGCAGAGCCGATGACACTCACGGGCAAGCCCATGTGCGCTTTGCTGCACTCCATCCCCGACCAAACTGGGAACGCCAGGCAATCGAATCGGTCTGCCGCACATTTCCAATCTATGACCGACTGTATCCCTTTGCAACCCAGGGACGACGTTTCCTTGATCTGCGGCAAACGCGGGTCATCCTCTGGCTCGGGAGGTGGGTTTGGGCGATGACAAAGCAAAGCGCGAACAACCGCGTCTGCGTCGAACCCCGTCGTGGGGCTGCTCAGTTTGCGGCATGCGCCGCCATGCGATTCTCAACAAGAGTGACGAACGCTCTGGCCGGCCCGGAAAGCGACTGGCGGTCGCGCATGGCAAGCAGGAGGCGACGCTTGGTCCATGGACCTTCCAGATGAAGGATCTCGAGGCCAAGTGCTGAGGCATGCGGTAGCGCACCTGCGCTTGGAAGAATGGCAATCCCAAGTCCCGTGGCCACCATGCGCGACATGGCATCGAAGCTGCGCACCTGCACGCGCACCTTCAGGCTACGGCCGGCGGCCTCTGCGGCGGCATGGATCTGTCGTGTCAGGGACGTCGTTCTGCCGAGCGCCACAAAGTCATACTCGATTGCATGCGCAAACGACACTGTTCCTTTGCCCGCCAGCGTATGGCCGGGATGGATCAACAGCACGAGATCATCAACGTCGCACACCAGCGTTTCCAAATCTTCGGCAGGCGTGTTTTCCCCCATGATTCCAAGCTCAACGACTCCGGTTGCGACGGCTCGCGCCGTGACGTCGCTCAACATGTCTTCCAGGTCGAGTTTGATGTGGGGATAAGCGGTTGAGTAGGCCGCAAGCACCTCCGGAAGGAATCCCGCAAATGCCGAGGTGTTGGCCCACAGACGCAGGTGTCCATGGGCTCCACGCTGGAAATCGGCCATCGCCACGGCCATTTGCTCGAGCCGGGCCACGAGTTCAATCGCGTGCCTTTTTAGCGTATGCCCCGCAGGGGTGGGTGTCACGCCTTGCTTGCTTCGCAGCAGGAGCGCACTGCCAACGCGTGCTTCGAGCTCTGCAATGCGCTTGCTGGCTGCGGCCAGCGAGATCCCATAGCGCTCGGCGCCTGCTGTCAGGCTTCCCGCATCGGCCGCGAACACGAACAGGCGCAAGGACGCCAGATCGAAACGGCTCGGGTTCATGGCCATGGCTGCCCTTTCCTTAATCATTGGTTAAGGATACGTCAACAAGAAACGAACCGAAGGACTGCACGCGTCAACATAATGCGAGTGCACGGATCCAGAACAAGAACTGGGCAGAGGCGGGCGCAGGGCCAGCATGGAGCACGGTTCCGGTGCTCGTCTGGGATTGACTCCTGCCGCCACGGGTGAGGCCGACGTCGGAAGCGAATGTTTGCGCGTGTGGCAGGCAGGGCGCTGGCTTGAGTGCGAAGTCGCAGTCGTCGGGGTGGCGTTGATGGCGCGCGCATGTGGGCGACGATCCGTTGGCTTGGGATCATCATCGGTTTGCAGCAAGGCGGCACCGTTTGTGGACAACAACGATATTTATGAGGGGAAAGGCATGAAGGAGTTGGCTATCGATTCCGGCCGCGCCGAGTCATGGCGCAGCGGTCTCACGTCGATGCATTGGCGCGTGCTGACCGGCGGATTTCTTGGGTGGGTCTTCGATGGCTACGAGGCCCTCGCACTGATCATGGTTCTGCTGCCCATGCTGCATTCGCTGCTGACTCCCGCTCAGCTTGCCTCGGCTCCCATCTATGCCGGAACAGCCATTGGCATTACTTTGCTTGGCTGGGGGTTCGGAGGCATGGTCGGCGGCATCATGGCCGATTACGTCGGCCGCAAGCGGATGATGCTTTGGTCGGTTTTCCTGTACGCAGTCTTCTCTGGGCTGACAGCGTTTTCCCAGACATTCGTGCAACTGTGTGCCCTGCGGTTTCTCACGGGCCTTGCCATGGGCAGCGAGTGGAGCACGGGCATTGCCCTGCTTGCCGAGACGTGGCCCGAACGCGCGCGCGCCAAAGGCGCGGGCTTTCTGCAGTCGGGCTTTGGGTGGGGCACGCTACTGGCCGCAGTGATCTGGTACGTGCTTTCCACTGCACACCCGCTGGGTGCCGAAACCTGGCGGCTGATGTTTGCGATCGGCGCGGTTCCAGCTCTGTTTGTGCTCTACATCCGTCGAGGCATCCAGGAATCCGAAAAGTGGGTCAATGCCGTGCGCTCCAGGCGGTGGGCGGCCACCGAGGCAGGCGCGATGGCATCCGCAGGAGCATCTTCATCGGATGCGCGTCCTTTCACGCTGACGCAGCTGTTTCGTGAGCCCGAGGCACGGCGCCGCACGGTGTTGGCGACAATCCTCTCGATCGTGACGACCACGGGCTGGTGGGCGATTTCGAGCTGGCTGCCCATCTACACGATTGCCATTGGCAAGGCGCAGGGCTTGGGCAATCCGGCTGCCTGGGCGTCCAGGGTGTCGATTGCCTATACCGTCGGCGCCATCATTGCCTACATGATTGCAGGCTTCATCGTGGACGCCGTCGGCAGACGCGTGTTTATTTTTCTGACCTTCCTCGGCGCGCTGGTCACCACCGTCATGACCTACGCGCTGACCCATTCCGTTCAAGGCATGATGATGGTCGCGCCGATCAACGGCTTCTTCACGCTTGGGTGTGCCTATGTCTGGATGGCGATCTACCCCACCGAGCTTTTTACATCAACCGTTCGGTCCACGGCAGTCAGCTTTATCTTCAATGCGGCGCGCCTCATCGCGTGGGTTTTCCCCATCATCGCGGGATCCATGATCAAGACGTTCGGGGGCATTAGTCATGCCGCGTTGATCCTGGGTTCGGTGTACCTTCTCGGGCTTGTCATTCCGTGGCTGTTGCCCGAAACCGCCAACAAAGGCCTGCCGGACTGATGGTCACGCAGGGGCAGCGCGTGGCAACGAATGCAACGTCCCAAGCGGCGGGCACCATCAACGCATGACCGCCGTTTGACCCCGCTTGGGACGCCGCCAGGGCATTTTGAGCGCGCCGTGCGCGAGGTCGCACGATTGGGTTGAGTCCCCACCTGAATGGGCGCAGGGGGGGCGCATCAAAGTCGGCAGCGGCCAACAGGGACTCGCAGCAGCTGCTTGCGCCCTGCAGATGTGCGCCTGCGTTCGCTTTCGTGGCCCGTTCGCCCGCCGCCCAGCGTTCGGGGCCAGCCGGGGGGATCGGCCTTGCCTTGTTGCAAGGTTGTCGGCGCGATACCCGTTTGGGGCAAGGCGCATGCAGGATCCGGGATAATGGCGGGTTTCACAAAGCTGGCATCGACCATGACCTATTCGGTCAAAGAGATCTTTTACACGCTGCAGGGCGAGGGGACGCATGCGGGTAGGCCGGCCGTATTCTGTCGCTTTGCCGGCTGCAACCTCTGGTCCGGACGCGAAAAGGACCGTGCCAGCGCTGTGTGCACCTTCTGCGATACGCAATTCGTGGGCACCGACGGCAGCTTGGGGGGCAAATTCTCCGATGCACATGCGTTGGCTGCACAGCTTGCAGCACTGTGGCCAGTGCGCGAGGTTCAGCCTTTTTGCGTATTGACCGGTGGCGAACCGCTTCTGCAGGTCGATTCCGGGCTGATCGAAGCCCTGCATGACCAGGGCTTCGAGATCGCCGTCGAAACCAATGGCACCGTCGCGGTGCCCGAGGGCATCGACTGGGTCTGCGTAAGCCCGAAGGCCGGCGCACCTTTGCGCCAGATGCGCGGGGATGAATTGAAGGTCGTCGTGCCACAGGAGGGCCTCGACCTCGCGGCCCTCGTGCAGCTTGCGTTCAAGCATCGGTTGCTGCAGCCGATGGACGGACCATTGAAGCGGGCGAACACGGATTGGGCCATCGCGCAGTGCCTCGCCGACCCTCGTTGGCGCCTCAGCACACAGACTCACAAATTCCTGGATATTCGATGAGATTTGAAATTTCTCAGCGTTTCTTCTTCGATGCAGCTCACACCCTTCGACGCGAGCTGGAAACCGAACAAAGCGCCCGTATCCATGGGCATACCTACAACGCCGAGGTGGCGGTGCAAGGGCAGCCAGATCCGCAAACCGGGATGGTCATCGATCTCGGGGTGCTCCGACGGGAGTTGGCGCTTGTGCGGGAGCGTCTTGATCACCAGTTCCTCGACACCGTGCCGGGGCTCAAGGCCCCGACCCTGGAGAATTTGTGCATGTTCATCCATGGTGCCCTCCAGGGCTCGGGCTTGCTGCCCAGTCGCATTTCCGTATGGCGAGACGGAATTGGCGATCGCTGCGATCTTCACGTGCGTTGACCGCTAGGGTGCCGGCGCGTATTGTTCGATGGCGCGAAGCCAGCAGGGGAGGCGGGCGTGCGCTGCGCCGGCTCGGTCCCGTGAGAGCGTAAGGTTGCGGTGATGTTGCAATGCAACAAATTTTTGCGAATGGGGACAGGTCGACACAACGTGGATTTCTTGATCGTCCTAGATTAGGAAGCATGAGGCCCACCCGGGCCGGCATCCAAGGAGAACGCCATGACGATGTACCGCAGCCTGCACCCCAGCTTGTTACCGGCGCAGACCCGCTTGTGCGAAGTTGACATGGACCGTCCCGCGCATGTGGACATGGACCATTCGGCCATCACGGTGATGACCGATCTGCGCCAGACCAGGGCCGTGACCATCGGCCCCGATGCGACGGTTGAGGTGGCGAACCAGCGCATGATCCATGCCCGAGTGCGTCTGCTCCTGGTCATGGATGCGGCCGGTAACGTGGTGGGATTGGTGACGGCCCGCGACCTTCTTGGTGAGAAGCCGATCCGCATTGCAGTGGACGAGGGCACAGCCCGCAACGCAGTGGCGGTGCAGCGTGTGATGGTGCGGCGCGAGCACATCCAGGTTCTGGACTTTGAGGAAGTGCAGCATTCAAGCGTCGGCGATGTGGTGAAAACGTTGCATGACAGTGGAAGACAGCATGCGCTCGTACTCGAGCGCGGCCATGTTCCGATCATTCGAGGGATTTTCTCGACAACACAGATCGGTCGCCAGTTGGGCGCCCCAATCGAGGCCTCCGAGCGGCCACAAAGCTTCGCCGAAGTCGAGCATCTGCTGGCGACGACGTAGGCGGTGCCACGCGCCTCCGGGAACGGGGCACAATCCAGTCTGCGCGGCGCACGCGGCCGCGTCTGGTGCATGCTCCAAACTCCGTGAGGCTTTACCCATGTCCGCAAAACCCGACCTCGGCCTCGAAGCGCGCCGCTTCATGCGCGCCCACCCCAATGGTGTGCTGTCCACGCTGTCCAAGCGTCTGGGCGGAGCGCCGTTCGGGTCCATTGCGCCCTTCATGCTCGACCATGCCGGACGCCCCGTCATTCTCATCTCGACGCTGGCCGAACACACGAAAAACCTCGCTGCCGACGCTCGCTGCAGCATCATTGCGCATCCCTGTGCGCAGGATGCACAAGCTGCCGGAAGGGTGACCCTCAGCGGCACAGCCGAGCGCTTGCCCGACAAAACTGCCCTCGGGCCGCGCTACCTGCGTTACCTTCCCGAAGCCGAGGAGTATTTCGGCATGCACGATTTCCATTTTTATGCGATCGCCGTGCAGGCGGTGCGCTACATCGGCGGTTTCGGCAAGATCCATTGGGTGGATCCCGAGGCATTCGCGCCGCCAGGCAACAGCCTGGCCGAAGCCGAGGAAGGCATCATCGCGCACATGAACGCGGATCATGTGCATAACCTTCGCGCCTATTGCCTGCACGTGCACGGTGTGCAGGCCCAGGAGGTCGCGATGATCGGCGTCGACACCGACGGCTTCGATGTGCGCGCCGATGCCCGCGTGTTGCGCTTCGATTTCGCGCAGCCGGTGTGCGATCCCGGTGCAGTGCGCAACGCCCTGGTCGCGATGGCACGGGATTGTCGGGCATCCGCCTAGCTGGTTGAGACCGTCCAGCCGATCGGCGGGCGCCAAGCGGAACCAGGCTGGTCCGTATGGCCCCATGCGTCCCGGGGATCACCCTAGGGGCAAGCGCTCGCTGCCTTGCTGGCGTTCGACCTTGTGCCTGGCGCACTGCGCGTCCACGGTGATGGTGGGGCCAGACGGCCCCGCGCGTTTTGCTTTGCGCCTGTGAGCGGCGCCTGCCCCCGTTCGTCAAGTCAGCACTCACGCCCCTGGCGGGAGGTCAAGGCGCCGTTGCAGCTGCTGCGCAGAGCACGGACCTGCCGCGTTCGCTGGTAGGCTCGATGCATCGACGATGCCAGGAGACTCAATGTGTTCACGGAATACGCCAGCCTTGACGCCACAGCCTTGGCCGCACTGGTCGCATCCGGCGAGGTGAGTGCCGCCGAAGTGCTCGATGCGGCAGTGGCGCGCATGGACACGGTGAACCCCCGTCTGGGGGCTGTCGTGATGGACTGGCGCGAACGCGCGCGTGCCCAAGTTGCCGCAGGCGTGCAAGGTCCCTTTGCCGGTGTGCCCTTTTTGCTCAAGGACCTGGGGCAGGACATTGGCGGTCTGCCCGCGACCTGGGGTTCGCGCGCTCGGCGGGGCGTGCGCGCGCAGGCCACAAGCAGCGTGGTGCAGCGCTGGATCAATGCGGGCCTCGTGGTATTAGGCAAGACGAATCTGCCCGAGTTGGCGCTCAAGGCCGTGACAGAGCCAGAGCTGTTTGGTCCTTGCCGCAATCCCTGGAATCCGGAGTTCACCCCCGGTGGATCGTCTGGTGGAGCTGCGGCCGCCGTGGCTGCCGGCATCGTGCCAGTTGCCGGAGCATCGGACGGCGGCGGCTCGATACGCATCCCGGCCGCGTACTGCGGGTTGTTCGGACTCAAGCCTTCGCGTGGCCGGGTCAGCCAAGCGCCCGAGGCGGACGAATTCTGGGACGGTGCAAGCAGCACCCATGTGCTGTCCCGAAGCGTGCGTGACAGCGCCGCGTTGCTGGACCTCATTGCCGTGGCTGAGCCAGGCGATCCTTTTGCTGTGGCTCCGCCCGCCCGCCCCTGGGTACAGGAAGTGGGTGCCGAGCCGGGACGGCTGCGCATAGGGTTCAGCACTGAATCCCCGCTTGGCACTCCCGTGCATCGCGACATGCGTGCGGCGGTGGAGCGCACCAGTGTCCTGCTGCAGGGTCTGGGCCACCACGTTGAGCCTGCCGCGCCATCCATTGACGGGTTGCAGCTGGCGCAAAGTTATCTGGGCATCTATTTTGGGCACGTTGCCGCAGAAGTGCGGCGGTGTGTGCGCCAATTCGGTGCCAAGCACACGGATTTCGAACTCGAGACCCGGGCGCTGGCCGCCATCGGCGAAAGTCTGCCGGCGGCCGAGTATGTGAGCCTGCGCGAGCGATGGAACGGCTTTGCGCGGGCGCTGGCGGCCTTTCATGCCAGGTACGATCTGCTGCTCACGCCGACCACCGCGCAGCCTCCGGCGCGCATTGGCGAGCTTGAGACGCCAGTCTCGCAGAAAGCTGCTCTGCGTGCCGTGCTCGCGCTGGGTCTGGGCGGACTGCTGCGCCGTACCGGCGTGGTGGATGATCTCGCGCGCATCAGCCTTGCGCGCACCCCGTTTACGCAACTGGCCAATCTCACCGGAACACCGGCCATGTCGGTACCGTTGCACACGGACTCCGGTGGGTTACCGCTTGGCGTGCAGTTCCTTGCGGCCTGGGGCCGCGAAGACCAGCTCTTGCGATTGGCGGCGCAGCTTGAAGCGGCCCAGCCCTGGGTCCAGCGGCGTGCCGCGCTGTGATCACGTCGCGCCATACCGCCGCCAATCTGTACGCGCTCGGCGCTATTGCGCTGTGGGCGAGCCTTGCAACGCTTGCCGTGCAACTCGCGCAAGTCCCGCCGTTCCTGCTGACGGGCCTGGCGCTCATCGTCGGCAGCGTGCCTGCCTGGCCGTACATGCGGCACTGGCGCGTGGGGCCCGCGGCGCTCACGCTCGGCGTGGGCGGTCTGTTCGGATACCACTTCCTGCTGTTCATCGCACTTCGCCATGCGCCGCCAGTCCAGGCCAATCTGGTCAATTACCTGTGGCCGCTGCTGATCGTGGTTCTGGCGCCGTTGTTGCTGCCCGGCATGCGCTTGCGCGCCGTGCACATCGGCGCAGCCCTGATCGGGTTCGCCGGTGCGGCGCTTGCCATCCTGGGGGGGCGAACGTTGCACGGCGGACTGGCCTGGGGTTACGCCCCTGCGCTTGCCGCCGCGCTGGCCTGGGCATGTTTCTCGCTCGGCACGAGGCGCCTGGCGCTGCAGGGGCGTGGTTTCCCGACGGCTGCCATCGGACTGTTTGGACTGGTGTCCGGGCTGCTCGCACTCGTTTGTCATGCGCTACTGGAGCCGCATGTGAGTCTGAGCGTGCCCCAGTTGCTGCGCATCGGCATGCTCGGTCTGGGGCCGTTGGGGGCGGCGTTCTACCTGTGGGACCGGGCGTTCAAACTGGGCGACGCACGCATCATTGGGGTGCTCAGTTACATCACTCCATTGGCGTCCACAGCCCTGCTGGTCTGGGTGACCGGCGGGACGTTCACCTGGCCGCTCGTCGTCGCGGCGCTGCTCATTGTGGGATCAGCCGTGGTCGCTGTGCGCACGCAGGCGTGATGCGCACGCGCCAGGCGACGAAGCGGTGAGCCGAGTGCGTACGCTGAGGAACGTGCTGCGCCTCGTGGGTGCCGGCGGATGCCGACCGCCCGGCGGGACGTCAGTTGCGGGCCGTCCCGCCGCCTTCATTTCATGGCCATGCGCCGGTTGATCTCGGCTGCGTCCACGGCGCCGCTGATGCGTTGGCCATTCTCCAAAAACATCGTGGGTGTGCTCTGGATGCCCAGGCGTTGCCCGAGGGCAAGGTTGGCTTCCAACGGCGTGGCGCAGGACGCAGCTGCCTTGGGTGGCGCCTTTTGATCATTCATCCAGGCCTGCCATACCTTGGCCTTGTCAGCTGAGCACCAGATATCCCGTGCTTTCGCCGGGGAATCTTGACGAATGACAGGGAACAGAAACACGTGCACCGTCATGTTGCTCATGCTCTCCAGGGTCTTGTCGAGTTGATGGCAATAGGGGCAGTAGGGGTCCTCGAAGACGGCGACCTGGCGCTTGCCGTTCCCGTACACGACGTTGAACGCGTCCTTCAGCGGCAGATCCTTCCAGCTGACCTTCTGCAACTGCTCAACGCGCTCCTTGGTCACGTTCGTGCCGCTCTTGGTCTCGAGAATCTCGCCCGCGAACAGGAACGATCCCTTCGCATCCGTGTAAAACACGCGGTCGCCGATATCCACCTCGTACAGGCCTGCGTACGGCGTTTTGATGATCTGGGCCGAGGCCGGGAAATGGGGAAGGACCTTGGCCAGGGCCTGACGCACGTCGGCCGTGGTCTGTGCCTGGCCCGTGGTCGCCAGAAGCAGGCTGCCGATCAGGGCGAGCGCAGCGGTTGTGCAACGAAAGTTCATGGAAATTCCTGACGATATAAAGAGACGGCCATGCCGGAAATTGTGGCCGATTTCAGCCCAGCACGGCCAAACCTGAAGCATAGCCCGCCAGCCAGCGCTTGAGCGGCGCCAGGTGATTCGTGCCGGCAAGTCCCAGTGCGCGCAAGGGCGCAAGCCACTGCATGCCGGGCGCATACAGTCGGTGCAGGCCGTCAGTGGCCAGTTCCAGCGCGAGCACCTGTTCTGCACGGGCGCGGGCGTAGCGGCGAAGAACCCGCGCATCGCCGACGCCCTCGGAAGACGCGCGGGCTTTGACGACGGCGGCAAGCGCCTGCGCGTCCTGCAGGCCAAGGTTCAATCCGTGGCCCGCCAGCGGATGCACGACGTGTGCGGCGTCACCGAGCAACGCCACGCCTTCGCCCACCAGGTGGTGGGCGCGCTGCAGCACCAGGGGCCAGGCGCCAAGCTCGCCGGCAGCCTTCAGCGGCCCGAGGTGCTCGGCGCCAAGCAGCGTCAATGCCTCCTGCACACGCGCGGCCAATCGTTGCGCGCCGTCTGCTTGGAGCTGCGCTGCGAGCGCATCGGGCGCGGACCACACGAGCGAAACCTGGCTCTGCCCGCCCTGCGCAGCCAGCGGCAACAGGGCAATCACGCCATCCTGGGTAAAGGTTTGAAAGGCGGTGGCTCCATGCGAGGCCGCGCAGTGCAGATTACACACCACGCCGGTCTGACCATAGGCCTTGCTGCGCAAGCCGATGCCAGCCCAGTCCCGCACGCGGCTTGCACGTCCGTCTGCGCCCAGCAGCAGTCCGGTGGACGTGTGGCGCCCGTCGGCCAACTGCAGGTTCCACAGGGCGCCGTCCCGGGTTGCCTGCTCCAGGCTCGCCGGGGTGCTGCTGACGCCGCGCTCGAACTGCAAGGCCAGATCGAGCGCGCGCTCGATGGCGTCGGACTCGGCGATCCATGCGAGCGCCTCCACACCCTGTGCGTAGGCGGTGAAGACAAGTTCCGCACCGTCGGCCGCAATGCGCATGCGCTCAACGCTTTGCACACGCTCGGCCGGGATCTGCGCCCAAACGCGCAGCCCGTCCAGAAAGTGCCGTGACGCGGCATTGATGGCGTAAACCCTCTGGCCGTACCCGGCGGCTGGTGTTGGTGCAGCGGGTCGTGCACCGCACAGCAACACCTGCACGCCACCCTGCGCGAGCGCCAGTGCCAGCGCCTTGCCGACGATTCCGCCGCCCGCGATCACGGCCTGTGTTGTGCGCGAAGTCATGGTCAAAAAACCTGTGCCTAGAATGAAAGGCCTTCCATTTTGCGCCCGCTCGGCAGGGTGGCGCGTTTGAAGACACCGATGACACCTCGAATGCAAGATTGCGCAAGGCGGCCGACGCCCAGGAAGCAGGCATGGGCGCAAAGCTGATTCGCTTTGTCGTAGCTGCTTTGCTCGCATTGATCATCCTTGTGGTGGGTGGCGCAGGCTTGATGCTGCTGGCCTTCAACCCGAACCAGTACAAGGCCGCCCTGATCAGCGCCGTGCAGGAGCGCTACCACCGAACCCTGGCACTGCCCGGCACGCTGGAACTCCACCTCTTTCCGCCATTCACGCTGCACACCGGCCCGATGCGCCTGAGCGAGCCGGGAAGCAGCGCGCTGTTTGCCCAGGCCGGCGACATGCGCTTGCACCTTGATTTCCTGGCTTTGCTGCGGCGTCGCCTGGTGGTCGACCGCATCGCGTTGGACGCGCCACACGTGGTGGTGCAGCGCGACGCGAACGGCCAGTTCAATTTCCATGACCTGCTGCCCGCGCCTGCCGGTGCTCCTGGCGGGTCAACGCCGGGTGAAGCGCCGTCGCATATGGCTCTTGTGGTGCGCAATCTCAGCATCAGCGGCGGCGACGTCACCCTGAATGACAGTCGCACGGGGATTGATGGACGCCTTACCAATCTGAACCTGACGGTGGACGGCTTCGGCGACGCCGTGCCGGGGCCCATGCGTTTGAGTGCGCGTGCTGTGTTTATCAAACCGTCGCTCAATGCAAGCATCGACCTCAAGGGCCAGCTGCAGGCCACGCCGCAGGGGTCGGTGCAGTTGCATGACTTCATGCTGCGCTGTGACGGCAGCATGCTGGGTGTCACGCAACTGC
Organism: Thiomonas sp. FB-Cd; assembly: GCF_000733775.1. Taxonomy (NCBI): domain Bacteria; kingdom Pseudomonadati; phylum Pseudomonadota; class Betaproteobacteria; order Burkholderiales; genus Thiomonas; species Thiomonas sp. FB-Cd. The sequence continues at coordinate 768,908 of NZ_JPOE01000005.1, read as the reverse complement.
TGAGCAATGTCTCGGGTAGCGTGGACTACATGCCGCTGCCGCCTGCGTCCAGGCACCCGGGCGGCAGCCTGAGTGTGCGAGGGCTGCTCATCAAGGCCCAGGGCCAGAATGGCCATGGCCAACCGCTTCAGTTTGATGCGTCCTTGCCTGCACTGAGCTGGGCGGCAGACCACCTCGAAACCGCGGCACTGACCGCGCAGGCGTTGTTTGGCGCTGCGCCCACGACAGTGCACATGGAGCTGCACGTTCCTGCCGCATCGGGGCCGGCCGAGGCGCTGCGCCTGGCCCCTGTCGAGCTCGACGTGCAACAGGCCGTGCATGGGCGGGCGAGCGCGTTGCAGGCTCGGCTTGCGGGAGCCCTGAGCATCAATGTGCCGGCCATGAGCGCTGTTCTCGACGCAGGCAGCCTGCAGGGAAGTTGGCGCCCTGCTGGTGCGCGCGCCAAGCCGGTGGACTTTGCACTGCAAGGTCACGCGGCTTACGCGCTTGACGCGCGCACCAGCAGTTTTGATGTTGCCGGACGAGTCGGTGCGTCGCAACTCACACTCAGCGGCAGCAGCCTGAAAAACGCCATCACGATGAGCGCTACGGTGGACAGGCTCGACATCGACGCGCGACCCGGCACCGAGCCCGGGACGGCGAAGGCTCAGGCGGGCAAGCCACCGATGGCGGAGCCGGCCGCAGCAGCAGCCCGAAGCACGGATATGGACCTCCTGAAGGACCTTGATCTGGATGCCCAGTTGGAGGTCGGCGCGCTGCGCGTCAAAGGCATGGAGTGGCGCCATGTGCAAGCGCATGTGCGCGACGATGGCCAGGTGCTCACTGTCGAGCCCTTTTCCATGCAAGGATATGGCGGCACGCTCAACGGCAGTGCCCAACTCCAATTGAAGGACACGCGCATCACCCTTGCGCAGGTCGCGCGCAATGTGCAAATCCAGCCCATTGTCGAAGCGCTGAGTGGGCACGACGCTCTGCAAGGCGTGGCTGACGCTTCGATCGATGTGACGACCCGGGGCCTGGCCCCGGTCAACTGGCTGCGTGAGCTCGACGGCACGGTCCGGCTCAAGCTGAGCAATGGCGCCGTCAAGGGCTTTGATCTTGAACGGTCGCTGCACCTGGCTGGAAGTTTGCCGCTTGGGGGGCTTGATCGCGTGATGCCAGCCAGCGGCGAGCTACGCACGACATTCAGTGCGGCGAGTGCCCGGTTTGATCTCGCGCACGGCGTTGCCACGAGCCATGACATCGCGCTGCAAAGTCCCCTGCTGCATGTCACCGGGCATGGCGTGGTCGACCTGCCCGCGCGAACGCTGGACATGACGCTGAGCCCAACGCTGACAGGCAAGCTGCCCGGCGTGGCTGGCGCGCGTGCGGCAGAGCTCCAGGGCCTGACAGTGCCTGTCCGCGTGAGCGGACCGTTTGCCCAACCGGTCTATGCAGTCCTCTGGTCGCGGGCCGTTGCTCCCCGCGCTGAAAACCTGCTGAAGCAGCGCGCTGAGCGGGCATTGCGCAAGAGCCTCGGCCCACGCGATGCAGAAAAACTCCGGGAGCAGGTGCAAAAGGGTCTGCGCGGCTTGGGACGCTGAGCCCGGCCGGGGGTTGCCTCTGGCGGTTCAGGCAAAGCCGGACGCGGCACCCGTCACAGTCCGAAGTACGTCTCGCGCACCGCGCTGCTTGTCTGCAGTTCGGTGCGCGTGCCACTGAGCTTGACCTTGCCGTGGTCGATCAGATAGCCGCGATCAGCGAGAGCGAGGAAGGCCACGTTTTGCTCCGCAATCAGCAGGGATGTGCCGCCGCCGATCGTCGTCTTGAGCACGTCAATCACCTGTTTGACGAAAACCGGGGCCAGGCCCGATGACGGCTCATCCATGAGCAGAAGACGTGGTTCAGACACGAGCACCTTGGCAATGCCGAGCATCTTGCGCTGCCCGCCTGACAGGGACCCGGCAGCGTCGCGTCGCTTGGCGGCGAGATCGGGAAAGACCTGGAACAACTGGTCGCGGCGCCGCCGCACCTGCGCATCGGGCAAGAAGTAGCCACCAAGGGCGATGTTCTCATCGATGGACAAGGTGGGGAACACGCCAAGCTCGGACATGAATGCAATGCCGCGGCGGATGCGCTGGTCGGGCGCGAACCCGTCGATGCGTTCGCCATCAAAACGGATCGTGCCGCGCCAACTGGGCAGCAGGCCGATCAGGCTGCGCAACAGCGTGGTTTTGCCGGCGCTGTTGGCACCCAGCAGCAACACCGTCTCACCAGCGGAGACATTCAGGTCGATACCCCAGAGGATCTGCAGCGGGCCATACCCTGTTTCCAAACCCTGCACTTCGAGCAGCGTTGCCATGATCAGCCTCCGATGAAGGCGGCAACCACTTCCGGGTCATGCGACGCCTGGGCAAGCGAGCCCTGAAACAGCATGCGACCGGCGCCAAGCACAATGACACGCTCGGTGATGCGGTTGAGAAAATCGAGAAGGTGCTCCACAACGATGAGCGCAATGCCGCGCGCCGCCAGCTTCTGCAGCAGCGCAGCGATGGCGCCGAGTTCAGCCGGGTTCAGTCCAGCGCCGATCTCGTCCACCAGCAGCAGCTTCGGGTTGGTTGCCAGCGCACGGCCCAAATCAAGCTGCTTTTGCTGGTTGACCGTGAGCGAACCGGCGAGTTTGTCGGCTTTCGGGATGAGATCGACATCGGCCAGGATCGTATCCACGTCGGCCTCATGCGCGCGCCCGAAGTGGGCGGCCACTTCGATGTTCTCGCGCACCGTCATGTCCCGAAACACCTTGGGCACCTGGAACGTGCGATTGATGCCCAGTCGGGCGCGGCGGAACATGGGCAAGCGATTGATGCTGTGGCCGTCGAAGACGATCGAGCCGGCATCGGCGCGGTACATACCCGAAATCAGGTTGATGGTCGTCGTCTTGCCCGAGCCGTTGGGACCGACAAGGCCCAGGATCTCGCCGGGCGAAACACCGAACGTCACATCGTTCAGAACCACGAGTCCACCGAAGCGCTTGTTCACCCCGGCAAGGTGCAGGAGTTCAGAAGACATGCACGCCCCTGCGTGTAAACAGCGAGAGAATCCCGCCGGGCAGGAACATCACCAGCAAGACGATCAGTGCGCCGTAGATGAGTTGGAAATACTGCGGCGTGGAAATGCCGATTGCCGAGTACAGCGAATACAGAACCGCGGCGCCGACGATGGGCCCGATCACCGTGCCAACGCCGCCGAACAGCGCGAACACGATGGCGAATACGGAGATTTGCAGGGTGAAGACCGCGTCGGGGTAGAACACCGACAGGTTCCAGGCATAAATGCCGCCCGCAAGGCCTGCCACGAGCGCCGACACCAGCCAGACGATGAGTCGCACGCGCACAACATCAATGCCGGCCATGGAGGCGCTCGTGGGATCCTGCTTCATCGCGCGCAGGGCCATGCCGAAGCGCGAGCGCCGAAAATAGGCCGCGACCGCCGTGGCCACCAGCAAGAGCCCGAGCATCGCCCCGTAGCTGGTGCCTGGTGCATAGACCTGCTCGATCTTCAGCCCGTAGGGTCCCCCGGTGATATCGGCCAGATTGGGGTTGGACACGACGAAATAGAGAATTTGCGACGCCGCCAGGCTGGCGATCGAAAAATAAGCGCCGGACAGGCGCAGCAGCGGCCCAAGGATCAGCGCCATCAGCACCGCGGCCAGCCCGCCGCCCGCCACACAGCCGAACACCGGCAAATGCGTATGCAGGACCAAAAGCGACGTGGCGTAGGCGCCGCATCCGAAAAAGCCCACATAGCCAAAGGGCAGGTAGCCGGTGAAGCCGTACAGCAGGTTCAAACCCTGAGCGAGCACGATGAAGGTCATCAGGGTGAACAGCAGGGTCTGATTGCCGTAGACGTGCGGCAGCAGCATGAAAGCGGCAGCCACCAGCACCAGCACGATGGCGCCAGGGCGTGCGCGAGTCAACCAGGAGTTATGCAAGGCGCACCGCCTTTCCGAGCAGCCCGGATGGTCTGATGAGGACGATGACGAGCAGCAGGGCGTAGGGCACAACGTTGGACCAGGACGAGTAGTAGGTCTGCATCAGCATCGTGCCCAGGCCAAACACCAGGCCGCCGACCACAGTGCCCAGCGGGTTGCCCAGCGAGCCGATGATGACAATGGCAAATGAGGTTGTCGTGAGTTCGTTGCCCAGATCGGGCGACACGGAGCCCAGCAGGTAGGGCACGAAAACGCCTGCGATCCCCGCCAGCGCCAGGCCGGCCACGAAGGCAATGCTCGAGACCCGATGCACATCGATGCCAGTGGCAAGGGCTTCGTCACGGTTCGCCATGATGGCGCGCGTTGCGTAGCCCAGGCGGGTGTGAGAGAAATAGGCCCAAAGCCCGGCGATCGCCGCCAGGCTCACCGCTGCAGCCCACCACCAGCTATCCGGAAATTGCTGGCCGAGCACGCCAATATTGCCTGCGCCCAGCGCCTCGCTCGGCAGCGAGCGCTGGTCGGCACCGAATGCAAGCACGGTGAGCGCCTCGATGATCTGCCCAATTCCAAAGAACAGGATGAAGGACAGCATCTCGGGGTCGCCCGAGCGCTGCAGGCGTGGCACCACGGCGCGGTATAGCGGCCACCCAATCACGACGGCACCAACGATCGACAGCGGAACCGCCCACAACGGATTGAGTCCGAAGTGCCGCGAAACCAGCCATGCCGTATAGCCGCCCAGAACGATGAACTGTCCGTGGGCCAGGTTGATGATGCGCATGACGCCGAAAATCAAATTCAGCCCGATGCCCACCAAGCTAAAAAAGATGCCGTACAGAATGCCGCCGATGATGGCGTATTCGAGCAGTTCCAATCGCCCTCCGCGATCCGCGTGTCAGTCCAGCCTCGTCCTTGCCGGATGTCGCTCCTGCCAATCCTCTCCACCCACAGCGCGGCGGAAATGATCCGCCTCCCCCCAACAACGGGAAGGAGGCCAGGGGCAGGGCGACGCCAGAGTCAGGGTGAGGGTCAGGGTCAGGGTTTCGGCGCCGGGTATACGGCCTTGCCCGTTGCCTTGTCGTCGGGGTACACCACGACAATCTTGGTGCCACTGCCTTCCGGAACGAGCTGGGCCACAGGGAAGGGCTGCCCGAGTTGCGCTCCGTTTTCGTTGATCTTGAACTCACCCAGCAGCGTGGTGGTCTTGCCCGACATGTCCATCAATGCCTGATGAAAAGCGAGTTGTTCAAACTTGGGCGCCATGTCCAGCATGTGCTGGATGATCAGGCCCGTGTTGTAGCCAGCCGAATCCAGGAAATTGGGCTCCTTGTGCTGGGCTGCCTGGAAGGCCTGCACGAACTGTGCAGTGTTCATGCCATAGCTCACCTTGTCGTATTTCACGAGCGGGGGCGTGGGGTAGGTGTAGGTGTAGGCCAGAGCCTTGGCCCCCACGTTCTTCGTGATCAGGCTCAGAAGCTGACCGGGGAAGATCGTGAACGTCATGTTGAAGTGCAGCCCGCTTTGCGACAGCGCGCGCAAAAAGGCGATGTCGTTGGGCGCATAGCCGAACTCCAGCACGGCATCCGGGTTTGTGGCCGCCACGGTGTGCAGAAGAATGGTGTAGTTCGACTCGCTGGTCGGCACGGCGTGGAAATACACCGGGGTCACACCGCCCTTGACCAGGACGTCCTTGAGGGTGTTGGCTTGCGATGCATCGAAGTCGTTGGCGTCATAGACGATGGCAACACGTTTGATTTTCTGCTGCAGCACATACTTCCCAAGGGGCACAGGCCACACGGTCGACGACGGAATGCTCACATCGGCCAGGTAGTCGGTCTTCTTGGTGAAGAAGTTGGCTCCGGAACCCGTTGGATCGATCAGCAACATATGGTGCTCGGCCGCCAGCGGGACCGCAACGGACGTGAGCACGGAGCCGAAGTCGGCCACCAGGATGTCCACCTTGTCCTGCGTAATGAGCTGGTTGTACAGCGTGGTTGCCGTGGAGGTGGAACTCTGGTCGTCGTAGGCCACGATCTTGACCGGAATTTTCTTGTCAAACGATTTCACAAATACGCCGCCGTCCTTGTTGACTGCGGCCGCCCAGAACTGCAAGCCTTCGTACTGCCCCTGCGAGGCCACCGCGAATGGGCCGCTCGTCGCATACAGCGTGCCGATCTTGAGTTCTGCTGGGGCCGTTGCGGCGTGTGCGCCGAGCGTGGACAGGGTGAGGGCGCCGGCTGCTGCCATGGCTTTCATGGCTTTGGGCATGCGTATTTGCATGAGAGAGTCTCCTGGGTTCTTGGCCTGTATCGCGTGGCCAAACTGCGGTTCGATTGTGAAGTGATTTTGAATTGAATTGTCACTTTTGATTCTCGTTGTCGACGCATCGCAGGTCAACGCATGGCCTGCACTTAAATGCAACTGAATGCTTCATGGTTTGCATCGGCGGGGGATCCGTGGTTGATGGCATGACGTCGCTTCCGCGCACCCATGCAGTTCGCCAGTCGCCGAAATGTCCGCCACGAGCTTTGCTCGAACCGCAGTCGATGGAGGTGCGCCAGCCTGTTGAGCGTTCAGCTCCTTGCAGGTGGCACTCCACGTCGAGGTGCAGCACGCGCGGCCCCGGCCTGGCTCCTGCGGGTGTGCCGTACGCGCGTCGGGCCACCGCCAACGCTGTGGTCTGATAATGCCACTGCGACCCAACCCGAAAACACCGGAGAATCCGCCATGGATCTGCCCATGCTCCAAGTCGTCCAGCATCCGCTTGTGCAGCACAAGCTCACGCTTGCGCGTAGCCGTGATACCACCACAGACAACTTCCGGCGGCTCGTGCGTGAAATCGCCGCGATGCTGGCGTATGAGGCCACGCGTGATTTGCCCACGCAGCTGGTGGATGTGAGTACTCCGGTTGCCGATTGCCGCATGCCCATCCTTGCCGGCAAGAAGCTGTGTCTGGTGTCAATCCTGCGCGCCGGCAATGGCATGCTCGACGGCATGATCGATCTGTTGCCGAACGCACGCGTGGGCCACATTGGCCTGTACCGGGATCCCGCCACCCTGGAGCCGGTGGAGTATTACTTCAAGGTGCCCGATGACATGGCCGAGCGTCTGGTGATTGTGGTCGACCCCATGCTGGCGACGGGCAATTCGGCAGCCGCGGCCCTGTCCCGGCTGAAACAGGCGGGGGCCACCACGCTCAAGCTCGTCAATCTTTTGGCTGCGCCAGAAGGCGTGCGCACCGTGCACCGAGCCCATCCCGACGTCCCCATCACCCTTGCCGCGGTCGACGAGGGTTTGAATGAACATGGCTACATCGTCCCCGGCCTGGGCGATGCGGGTGATCGCATTTTTGGCACGAAGTGATGGCTGCGCCAGCCCGTCGTGCAGGCATGCCTTGCGCGATGGGGTTGCGGCGCGTGAGCGCGGCCTTTCGCATCGGCATGCGACACAACGCTGACGGGCGCGTCATCGAGCTGCACGCCGGGGTGCGCCGCGGGGCCGGCACGACGCGGCGCTGCCAATGGCTGCATCTGCACTCGCGGCATCGGATCCACGAAAATGCGCAAGTCGTGCAGAAGGTCCCATGATTTCGGGTGCAGGGAAGAGGCGACGTTGAGCGTTCAAAATCAGGCGGCGGCGCACGCGGCATGACCGACAACCAGGGAGGTGAAGATGGCTGATGCGTATTTTCCCAAATGGCGCTTGAATACCGGGGGCGTCGTTGCGCCTGACGAGCGCTTACCCCCGGCCCAGACACTGGCGATGGGTTTGCAGCATGTGGTGGCCATGTTCGGCTCTACCGTCTTTGCTCCGCTGTTGATGGGTTTCTCGCCCAACATCGCGATTCTGATGAGCGGGGTGGGCACGCTGATTTTCTTTCTTGTCGTGGGCGGCAGGGTGCCAAGCTACCTGGGCTCGTCGTTCTCGTTCATCGGCGTGGTCATCGCCGCCAGCGGTTATTCGGGCGGTGGCATGAATCCCAACATCGCTGTGGCGCTGGGCGGCATCGTTGCCTGTGGCGTGGTGTATGCGGCAATCGGCCTGATCGTGATGGGCATAGGCACGCGCTGGATCGAGCGCCTGATGCCTCCGGTCGTCACCGGCTCCGTGGTTGCCGTGATTGGCCTGAATCTTGCCCCCATCGCCATCAAATCGCATGGCGCGAGCAACTTCGAGGACTGGATGGCCGTGGTGACGTTCCTGGCGGTCGGACTGGTCGCGGTGTACACGCGGGGTATGGTGCAGCGACTGCTCATCCTGGTCGGACTCGTCATTGCCAGCGTCGTCTACGCCATCCTGGCCAATGGTCTGGGTCTGGGTACGCCGATGAACTTCTCGGACCTGGCCGGCGCCGCCTGGTTTGGCCTGCCAAACTTCACGGCGCCCGTGTTCAACCCCAGAGCGATGACATTGATCGTGCCTGTGGTGGTGATCCTCGTCGCGGAGAATCTTGGGCACATCAAGGCCGTTACGGCCATGACCGGGCAGAATCTCGATCGCTACATGGGTCGCGCCTTTCTCGGCGATGGGCTTGCAACCATCGTTTCGGGCGCGGCGGGTGGAACCGGGGTTACCACGTATGCGGAGAACATTGGCGTGATGGCGGCGACCAAAATCTACTCCACGCTCATCTTCGCCACGGCCGCGGTTGTCGCCATCGTCCTGGGCTTCAGCCCCAAGTTCGGCGCGCTCATTCACCTCATCCCGGCGCCGGTGCTGCGCGGCGTAGCCATCGTGATTTTCGGGCTCATCGCCGTGTCGGGCGCGCGCATCTGGGTGGACAACAAGGTGGACTTCTCCGAAAGTCGCAACCTCATCATCGTCGCCATTACGCTCATGCTGGGTACGGCGGACTTCACATTGAAGTTTGGCGGCTTTGCCTTGGGCGGCATCGGGACCGCGACCTTCGGCGCCATATTGCTTTATGCGCTTCTGGGGCCGAAGGGCGGGGAACCGGCGCGGCAGAGCGACCGTCTGCTGGATGCCCTCGAGTAGCGCGCGTCAGCCCAGCAACGTCGACCCAGCCAACCCTGCGGCGATCAAGGACGCCGCGAGCCATGCCCAGGATTGCCAGCGCAGACGGGTCCCAAGCCTTTGTGCCGGCACGGTGGACAGGAGAAAGATCTGGCGCCCTGGCGGCTTGTGCAGCACATGGGTTTGCGGCCGGGCAGCCTCCTCGCGGCGGTTCACAGCAACCTGCTGCGCCGCAGCTGAGCGCAGTTGGTCGAACTCGGCGGCGTCGAGCTCGCCGTCGCCGTTGCTGTCGAATGCCGCGCGCCGGGCGGGTTCGGCCTTCCAGGCAATGACCAGATCGCGCAGATCGTCGCGGGCCGAAGTCTGTAGCGGATCGATGCTGGTGAACTGGCCCAGGGCATAGAGGGTTTCGCCAGGCAAGATCAGTTCCTCGGTGTAGCGATGCTCGGCATCTCCCGACCAAATCGTCGTTCCAGGAGACTCCGGAATAAGCACGGGCGTGGCACCCACCCAGGAGCGGTGGTTGACTGCGCGCACCTCCGCGCCGGCGGGATCGACAATGCAACGCCCGCTTTCATCGTCCAGCCAGAACTGAGCCTCGCTGACGCCGCGCTGCTCAAGCTCCCAGCCGGCGTTGCGCCCCTCACTTTTGCGCCGCTCGATGCGAAACCGCCACCAGGCGCAGGGTGTGGCCGTGAGCGGCGAGTGCAATGGCGCATCGGGCAGCCGCACCCGGCCACTGAGCTCCACATAACCCTGTGCAGCCGAGCGGATGCGCGCAGTGGGGGTGTCCTCCATGAGCCGCCTGCGGCGCTGCAGCCGGAAAAACTGCACCGCGCCGAGGACTGCCGCAAAGAGCAGAATGACAGCGCCTTCGGGGTCATGCGGCAGCCATCGCGCCATGGCCGTCACAGCTGCAATTGATCTGTTGCTGATGCAGCGGATGGCGAGGGGCGAGGTGTCACGCTGCCCCGCCGAAAGAAATCTTCAGATCCACGTCGGCCTTGTCGGCATCGACGACTTTAAAGAAGACCGCAGGGTTAAAGCTGAACAGCCGCGCAACCAGCACGTCGGGGAATTGCTCGATGCGCACATTGTTGGCGTTGACCGCTGCGTTGTAGAACTCGCGCCGGTCCGCGATGCTCTCCTCCAGGCCGCTGATCCGCGCCTGCAGATGACCGAAGCTTTCGTTGGTCTTCAGATCGGGGTAGCTTTCGGCGACCGCAAAAAGCCTTGCCATGCTGCCGTGCAGCGCACCCTCGGCACGGCCGAGCGCGCCAACGTTCTGCGCGGCACGCGCCTCCTGTACCTGTTGACGCGCGCGGATCACGCGATCGAGTGTTTCTTGCTCGAAGTGCATCGACTGCTTGCAGACCTCCACAAGCTTGGGCAGTTCGTCGTGACGCTGCTTGAGCAGGACGTCGATGTTGGACCAAGCCTGCGCAACCGCATGCTTGAGGCCCACGAGGTTGTTGTAGATCATCACCCCGTAGAGCAGCAGGGCAACGGCAAGGGCTGCGATGACGACGACGAGGAACATGGCGGCAGATCCGGGTGGTGCTGTGTTGTCGCAGATCGTAACAATCGTCGGGCTTTCGCGGGAGAGACGCTGGCCTCGGCCAACTTACTGCAAGGCGAGCATTGCTTGAAAGCCGCGAGCCCTGAGCGAGCCTGCAGGCAGGCGTAAGGGCGTTGGCACATAATGGATCCATCGTTTTCAACGGACGTCAAGATGCCAGAACGAAGCTCCTGCGAGGAGGATGCCCCGCTCATCGATGCTCGCGGGCTTGCCGCAAAGCTCGAGGCATTCGCCGTTGATCGCAACTGGGGACAGTTCCATTCCCCAAAGAACCTCGTGATGGCGCTCACCGGTGAGCTTGGCGAACTGACGGAACTGTTTCAGTGGATGACCGAAGACGAATCCCGCAAGGCTTGCGACGATCCCGCCAAAGCGATCAAGGTCGAGCAGGAACTCGCGGATGTGCTGCTCTACCTCGTTCGGTTAGCGGACGTCTTAGGGGTCGATCTCAATCGGGCGGCATCTCAAAAGCTCAAGCTCAATGCCGAGAAATACCCCATTGGCAGGGCTTACGGCTCCAACAAAAAATATGACGAATTTTGATGCCCGCGATTGCGACATGTCCGCATCAACTCCAGGGCGTGCGAGCGAGGCGGATACAAAATCCGCGGAGGATCCGGTCGCGGAGGATGCGCCCATCCACGGCCGTGCTGCGACGGAGCGACGCGTCGCTCAACATTACAATCGGCATCAGTTTTTCAGGACAAAACCAGGACAAAAGTGGCGCAAACGTGCTGCGCAGTCTGGTTTGGCTTCGCTCCATTCACGCCCCCTTGCCCGGCACTGACCGGACACATCCACGGTCCCGACATTCGGTTCGATGGTGCATAGAGGGTTGATTTCCAAGGAATTTTCATGAGCCTCAAATGCGGCATTGTGGGCCTGCCCAACGTGGGCAAGTCCACCCTTTTCAACGCGCTGACCCAAAGCGCCATCCCGGCCGAGAATTATCCCTTCTGCACCATCGAGCCGAATGTCGGCATCGTCGAAGTGCCCGATGCGCGCATGCAGAGGCTTGCCGATATCGTCAAGCCGCAGCGCATGGTGCCGGCCGTGGTCGAGTTTGTCGACATCGCCGGCCTGGTCGCGGGCGCCTCCCAAGGCGAGGGGCTTGGCAACCAGTTCCTTGCCCACATCCGCGAGACCGATGCCATCGTCAATGTGGTGCGTTGTTTCGACGACGAAAACGTGGTGCACGTGGCCGGACGCGTCGACCCGCTGGCCGATATCGGCGTGATCCAGACGGAACTCTGCCTGGCCGATCTTGGCACCGTGGAAAAGGCACTGGTGCGCATGAACAAGCAGGGCCGGGCGGGCGACAAGGAAGCGCTGAAAACGGCCGAAGTGCTGCAGCGCTGCGAGAAGGCGTTGAATGAGGCGCGGCCCGTGCGTGCCATGGGGCTGTCGGAGGATGAACTGGCCCTGATCAAGCCACTGTGTCTGATCACCGCCAAGCCGGCGATGTTCGTCGGCAACGTGATGGAGGACGGCTTCGAGCATAACCCGCACCTTGACCGCCTGCGGGAATACGCGGCTCGCGAGGGCGCGCCGGTGGTCGCCATCTGCGCCAAGCTGGAAAGCGAGCTGGCGGGAATGACGCCCGAGGAGAAGCGGGAGTTCCTGGCCGAGCTTGGCCAGGACGAGCCGGGGCTGAATCGGCTGATCCGCGCCGGCTACAAGTTGCTTGGGCTTCAGACCTACTTCACCGCGGGGGTGAAGGAAGTGCGCGCCTGGACGATTCCGATCGGTGCCACTGCGCCGCAGGCTGCTGCAGTGATCCACACCGATTTCGAGCGCGGTTTCATCCGCGCCCAGACCATTGCCTTCGACGATTTCATCAAGTACGGTGGCGAGCAGGGTGCCAAGGATGCCGGCAAGATGCGCGCCGAAGGCAAGGACTACGTCGTCAAGGATGGCGACGTTCTGAACTTCCTGTTTAACGTTTAGCTCGGGGTCAGACACGCCCGCAGCGCCGCCGAAGTCTGATCTCTTCCCGCGCCGTCGGTGGCATTGGGCCAAGGGCGGGAAGAAGCCCACTCGAAGCGTACCGCCCCAACGTTAATCTTCCAGCGCATGCCGTCCCCTGAGGGAGCAACCCCATCAAGACAGGCACTGCAGCGTAAGGGATCACGCGCGACTTCGGCATATTTTGTCCGCGCCGCGTACGATGGACGGTTGCGTTCACATTACGATCGACGATCATGAATCCAGGCGTTGCTTACGCCCTGGGCGCCTACACATTGTGGGGCCTGTTTCCGCTGTATTTCAAGCTTCTGCATGCCGTGCCCGCGATGCAGATCCTGGCGCACCGGATGGTATGGTCCCTTTTGCTGGTTTTCGGCATTTTGCTCGTGCGCAGGCGCTGGACCTGGATGCGCCTGCTACGCGAACAACCGGCCGTGCTCGCGCGCTTTGCCGCCAGTGCGTTGCTGCTGGCCTGCAACTGGGGCACCTATATCTGGGCAGTGAATCATGACCATGTGGTCGAGGCGAGCCTGGGCTACTACATCAATCCGCTCATGAACGTCGCCCTGGGCACGGTCATTCTGCATGAGCGTTTGCGCCCGGCGCAGTGGGTGGCAGTGGCGATCGCCGCCTGCGGTGTGGCCTGGATGACCACTGAAGTCGGGCACGTGCCATGGATTGCGCTTTCGCTGGCGGTCACTTTCGCCGGGTACAGCTTGCTGCGCAAGACGGCGCCGCTGGGGTCGCTTGAGGGGCTCGCAGTCGAAACAGCGGTCCTTTTTCCCCTGGCGTTGGTCTACCTGGGCTGGGAGGGCGCGCACGGCGCCAATGCGTTTGCCACCGGCAACTGGAGCCTGCGCTGGCTGCTGATCGCCGCTGGGCCCGTGACCACGATACCCCTGCTGCTTTTCGCTGCTGGAGCGAGGCGCATCCCCTTCTCGTTACTGGGGATTCTGCAATACCTCACGCCCACGGTCCTGCTTGGTCTGGGGGTCTGGCTCTATCACGAGCCATTTGGCGTCGACAAGGCGATCGGCTTCGGGCTGGTGTGGGTTGGCATAGCCGTGTATCTGGCCGAAGGGCTGGTGCGGCTGCGCTGGCGCAGCGTCGCCGCCTGATGCCGGTCAGCCGAGGCGACAGGCCAATACGCAGGCGATAACGGCGCTGGCCATGACGGCGCCATAATCCATCATGGCGCCTTCGCGCAGGAAGCCGCTGCCGACAAGCGCAAGATGCACGATGAGTGCCGCAGCCGCGCCCCACAGGACCTGGCGCAAAAGCCGGCCGCGGCAGGGACGCAGAACGCGCCTGCCAACGGCGCCGATCGCGCCGCCCACGGCAATCGGCATGACGCTGGTCGAGGCCAGCCATGACAGCAATAGGCTCAGCATGGGGTTTGCATTCGAAAGGGGTTGATGTGCGTCAGCAGGTGGGTGGAAGTCGAAACGTCGCTGATCCACGACGTCAAACCCGCCCGGAAATGGGAGTCGCTCCACGATGAGGGAGTGGCCGGGGGCATTGTCGCGGTGTGCGGCGTTTCAGCCACCGGGTCCCGTATCGCGAGGTGGATTGATCTGCATCAGCCGCCAAAAGCGGGCCGCGTCCGTAAAATAGCAATTTCATCATGTTATTAGCCGCCGTCGGAGTCAACCATCAGACCGCGCCACTCGATGTGCGCGAGCGTCTGGCATTTTCAGCTGAAGGCCTGAAGGACGCGTTGCGCACGCTGCGCGACACGCTTCTGGCGCATCGAACAGGCGTGCCGGGTGGCGAGGGCGCGGTTGAGGCGGCCATACTTTCCACCTGCAACCGAACGGAAATCTACTGCGCCGCCGACAACGATCCGCGCGAGGCGCTGGTGCACTGGCTGGCCGAGTCGCGCGCCCTGAGCGAGGGTGATCTGTACGAGCATAGCTACCGCCTGGTGCAGGACGGTACCGTGCGGCACGCGTTTCGAGTCGCCAGCGGCCTGGATTCCATGGTCTTGGGCGAGCCGCAGATCCTGGGCCAGATGAAGGATGCCGTGCGTGCGGCCTCCGACACCGGGACGCTGGGAAGCACGCTGGGTCAGATGTTTCAGCGCACATTTGCGGTGGCCAAGGAGGTGCGCAGCACAACGGAAATCGGAGCGCACTCGGTCAGCATGGCTGCCGCCAGTGTGAAGCTTGCTGAGACCGTGTTCGAGAATCTTGCCGACTGCCGCATCCTGTTCATTGGCGCGGGTGAGATGATTGAACTCGTCGCGACGCATTTTTCGTCGCGCCGTCCTCGCCACATGGCGATTGCCAACCGGACACTTGAGCGCGGCGCGCGCCTTGCCCAGCAGTTTGGAGCCGAGGCCATGCGCCTGGCGGATGTCCCCCAGCGCTTGGCTGAGTTCGACGTGGTCGTCACCTCCACCGCCAGCACCTTGCCGCTCATCGGTCTGGGCGCGGCGGAGCGGATGGTCAAGCAGCGTCGCCACAAGCCCGTCGTGATGGTGGACTTGGCCGTGCCGCGCGATATTGAGGCCGAGGTGGCCAAACTCCCCGACGTGTATCTCTACTCGGTGGATGACCTCACGCAACTGGTCCGTACAAACACCGAAAAGCGGCAAGCCGCGGTCGAGCAGGCCGAGGCCATCATCGAGACGCGTGTGCAGGGCTTTCTGCAGTGGATGGACAACCGCGAACAGGTGCCGCTCATCCTGCAGTTGCAGGAGCAAAGCAGGCAGTGGCAAGGCGCCGAACTGGAGCGCGCGCGCAAGCTCTTGGCGCGCGGCGAATCACCGGATCTGGTGATGGACATGCTGGCACGCAACCTGTCGCAGAAGTTTCTGCATAACGCGTTCGCCGCCATGCACCACACGGACCCGGCGCACCGTGAGCAGGTGACGCGCGCCGTGCAGCGCTTGTTTCTCACACCCCATCGCGGCTCGACGGGCTGCGGCGGCGACTCCAACAACAGCTAGCAGATCGGGGCAGCGCGGGCGGGTGCTTCACCCGCGTTGCCCGCACCTGTACGCCTGCGTGCCATTCCATGAAACCATCACTTCGTGACAAGCTCGACGCCATGCTGCGCCGCTTGGACGAGATCGACGCCCTGCTGGGAGCCCCCGATGCTGCAGCCGATCCCGGGCGCTTGCGTGCGCTCGGAAGTGAGCGCGCGGAACTGGCGCCCGTGGCGCAGCTCTATGCGCAGTTGCGCCACGCCGAAGACGACCAGGCAGGCGCGCAGGCGCTGCTTGCGGACCCCGAAATGCGGGCCTTGGCGCAAGACGAGGTGCAGGCCACGCATGCGCGCATCGAAACGCTTGAGGGCGAGTTGCAGCGCGCCCTCCTGCCGCGCGACCCCGATGACCGCAAGCCCGCTTTCGTCGAGGTGCGCGCCGGCACCGGCGGTGAGGAGTCGGCGCTGTTCGCAGCCGACTTGCTGCGGATGTACACCCGCTACGCCGAACGCCGGGGTTGGCGCACCGAGGTGGTGAGCCATTCCGACAGCGACCTCGGAGGTGTGAAGGAGGCCATTCTTCGCGTGAGCGGTGATGGTGTCTACGGGCGGCTCAAGTTCGAATCCGGTGGGCACCGTGTACAGCGTGTTCCAGCCACGGAATCCCAGGGCCGCATCCACACCAGCGCGGCGACCGTCGCAGTCATGCCCGAGCCGGATGCGCAGACGGCCGTTGCGATCAACCCGGCCGAACTGCGGATTGACACCTTCCGTTCCTCTGGCGCTGGCGGCCAGCACATCAACAAGACCGATTCGGCCGTGCGCATCACGCACTTGCCCACGGGGCTCGTGGTGGAGTGTCAGGACGACCGTTCGCAGCATCGCAACAAGGCCCAGGCCCTGACCGTGCTGGCCGCGCGGCTTGAGCAGCGTCAACGACAGGAGGCGCAGCAGCGCGAGGCAGCACACCGCAAAAGCCTTGTGGGTAGCGGTGACCGTTCCGATCGCATTCGGACGTACAACGTCCCGCAGGGTCGCGTGACGGATCACCGCATCAACCTCACGCTCTACAAGATCGATGCGATTTTGAATGGAGACCTCGACGAGTTGCTTGATGCGCTGCACGCAGAGCATCAAGCCGAGTTGTTGACGGCGCTGGGGGAGACGTGAAGCCCGTTGCATGCGCGCGGCATAGGGAAGCGGTCACGCGACGTGCGGTGGATGATGCGTCGCGCCGAGCCGTGGCTGCGGTACGAACCACGCAGGTGGTGGGGGCATGATGATTCGATGCGCCCGGCGTTTCCGCAAGTCTGAGCAGATTGCGATGACGCGAAGGAGCTTTTTCCGATGACCGCTGCGCAGTGGATGGCCTGCTGCGAGCTGCAGCGCGTTGAGGCGCTGGCTTTGCTGCGTGAGGTGGCAGGGCTGTCGCACGCCACCCTCCTGGCGCACCCCGATGCGTTGCTTGGCGCTGACGTTGCGGCGCGCTTGCAGGAGGCGGCGCTTCGGCTCCATGCTGGCGAGCCTCTGGCCTATGTCCTGGGGTGGCGCGAGTTCTTCGGCCTGCGTTTTGCGGTGAGCCCGGCGGTGCTCGTGCCACGTCCGGAAACCGAGCTGTTGGTGGAGTTTGCGCTTCAGCGCATCGCGCCCCAAGGCCGTGCGCGCATTCTTGATCTCGGCACCGGCAGCGGCGCCATCGCATTGGCTGTGGCGCACGAGCGGGCCCATGCCGAGGTTTGGGCGGTGGATGCGAGCGAGGACGCACTGGCGGTTGCCGCGCAAAACGCGCGGGCGCTGCTGCCCCCGCATCGAGCGGGCGGTGCGCTGCGGCTGCTCGCTGGCGATTGGTTCGCCGCCTTGCCGCCGCATCCGCCGCGTTTCGACATCATCCTGAGTAATCCGCCGTACGTCGCAAAGGGCGATGTGCACCTGGAAATGCTGCAGCATGAGCCGCAGCTGGCACTCGTTGGAGCTGCGGGCGGCGACGGATTGGCTGATATCCGACGCATCGTTGCCGCCGCGCCAGCGCATCTGGCCGAGGGTGGATGGTTGGCCATGGAGCACGGTTACGACCAGGCACAGGCGGTGCGAGCGATGCTGTGCGCAGCCGGGCTGACCGCAGTGGGCACGCAGCCCGATCTGGCCGGCATCCCGCGTATGACATTCGGTCAGCGACCGGTCGAAGGCCGCTGATGCCGTGTGCCCTGCGGGGGCAGGGCGCGAGGGGAATTCGCCCGGGCTGCAACTGGCGGGAGTCCCCGCAGGCACGTGCGGGCTGCCGCAAACCTACAATTCACGGCATGCGGCCAAGGCCGCGTCCACTTTATTTCGAGGCTCCCATGTCCGACGTCATCCAGCGCATTGACCAGATTGTCAAATCCAACGATGTGGTGCTGTTCATGAAAGGCACGCCACAGTTTCCCCAATGCGGCTTTTCGGGGCGTGCGGCGCAGATCCTCAAGGCCTGTGGCGTGAATCAGTACGCCAGCGTCAACGTGCTGGAGGATGAGGGGATCCGCCAAGGCATCAAGGACTACGCCAATTGGCCCACGATCCCGCAGCTTTACGTCCACGGCGAGTTCGTTGGTGGCTCGGACATCATGATGGAGATGTACCAGAGCGGTGAACTCAAGCAACTGCTTGACAAGGCTGCTGCCTGAATCGCGCGCGCGGGCCTTGGCGTGCGTCTCATTATCGGCATCACAGGAGCCACGGGCGCGATCTACGGCGTACGCCTGTTGCGACACCTGCGCGAACGCGGTGGCGTGCACACGCATCTGGTCGTTAGCAGCGCGGGTTGGCTGAGTGTCAAGGCCGAGCTGGACCTGGACCGAAGGGCGGTGGAGGCGCTGGCCGACACGGTGCATCCCATTGGCGACGTGGCTGCAAGCATTGCCAGCGGATCATTTTCCACCGGTGGCATGGTCGTGGCCCCGTGTTCGATGAACTCGCTGGGCGCCATTGCCCACGGCTTGTCGGACAATCTGCTGACGCGGGCCGCTGACGTCTGCCTCAAGGAGCGCCGTCGGCTGGTTTTGCTGGTGCGTGAGGCGCCACTCACACTGGCGCACTTGCGCAACATGAGCCTGGTGGCCGAAATGGGCGGCAGCATCTTTCCCCCGGTACCGGCCTTTTACCAACGTCCGCGAACCCTGGATGAGATGGTCGACCACACGCTCGGTCGGGTGCTGGAGCAGTTCGGCATTACGCACGATCTGGCTCCAAGCTGGCAAGGTTGGCCGCCTGCCGGCGACAACTCAACTTGATTTGCATGGCCCGGAGCTGCCGCTGCAGGGTTGGCGTGGCGCATGACACACAGCACTCGGCCATGCGTCGCGGCTGCCTGCTCTTGCTTGAGGTGGCGGTGCTGGCGGCACTCGCGCCTGTTCCGGCGATGGCCGAAGCACAAGGATCGGGCACCGCCGATAAGCCCGGCGAATTCCAGATTGCGCCATTCAACGCGCCTGCGCTGCCGTTTGCCCGGGCGCCGAAAAATGGCCTGGTTCTGTCCGGACACCTGGACAGCGAGATCATGGCGGTGACCGCTGGGGGGCTGAGCCGCCAGGCTGCCTCCGACACGCTATTGCAGGTGGGTGGGCAGCTCGATACGGCGCAGGCCGGGCTGTGGGGCAACGGTTTGTTCGAGTTCAGCGCGATGGGGCTGAAAACCAATGGCAACCTGCCTGCGCAGACCGGCGCACTGCAGACTCCAAGCAACGACTGGGCGGCCAATTTCCTGCGCATCTATCAACTCACCTACAAACAGGACATCGGCCCGAGTTTCGTGCGCGCGGGCATCATGGACATGAACTACTACTTTGCGAACGTCGGCCTCGCCGGCCAATTGCAAAACGCTTCATTTGGACCGGTCCCGACGCTGACGGCCAATGCCGATATCGCCACGTTTCCCACGCCGGGGATCGGGCTGATGGCCGGCTCCGAGCTCGGTGGCCGCTGGTCGGCGCAGGCCGGAGTGTGGCAGGCGAATCCTCCGGCGTTCCGCACCGCGCTGCGCAGCGGAGCCCTCAGCCTGTTGGAACTGGCCAAGCGCACGGGACGCCTGGCTGACGGCCAGGCTCAGGATGTGCTCAAGCTTGGGGTGTGGCATGAGCGTCAGAACGACGCGTTGCTGGGGCCATCCACCGGCGGCGTCTACGCGCTGGGCGAACATCGATGGGACGTCGCGCAAGGTCCGCGGCTGGGCGCGTTCGTGCAGCTGGCCGCCAGCAATGGACGGGTGAATGCGGTGCCGTATTACCTGGGCGCCGGGTTGCGCGTGCAGCGGCCTTTCGCCAGCCGTCCAGCGGATAACGCGAGCGTCGGCATCGCCCATGCAAGCCTGGCCGGGCAGAAGCATCCGGAAACCGTGCTTGAACTGAACTACGCATACGCGGTCAGCCGCACGGTATTCATCCAGCCAGACCTGCAGCGCATCTGGCACCCAGGCGGACGCAACCCGGGGAGTACCGTCCTGGGCGTGCGCGTGCATCTGGAGTTCTGACCGGGGGCGTATCGGGCCCCCGGTACCGCATCCCCGCCGGGTCCTGGTCGCGCCTGGCGGCGCAACGCAGGAGCGCACCGTGGTCACCCTGTCCTAGGGGGCCATGTTCGCGCGCTGCAAGGGACTCGCCGTGCTGGGCCGGTCGCTTCCACGTTCGTTGGTGGTGGCGCGACGACCCTCTGCCGGGTGTTCGGGTGGGGAGCCGTGGTCAAGACGTGCGCCACCAGGCCGCTCGATGCTGCGTGGAACACCTTGCGGGGGCGGCAGCATGCCAGCGCGCTCCAGCGGCATCAGGGTCCGCGGCGGTTCCACAACGGACCTCGGCAGGGGGCGCTGGCCTTGTTGCCTGTGGGATTGATCCGGCGGTGGCGGTGAAAACCCCGGGTGCGGGGCATACAGGCCAGGCTGCGGTGTTGCGCTGGGTGCAGGACGGGGCGAAGGATAGGGCGCATAGGGCCGCATGCCAGACGGGCGCGGCTGGGAAAGGCCGGGCTGCCCCAGAGCACGATCGCGCGGCGTGGGTGGGACCATGCCTGCGCGTTCCAGCGGCATCACGGTGGTCGGCGGCGCCACACGTCGCTGCGGCCGGTAGCCTTCCGATGGGTGCGGCACCACGCGTACCGCATGGCCCGGCCACAGGCGCGGTGCGGCGCCTGCGCCTGGACCCGGTGTGTAGGGAAGGACTGGCGGCGCCGCCGGCTGGCGCGTGGCCAGCACCGGACGCTGCGGTCCGCCGCGCGGGGCCGGCACCGGCCGGGCTTGGCCGAGCACGCTCTCAGTTCGCGGCTGCACGTGCGGCCCATCGGCGACGGACAGCGATTGCATGCGCGCGAGCGGCAAGGGGCGTGTCGCACGCCGCACGGGTTGGCCGCGAACAAACACGTCGCGCGGCACAACGGTCAGCGATTGCGGGGGCAGGCGACCGGGTGTCACGGTGCGGCGTACGTTGAAGTCCTCATCTTCGCGCCGGATGGCCGTGCAGCGATTTACGGCGACCAGATAGGTGGGTGTATAGGCATAGGGCGGTCTGTAGAGCTGCCCCGGGGCGAGGGGAAACCAGGCCACCGCAGCCGATGCGTTGACCATGTCCGCCGTGAATGAGCCGCCGCCGATAAACGCCACCAAGGCAGGCGCGTACACCGGGCGCACCGCGACGGGCCCCGGCACCCACGCCCACGATCCGGCAATCCACGCCCAGCGGCCGTAATGAAAGGGGGCGAATCCCCAAGGCTCGTCGGCGATCCAGGTCCAGCCCCAGGGCGCAATCCATGCCCAGTGGCCATCCCGGTACGGAACCCAGCCTGCGGGCACACGCGGGAACCACACGGCGCCGAACGCTGTGTTGTCCTGCCAGGTTCCCCAGTCATCCAGGCCTTCGTAACCCGTGACCCAGGGTGAAACGTAGCGTGCCGTGATCGAGGCATCCTCACGCCTGTTGCGCTCGACGACCCAGTGGTCGAAGGCATCAAGCGCCGGGTCATTCTCGGCGGCAATGACGGTAAGATCACGCCCCGCAAAGCGCACCTGCTGTCCCATCTGCACGGAAGCCGGTGCAGCCGTGTCCCCAAAGACAGCGGCTTGGCCGTCATGCAGCGTGACCGTGGTGGTGTCGGCGAAAGGATCCACGTCCAAACGCGCGTCCCCAGCCCCCTCCAACTGCAAGGCAAGGTTGGGTGTGTCCACCTCCACACGCTGCTGCGACCCGAAGTCACGCACGCGCAGTTCCACCGTGCCTTGCGACAAGGAAAGCTGCATGTCCCGCTCCTGCAGGTCAAGCACGCCAAGCTCGCTTCCCGGGCCGATGCGCACGGCATCCGGTCCGGCCAGGATTTCGGCGCGGCCACCCTGTGGAACCCAAATCCGGTCACCCAGGCTGATGGGCCGATTCAGGCTTGCCGCAATCCAGGTCTCGCTGCCGGCGGGCAATAGGCTCACCTGACCCACGAAATTGTCCAGTCGCCCCACGATCGCTGGCGGCTCTTCGGCATGCGCGGCGGGCACCATGCAGGCGAACACGACGGCAAGCAGGCTAGAGGTACGAGCAAACGGGCCCATGGCGGAACTCCAAGGTGTCTGAAGACACAGTATGAACGTGATTCGATGGCTTGCGCATGACAGGCGTTGCAAAAAAACCGGTCAACGAATGCTGAGCCCACCGCTGTGTGTGCCCGGACAACGTTCGTCCGGCGCCAGCCGGCCCTGTCAGAGCCGCCAGCCAAATACCATGCGGTCTTGAAGCAGGCGGCGCAACGGTGGCAGCATGGCCAGGCTTGCGAGGCAGCCGGCACGGATTGCCGCAGAGCCTGGGGCCTTCCAGGTAAAGCCGCGCGCGAGAAGATCCGTAAGGCCCACCAAGGCAGCGCGGTCGGGGAGGCGGGCGCGGTCGTAGCGCAGCAACAGCGCGTCCAGGTCATGGTCAGGGTGTGACGACTGCGCGAGCGTCCATCCGAGCAGTTGCCCCAGGGTTGCCGCATCGCGCAGCCCGAGGTTTAAGCCTTGACCGGCCACCGGGTGCAGAGTCTGCGCCGCGTTGCCCAGTTGCACGATGCGCCCCAGGCGCGTGCGCCATTGGGCGTTGAGCCCCAGAGGGTAGCTTCCGGCAATTGCCAGCTCCACCACGCGGCCGCACGCCGCGGGAAGAAGGGCCTGCAGTGCAGCGATCTGGGCGGTCTTGTCCGTGTCGCGTAGCACATCGGCCTGGGCGGGCGGGACACACCACACAAGCGCGTAGTCGGCGCCGCGCGGCAACAAAGCCACCGGGCCGTCGGACGTGAAGCGCTCAATCGCCAGGCCTGCATGCGGACGGTCGCAGCGCACGCGGCCCACCAGGGCGGTCTGGTGATAGTCGTAGCGCAAGGCCCGTGGTGTCTGGGTGTGAAAGGCGCCGCCTTCGGCGAGTATGGCAAGCTCGTAGGCTGGAGCCGCGGACGCGGCCTGAGGGCTTTGTGTGCGCGCCTGCGCCCCGTCGTCTTCGGTTGAGCCCCGACGCAAGAGCACACCGCCCTCGGTGGGCAGCGCCTGTACCGCCTGGCCGTACTGCACCTCGATGCCTGCTCGCAGCGCTGCGGCCTGCAGCGCTGCGAGCAGCTCCCCATAGCGCAGCGTGTAACCGAGTGCAGGCAATCCGGCGTCCTGCGCGTTCAGCCACACGCGGGGCAGCGAAGCCAGTCCGGGCGCGGCTTGGGAGACGTGGATGCGGGTAATGGCGGTTGCCGCCGCATCGGGCCAGGCGCCAGCCGCCACGAGCAACTGCCGGCTGCCTTCGGACAGGGCCAGCACACGCGGATCGGCCAAAGCCGTGCCGGGGTCGGGCAGGGCATCAAACACCGTGACGTCCACGCCTGCGCCCAGTCGCTGCAGGTGCAGGGCCATGCTCAGGCCGACAGGTCCCGCGCCGATAATGGCCGCGCGCAACCGCTTGGCGTTCAAACCAGGCGTATGGCCAACCGCCTGCTCGTGCATGGGCAGGTTCGATGGATGGAGGGAAGCCCCGCGCATGGCGTGCCTTGGCATCAGCCCGCCTGCATCCAGTCTTCGATTTCGGCGATGCTCTTGGGCGCCATCGCAGTGAGGACCTCGCAGCTGCTCTCACGGATGAGCACGTCGTCCTCGATGCGGATGCCAATGTCATGGAAGGCCGCGGGGACGTCCGCTGCGGCTCGGATGTACAGGCCCGGCTCGATGGTCATCACCATGCCCGGGCGCAGGATCCGCGGAGCGGGCCGCGTGGTGCCGTCGGGCAGCGTTTGCGGGGGTTCATCGGGCTCGGTGTACTCGCCGCAATCGTGCACGTCCATGCCCATCCAGTGGCTGGTCCGGTGCATGTAAAAGCGGCGGTACGCGCCCGTGGCGATCACGGCGTCCACGTCAGGCGCGGTGTCGCGCGCCACCAGCCCCGTATCGAGCAGGCCCTGCGCCAACACGCGCAACGCGGCGTCGTGCGGGTCGTGGAAGCGATTGCCCGCGCAAGAGGCCGCCAGTGCCGCCTCTTGCGCTTCGAGCACAATGGCGTACAGGGTGCGCTGAGGGCCATCAAAATGGCCGTCTGCGGGAAACGTGCGGGTGATGTCGCTGGCGTACCCATCAAGTTCACAGGCAGCGTCGATCAGCACGAGTTGGCCCGGGTTGACCGGTGCGCTGTCGGCGCGGTAATGCAGGATGCATGCATTGGCCCCAGCGGCAACGATGCTGCCATAGGCCGGAGACTGCGCACCCCCAGCGCGAAAGGCATGCAGCAGTTCAGCCTCGAGGTGGTATTCACGCAGGCCCTCGGAGGGCGGCTGACGGCAGCCGCGGGCGCTGGCCTGCATGGCCCGACGGTGCCCCGCAGCCGAGATGGAGGCGGCACGGCGGATCACGGACAGCTCAAAGTCGTCCTTGAACAGGCGCATCTCGTCCAGCAGGGCGCACAGGTCATACTGTGCCGCCGGCGTGCGGTGCCCCGCCCGGGACTGGCTGCGCACGGCGGCAAGCCACTGCTCGACCCGGGTCTCGAATCCGGTGTGCACAGCAAACGGCCACCACACCCCGGCTCGGTCCGCCAGGATTGGGGGCAGCTCCGCATCAAGCTGGGTCACGGGCCGAGCCGCATCAAAACCAAAGGCTTCGCGTGCCGCGTCCGGGCCGAACCGAACGCCATCCCAGATTTCGCGCTCGGGATCCTTGGCACGGCAAAAGAGGGTGCTGCGACTGCCCCCGTCGGGTTCAACAACCAGGACCAGAACGCTTTGCGGCTCACTGAAGCCGGTCAGGTAATAGAAATAGCTGTCGTGCCGGTACGGATAGTCGCTGTCGCGGTTGCGCATGACTTCGGGCGCGGTGGGGACGATGGCCACACCGCCGCCGGCTCGCGCCATCTGCGTGGCGAGGCTTGCGCGGCGTTGTGCACAGCGGGCGAGGAGGGTGGCGTCTGGATGGTTCATGGGTCGGTGCAAATTTCAGGTCTCAGCTTAGTCCCAAGGGCGTCGCCCTGACGGCAGGGTGGAATGCGCGTGTCCGCAGTTCGGCGTCCAGGCTGGCAAGTTGCTCCGGGGTGCCGATGTTGTGCCAAACGCCCCGGAAGTGTTCGCCGCTGACGCGCCCCGCATCCACCTCGGCGTACATCCACGGAAAGAGCTTCCATGCCTGACGCGCCGGTTGGGTGGCGAACAAGTCGGGGTGGAACACGCCGATGTTGCCATAGTTGAACAGGCGGTGACCCAGTCTGCGCACGCGGCCGTCGGGGCCCAGCGCCATGTCGCCGCGGGGATGATGGGGCGGGTTGTCGGTGAGCACGAAATGAGCGGTGGTGGCTTGCGGATCGGCCGCAATGCGTGCTGCAGCAGCCCGCAGGAGGGCGTAGTCGTAGTCCGTGTAGATATCGCCGCTCACCACGATGAACGGCTCGTGGTCGCGGCTTGTCAGCAGCGGCAGGGCCGTGGCGATGGCCCCTCCGGTCTCGTAGGCGTCCTCAGGCTCCTCGGAGTACACAATGCGCACGCCCAAGGCGCTGCCATCGCCAAGCGCTGCAGGAATCTGCGCGCCAAGCCAGCCAGTATTGACGACAAACTCGGCGACTCCCGCATTGCGCAGCCGCTCGATTTGCCAAACGATGAGGCTTTTGTGGGCAAGGGGAAGCAGCGGTTTGGGCGTCAGATCGGAAAGCGGTTGCATGCGTGACCCGCGCCCAGCCGCGAGAATGAGGGCGCGCATCAAAACGTGTAAGCCGTCTGCACGGCCAGACCCTGGAGGCGGTCGAGAAGACGCAGCAGAGGGGTGAACTCGCGGTAGCGCGCAGCCACCGGCCGGACATAGCCCATGACGGTGGGCAGTTCAGCCAGATAGTCAGCCTTGCCGTCGCGGTAAAACAGACGCGCAAAAATACCGAGCACTTTGAGGTGGCGCTGCAGCCCCATCCATTCAAAGTCGCGATAAAAGACCGAGAAGTCTGAGTCGACCGGCAGGCCCGCCTTGCGCGCCTGTTCCCACCAGCGGATGGCCCAGTCGAGCTGCTGCTCCTCGGGCCAGCTGATGTAGGCGTCGCGCAGCAGCGAGACCAGGTCGTAGGTGATCGGGCCACGCACGGCGTCCTGGAAGTCGAGCACGCCCGGGTTGCCCAGCTCCTGGTCAGCTTCGAGCACCATCAGGTTGCGACTGTGGTAGTCGCGGTGGACGAGCACGCATGGCTGGGCCAGGTTGTTGGCCAGGAGCGCATCGAAAATGCCCTGCAGTGCGTTGCGTTCGGCCACCGAGAGCTCCGCACCAACATGGCGGGCCACATACCACTGGGGGAACAGCTCAAGCTCGGCGCGCAGCCGGCTTGCATCGTACAGGGGGAGGTCGGGTGCGCCGATGCCCTGGAGGCGCACTAGCGCGGTCAGCGCATCACGCATCAGTGCATCGCAGCGTGACAGGTCGCCTTCGGCGCGTGCGCCCTGCAAGGCTTTGAGATAGGTGGTGGAGCCAAAGTCGCTCAGCAGCACCAGACCGCGTTCGACGCTGCTTGCCAGGATCTTGGGTGCGGAAAGCCCGCCAGCCCTCAGCAGTGTGGCGACTCGCAGGAAAGGCTCAATGTCCTCACGGCCAGGGGGCGCATCCATGACGATGAGCGTGGTTGCCGGCGGCTTTTGCATGTGCACGCGGAAATAACGCCGAAAGCTGGCATCGCTGGACGCAGGCTGCAAGGTCGTGGCATCGGCGTGCAGGCCGGCCGGTGCCGTGGCGAGCCACGTGCAGATGGCCTGGATGCGGGCATCGGCAGCACCGCCCGCACCCAGCGACTCGACGCCGGCTTGGGTCTCGGGGGGTGGCACGGGTTGGGTTCGGTCAGCTGGTGCGGGTGGGAAGTCGGCCATGGAAGCGTGAAGGATTGCGGGCGTGTGCCCAGCCGTTGGGGTGGGCTTCCTATAATCGGCAGGAATTTTAGGCTGCGGCAGCATGCTCGGGTCCTGCAGCCGGCCGTGATGATTCGGGCAGGTTCGCGCCGCGGGCCTGCGGATTTGTTGTGAGCCCTGCAGCATCCGCGCCCCGCCGCATTTTCCCACTATCGGCCCGCCCTCGCCGTTTCTATCGCCTTCCCAGTGCCCATCGTTTCGTCGACCCCGACCCGCCTGCTGTGCCGCACGCGGCTGCGACCGCGGCTGATCGTGGTGGCGTTGAGCATGGCGCTGGCGGAGATGGCGCCGGCACGGGCGCAGCAAGGCGAGCCCGCGTCGGCTGAACATCTGCAACTGGTGCCCACCCCAATCCTGGCTGAGCGCCTCTCACCCGAGGCGCAAATGCGCGAGCCGGTTTTCATCTGGGCTGACCAGCTCACGGGGCAGACCGATATCGAAGTCAGTGCTCACGGCAAGGTGGAATTGCGCAAGCACAGCGTGGTTCTCAAGGCTGACCGGTTGCAC
This sequence comes from Thiomonas sp. FB-Cd, assembly GCF_000733775.1. Taxonomy (NCBI): domain Bacteria; kingdom Pseudomonadati; phylum Pseudomonadota; class Betaproteobacteria; order Burkholderiales; genus Thiomonas; species Thiomonas sp. FB-Cd. The sequence continues at coordinate 741,612 of NZ_JPOE01000005.1, read as the reverse complement.
GATGACCTGGTGCGCAACACCATTGACGCGCAAGGCAACGTTCGCATCATCCGTGACGGCAATGTGTTCAGCGGACCGAGTTTGCGGTTCAACCTGGATACCTACGCCGGGCAGATGCCCGATGCGCACTATTACTTCAATCGTACCCAGGGCCATGGCCAAGCCGACGTGGTGACCTTTCTCAGCCGCAACGTCGTCAGCGCCGAGAACGCGACCTACACTACCTGCACGGCAAGCCCCGCCGACTGGTTCGTGCAGGCCACGCATCTCAACCTGGATCTCGGTGACAACACGGGTGTGGCGCGGAACGGGCGCGTGGTGTTCAAGGGGGCCACCATCTTGCCGCTTCCTTACGCCAGCTTCCCGCTCACGGACGCACGCAAATCGGGGTTCCTGCCTCCAACCATCGGCATCGACAGCCAGAATGGATTGGATTACGCGCAGCCCTATTACTGGAACATTGCGCCCAACTATGACGCGACCCTCACCCCGCACCTGCTGCTGCGCCGCGGGTTCATGGGCAGTGCCGAAGTGCGGTGGCTGCAGCCGAGCTTTGCCGGCACCAGTTACCTCGACTACATGCCCTCGGACAGCAACACGGGCGGAGCGCAGCGCTGGGCGGCGGTGTTTCAGCAAGGCGGCACGCTCGCACCCAGGGTCAGCTACGGGCTGAATCTGCAGCGTGTGTCCGACAACAACTGGTGGCGGGACTTTGGTGGCGTGGATCCCGTCATCGCTGCAAACCGCACGCTTCCGCAGCAGGGCCAGATCACCTGGAGCCAGGACAACGGATCGTTGCAAGCGAGCTTCAACAGCTGGCAGACCCTGCAAAGTGACGTGTCTCCGATCGGCGTGCCGTACAACGTTCAGCCGCGCCTGTACGGCACGTGGCACAGTCCGAATTACACGGGACTGCAGTGGCAGATTGCCACCGAGGCCGCACGGTTCACGAACTCCACACCGGGCCTGCTATCAGGCGACAGGCTGTATATCAACCCGAGCATCTCCCGACCCTTCATCGCCCCCCAGGGCTTCGTCACGCCCAAGCTTGCCTTCAACAGCACCTACTACAAGACCGACTCGCCCATGGCCGACGGCGCCAGCTCGAGCGTGCGCGACGTGCCCACGTTCAGCCTGGACTCAGGGTTGGTCTTCGAGCGCAACACGCGCCTGTTCGGGCGCAGCCTCGTTCAGACCCTCGAGCCGCGTCTGTATTACGTCTACACGCCCTACCGCAATCAACAGGACCTGCCGAATTTTGACAGTGCGCCTCTCGGCCTGAACCTGTCCACAATCTATACGGACAACGTATTTTCCGGCAGCGACCGCATTGCGGATGCGAACAACGTGACCGGTGGGGTCAGCACCCGATTTCTCGATCCCCAGAATGGCACGGAGTACGCACGCCTGACGCTGGCGCAACGGGTGCTCCTGCGGGAGCAACGGGTGACGCTGACGGGCAATCCGGTCGCCGCTGGCCTGAACGACACCTACGCACTGGCAAGCTTGGCGATTTCGCCAAACTGGAGTGCCACGTCAGGCGTGGATTACAACTTGCGGGGCCGGCAACTGGTGCAGGGCGCGCTGACGGCGCAGTGGCATCCTCGGCCGTTCAAGACCGTGAGCCTGTCCTACCAGATTCAAAGCGCAACGGCCACGCAGATCCCGCTCAAATACATGAACACCGCCTGGCAGTGGCAGTTGTCCAGCCGCTGGTACTCCGTCGGGCAAGTCAACTACAGCATTCGTGACAAGCGCTTTAATGACGGCTTGGTGGGCTTCGAGTATGACGGGGGCTGCTGGGTTGGGCGTATCGTGGTGCAACGTAGTTCCATCACCACGGCCACAGCGGCCACGCGACTGCTGTTCCAGCTTGAACTCTCGGGTTTCTCACGCCTGGGCAACAATCCAATTTCGGCACTCCAGCAAAATATCCCTGGTTACCAACTGCTGAACCAACCCACGGCTCCACCAAGCCGTTATGCAAACTATGAGTAAACGCATTCTGTGCGGTGCAGTCATCGCTGCTGCGGCGCTGAGCAGCAGTGCCGCTTGGGCCCAGGGCCTGGGACTGAGAACGGGGCCTGGTCCAGCCGGGCAGGGATCCTCGATGCTGCTGCAAACGCCGCAACTGCCTGCGACGCCCGCAGCGGCGCTGCCGCAGCCCAGCGCGTCCGATGCGGACGGCATCGCCGCGGTCGTCGGTAACCAGGTCATCACCCAGTATGACTTGAATTTGCGCATGCGCGCGGCCGAGCAGCAGATTGCGCAGCAGGGCGCACGCGTGCCGCCACCACAGCAATTGCGCGCCGAATTGCTGAATCAACTGATCGACCAGCTGGCGCTCGCGCAGTTCGCCACCGACAGCGGCATTACTGTCGGACCCGACACGGTTGACCGGGCGATTGCCCAAGTGGCGGCCGGCTACAAACTCACGCCGGCGCAGTTCCGCAAACAGATCGAAGCAGAAGGCCTGGGCTGGGACGACTACAAGGAGCAGGTCAAGCGGGAGATCCTGATCGGCAGGCTGCGAGAGCGTGAGGTGACTGCGCACATCACGATCAGCGACCAGGACGTGGACGAATACCTCGCCAGCCGTGGCAAGCAGGGCCTCGGGGCGCAGACGCAGGTGCAGCTCGCGCAGATCTTCGTCCCGCTGCCGGACAAACCCAGTGCCGAGCAGGTCCAAGGCGCCAAGGCCCGCATCGACGAGGCACTGGCCAAGCTGCGCCAGGGACGCAAGTTCGCGCAGATTGCTGCGGAGTATTCTCAGGGACCCGAAGCCAAGGACGGGGGCAACCTGGGCGTGCGTCCGGCCGGGCAGTGGCCTCGCCTGTTCATGGACGCGATCCAGGGTCTGCAGCCAGGGCAGATCAGCGGGGTGATCCGCAGTCCCGCGGGTTTCCACATTCTTCAGTTGGTCGCCGAACAAGGCGCCCAGAGCCCCGAGACCAGCGCGATGCAGGCCCATGTGCGAGAGATCGTGCTGGATACCGACGGCGGCAAGTCCCGCGAGGCCGCCATGAAGGAACTCTCCAGCATTCGCGACGCGGTCGATGCAGGCAAGGTGCAATTCACCGAAAAGGCACGTGAACTTTCGCAAAATCTGGCCACGGCGAAAAGTGGCGGCGACCTTGGTTGGGTGCTGCCCGGTCAGTTGGCGCCGGCGTTGGATGCCGCGCTGAACCGGCTCAACCCCGGCCAAGTGTCTGAGCCGATTGCGCTGCCAGGTCAGGTTGTGCTCCTGCAACTCGTTGATCGGCGCGAGCATGCTCTGGGGAAGGGGCAGGAGCGCGCCGTGGCGCGCAACATCCTGCTGCAGCAGAAGCAAGCCAAGGACTTTGATAACCTGGTCAGGGACGTGCGCGCGCGCACGTACGTGCGCATACCCGGCGAGGACTCGTGATTGGCGCGCAGCCCCTGTGACGCACTCGCCCATGTCATCCACTTCGCGTCGCCCCGGTGGCGGGCCCACCCGGATTGCGGGCCATACGGCACGCAAGCGCTTTGGCCAGCATTTTCTGACTGATCCCGGGGTGATCGACGCGATCATGGCCGCGCTGGACCCCCGCCCTGGCCAGCAGCTCGTGGAAATCGGCCCTGGGCTGGGCGCCCTTACATGGCCGGTGCTTGACCGCGCGCAGCACCTGACGGTGGTCGAACTTGACCGTGATTTGGCAGCGCGCTGGCGCGCGCGCGAGGCGCAGCGGGTGCGGGTGATCGAGTCGGACGCGCTGGCGCTGGACTTCACCACGCTGGGTGCGGAATTGCGCGTGTTTGGCAACTTGCCCTACAACATTTCCAGCCCCCTGCTGTTCCACCTGTTGAGCGCGGCTGAACGGGTCCTTGATCAGCATTTCATGCTGCAACAGGAGGTTGTGGCACGGATGGTGGCGCAGCCTGCATGTGCCGACTATGGCCGCATGTCCGTGATGCTGCAGTGGCGCTACCGCATGTGGGATATCCTGCACGTTGGCCCGCAGGCCTTTTCACCGCCGCCACGCGTCCATTCGGCCGTGGTCCGCATGCTGCCGCGCGCAGCGGGTGAACTGCGCGGCCTCGCACCCGAGCGGCTGCAGGCCGTGACGGCCGCCGCGTTTGCCCAGCGTCGCAAGCTGCTGCGCCACAGCCTGGAGCCATGGCTGGCGGCACGCGGCTACGGCGGTCATTTTGACATGCAACGTCGTGCCGAGGAAGTCGGCGTGGACGAGTACGTGCAGTTGGCTCTGGACGTCGCGGCGAACGAACCGCCCGCAGTATGAGCCGCGCGTCTGGGCACTTGTTGTCGGGGCGCTGCGCTATGCCGCTTCGGCGAACCACACCCCGTACCAAGGCGCGGGCCGCGCGCAGACGGCCTTGCTCCTCACTGGAAAACCCGGTTCATCTTCGCCCCGCGATGCCCCCGGGCAGGCATGCGGGTTACAGAAAAGAATAGAAAACCCGAAACTCCACGCCCTGCTCGTACCAGAAATCGGCCGCGTCACGGAATACATCAAGCAGCGTTTCGCGCGCCTCTTTGTCGAAGCGCTGGGTCACCGGGAGTTGCTCCAGCACGATGACAAACCCTGGTTGGGGTCCGGCCCCGGCAATCATGTCCGTGAGGCAGTCGCGCAGGGCGTCGAAGTTTTTGCCAAAATGCTTCGGAAACAGGAAGGAGCGGGCAACGGTCTCAAGGACCTCTTGCTTCGTCGTGCCCTCGGCCAGATTGGCGTAAAGGAAATGCTGCCCAAGATCCTGGGCCGCGGCCATGAGGGCGGGCACGCGATAAGCGCGAATCGACTGCACGATATTCGGTCGCAGGGCTTTGAGATTGACTCCGCCCTCGGCCTCACTGAGCGATGGGTTGGAAACTTGCGTAGTGATCATGGGTGTAGTAACAAAGGTCGGGGGTGCGCTTGGGTCCCCCGCAGATAATCCGTCGTGCTCCCCGATTGCGGCTTCTCGGGGTTTGCACCGTGTATTCGTGGTAATAGCCGCGGTGCCGCTGCGGTAAAAGCTTCTCATAGTTGCCGAAGACGATGCCGTCTTTGGCATAGGGAAATGGGCCGCCCTGCCGAATTAACACGAGTGTGTGCTGGGCTTCACGGGGAAGTTGCCGAACCGGGAGCGCCTGCGGCGCATTGGCTGGCCGCACCCATTGCTCGCGTGTCTGGGCCTGGTTCCACCCCATGACTGACGGACTTGCGAAGCCAGCCGTTGACACCACCGCCAGGATCGCACCGAGCACCCGATGCCGGGTGGATTGCGATCTCGATTTGATGAATCGATCGATACGGGCGGTGAGCCTGAGCACGGAATTCAATTTCGGCGACTCTGCTGATCCCAATGAAAAGTTCGTCAAAGGGGCGAATGAAGCAAAAGACGTTCAGCAAAGCCGACCTGTTGCGCGATATACAACCGCGTAATGACACACGCAAGGCTCAATTCCAGCCCGAGCAATGCTAGCCAAGCCCCGTATTACGCGTTTAATCGGTTGACAACGCTGCACGCCAAAGCCGAATCGTATTGGAATTGCCTGCTGAAAGCAAGAAATGCGCCTATTTTTTGTGCAACAAGGCGCTCCCGCCGCGTGCGGCGATGCGGTGACGCCGGGTGCAAATTGTGCACAACCTGCATGGCGAGGCAGCCGGGTCTTGATGTCCCGGAGGATTTTGCCGGCCGTGCATGCGCCTGGCCCAGCGGCTGGCGCGGTCAGTCGCGCGTGATTCGCGGGCCTGGCGCGCCAGGCGCCATTCAACGCGCGGTGTTCGCCTCCATCACGGTGAGGGCCGTCACGTTGACGATGCGCCGCACCGTGCTCGCCGCGGTGAGGATATTCGCCGGTTTGGCCACGCCCAGGAGTACCGGGCCGATCACGACGTTGTTCGCCGCGGTGGTCTTGAGCAGGTTGTAGGCAATGTTGGCGGCGTCCAGGTTTGGAAAGACCAGGAGATTGGCCTCGCCCGCCAGCGTGGTCTGGGGAAGCAGGCTGGTGCGCAGGGCGGGGTCGAACGCGCAGTCGCCGTGCATCTCACCATCCACCTCAAGACCGGGATCGCGTTCATGCAGCAGCTCCAGCGCTTCGCGCATTTTCAGCGCGCTTGGCGCGTTGCTCGAGCCGAAGTTCGAGTGCGACAGCAGCGCCACTTTGGGGGTGATGCCGAACCGGCGCATTTCCTCCGCCGCCATCAGCGTGATCTCCGCGATGTCCTCGGCGCGTGGGTCGACGTTGATATGGGTGTCCACCAGCATCACCTGGCGGCCAGGAAGAATCAGTCCGCTCATCGCCGCGTACACCTTGGAGCCAGGGCTCTTGCCGATCACCTGGTCGATGTAATGCAGGTGCAGGTGCGTGTTGCCCCAGGTTCCGCAGATCAGGCCGTCGGCCTCCCCCTTGTGGACCATCATGCTGGAGATCAGGGTGAGGCGCCGGCGCATCTCGATCTTGGCAAAGGGCGGCGTGATGCCCTTGCGTGCGGCGATTTGCTGGTAGGTCTGCCAGAAGTCGCGGTAACGATCGTCGCGGTCGGTGTTGACCACCTCGTAATCTTGACCTTCCTGCAGCCGCAGTCCGAAACGCTCGATGCGCTGCGCGATGACTGCCGGGCGACCCACGAGGATTGGACGCGCGAGCTGCTCGTCCACGACCGTACGCACAGCGCGCAGCACGCGCTCTTCCTCCCCTTCGGCATAAACGATGCGCTTTTTCTGGGCATGCCGGGCGATGGAAAAGATGGGTCGCATGACCACCCCGGACTGGTAGACGAACTGCTGCAGTTGTTCCCGGTACGCCTCCAGGTCGCCGATGGGTCGTGCTGCCACTCCGCTGTCGGCCGCAGCCTGGGCCACGGCGGGGGCGATGTGAAGGATCAGGCGCGGGTCAAAAGGCATGGGGATCAGGTAGTTCGCCCCGAAGCTGATTTCCTGGCCGCCATAGGCGGCGGCGACCACATCGCTTTGCTCCATCTGGGCCAGCTCGGCGATGGCACGCACGGCGGCCACTTCCATGTCCGTGGTGATGGTGGTGGCCCCGCAATCGAGTGCCCCACGGAAGATGTACGGGAAACAAAGGACGTTGTTGACCTGGTTCGGGTAGTCCGAGCGGCCCGTGGCAATGACCGCATCGTTGCGCACCGCTCTGATCTCCTCGGGCAGGATCTCCGGCGTCGGGTTGGCCAGGGCCAGAATCAGGGGCTTGGCCGCCATGCGCGCCACCATCTCCGGCTTGAGGACGCCGCCTGCCGACAGCCCAAGGAAGATGTCGGCGTCGTCGATGATCTCGCCCAGGCTGCGCGCCCGGGTGTCCTGCGCGTAGCGGGCCTTGTCCGGGTCCATCAGCTCGGTGCGGCCCGCCCACACCACGCCTCCGAGGTCGCTCACCCAGATATGCTCGCGCGGCAAGCCCAGGTGCTCCAGCAGGCGCAGGCAGGCCAATGCCGCCGCACCCGCGCCCGAGCACACGAATTTCACATTTTCAATGCGCTTGCCCAGAACTTGCAGGCCATTGAGCACCGCCGCTCCCACGATGATGGCCGTGCCGTGCTGGTCGTCGTGAAACACGGGAATGCGCATGCGCTTGCGCAACTCACGCTCGACCTGGAAGCATTCCGGGGCCTTGATGTCTTCCAGGTTGATGCCGCCGAACGTCGGCTCGAGGGCCGCGACGATGTCCACGAGCTTGGACGGATCCTTCTCGTTGACCTCAATATCGAACACGTCGATGTTGGCGAACTTCTTGAACAGCACGGCCTTGCCTTCCATCACCGGCTTGGCTGCAAGCGGGCCAATGTCGCCGAGGCCCAAAACCGCCGTGCCATTGGTGATCACGCCAACCAGATTGCTGCGCGCGGTAAAGCGCGCGGCGCAGCTGGGGTCACTTACGATGTCCTCGCAGGCGGCTGCCACTCCCGGCGAGTACGCCAGCGCCAGGTCGCGCTGGTTTGATAGCTGTTTGGTCGGGGTGACGCTGATTTTCCCAGGATGCGGGAATTCGTGATACTCCAAAGCCGCACGGCGAAGTTCGGCCTTGGCATCAGGGGTGGACATGGGGGGGGCTCCAAAAACCGGAAGATTTCTTGACAGATGGCAAACGATTCTAGGCCGTAATCGTCGGGCAATCGCCTTCTCACTTGGTCGAACTTCCATGCGCATTGCGCGCGCAAACCCGGTGCGCCGCACCCCAGCGACAATAGATACATGAGCACAAGCCTCGGCGAATTCGATCTCATTGCGCGCTACTTCACGCGTCCGCCGGTGCGCGCAGCCCTCGGTGTGGGTGACGACTGCGCCCTGCTTGACGTCCCAGCGGGCCAGCAGCTTGCCGTGTCCACCGACATGTTGGTCGAAGGCCGCCATTTCTTGCCTGGCGCGGACCCCCGGGATCTGGGCCATAAGGCGCTGGCCGTGAACCTTTCGGACCTGGCCGCCATGGGCGCCGAGCCCCTGGCGTTCACCCTGGCCTTGGCGCTGCCCAAGGCCGACGCAGCCTGGCTTGGGGCGTTCAGCGCGGGATTGCTGGCGCTGGCCGACACGCACGGCATCGAGCTCGTTGGCGGCGATACCACCAAGGGCCCGCTGAATCTGTGCCTCACGGTGATGGGTTTGGTGCCGCCGCCCAGCGCTCTGCGGCGCGATGCGGCGCGTGAGGGCGATTCGATCTGGGTTTCGGGGACGCCCGGTGACGCGCGGCTGGCCCTGGGAAGCATCCGGGGCGAGTGGCACTTGGCAGCCAAGGACTTCGACAGGGTGCGCGCCCGTTTGGACCGACCCTCACCACGCGTGGCCCTGGGGCTTGCGCTGCGCGGGATTGCGCGTGCCGCGATCGATGTCTCGGACGGATTGCTTGGCGACCTAGGGCATGTGCTTCATGCAAGCCGCGTGGGCGCCCACATCGCCGTGGATGACGTTCCCGCAAGCCCCGCGTTGCGTGCGCAGCCCGTCGAGCGTCGCCGGATGTGCCAGCTCGCGGGCGGGGACGATTACGAGTTGCTGTTTACCGCGCCAGCGCAGCAGCGCGAAGCCGTGCTAGCCGCAGCCCAAGCGGCGCACACCCCTGTGGCATGCATTGGTCAGATCACCGCCGCGCATGGCTTGGCCCTGCACGATGCGCAGGGTCGGGTGGTTGCCGCGCATTACGCTGCATTTGACCATTTCCGCTCGCCATGAACACCACGACGCCTCAACCGACCGCGCACCGCTGCGACTGGCGCTTTGCGCTGCGCAATCCCGTGCATCTCATCGCTCTGGGTTTCGGCTCGGGGCTCTCGCCCGTTGCGCCAGGCACGGCAGGAAGCGTTTTCGGATGGGCGAGCTACCTGGTCCTGGCGCGACTGTTGCCGCCGCAAGCCTGGGGGTTGGTGCTGTTGGCCAGTTTTCTTTTGGGCATCTGGGTGTGCGGGCGCACGGCGCGCGCCTTGCAGACCGATGATCCGTCGCCCGTGGTGTGGGACGAGATTGTCGCGATCTGGCTGGTGCTTTGGATGCTGCAGCCTGCGCCCCACACGCCCGCCGCGTGGTGGGTGCAGGCCCTTGGTTTCGCCCTGTTCCGCGTCTTCGACGCCGTCAAGCGCGGACCCGTGGGTTGGGCCGATCGGCATGTCAAAGGTGGCCTGGGCATCATGGTTGACGATCTGGTTGCTGCACTGCTGACTCTGGCCGTAGTGCTCGGTGCCCTGCGGCTGTTGCCATGAGACCGGCAGACATCGCGGCTGAGCCTGCGTGGCAAGATCTGGTCAGCAGCGCCGTGGCGCTGCGAGGCAACCTCCTTGGCCGCGGCTGGATGCTCGGCTGCGCCGAGTCGTGCACCGGCGGTCTGGTCGCGGCCGCAATGACCAGCATCGCGGGCTCGAGCGAGTGGTTTGAGCGCGGTTTCGTGACCTACAGCAACCAATCAAAAACCGAGTTGCTGGGGGTGCCCGAAGCCCTGCTTGCCGCGCATGGGGCCGTCAGCCGCGAAGTGGCGCTGGCCATGGCGCAGGGCGTGCTTGCCCATGCGCCCGTGCAAGCGGCGCTGGCCGTTACGGGCATTGCCGGCCCGGGCGGCGGCTCGCCTGATAAGCCGGTTGGCCTTGTCTGGTTCGGCTGGGCCTGGCGCCAGGGGCAGGGCGTGCACGGCGAAGCCGAATCCGTGGTCTGGCCCGGGGACCGGCAGGCCGTGCGCATGGCCGCGGCCCATCATGCCCTGGCAGGTATGCAGTTGAGGCTGGGCGCGCTCAAACCATAAGTGTGCCGGAAGGCGGCTCCAGGAACGCCCTTTCCTTTGCCCATCACGGCCCAAGCGAGGGGATACGCAAGTCGGCGCCGGCCTCAGCGAGCAGCGCTGCGCCGATTCTCCGGGCGATGTGGGGGATCGCCCCGCAGCTCAGGGCGCGGGGCAATGCGGCCATGCCCCGAGGACTGGTTCATGCCGCTGGCGGCACGGTGTCCTTGAAGGAGGCGCGTTGCATGAGCTTGTCGTACAGCTTGGACAGGTTCGGGTAATCCTGCTTCCAGGCAATATCCGGGTAGCGAAACTCCACATAGCCAAGGGCGGAGGCCACCGCGATGTCGGCAAGCGTCAGGTGGGTGCCGCATAACCAGGGCGCATCGCCCAAACCGACCGACGCTGCCTTGAGGGCTGCGTGGACTTTGCCGAGCTGGCGGTCGATCCAGGCCTGGCTGCGCTCAGCCTCCATGCGTCCAGGCCACGTCTGCTCCAGGCGCGCAGTTGCCGTCGCATCCATCATGCCGTCAGCCAGCGCTTCCCACGTTCGCACCTCGGCACGCTCACGGCCGGTGCCGGGAATCAGCTTGCCCACAGGGGTTAATGTGTCGAGGTACTCCACGATGACGCGCGAGTCATAAATCACGCTGCCATCCTCCATGACCAGGCAGGGAACCTTGCCGAGCGGATTGAAGTTCTGGATTTGCGTGCCGGCGCCCCAGACGTTGTCCTCGACGAATTTGTATTCGATCTTCTTTTCCGCCAGGACGACGCGAACCTTGCGCACATAAGGGCTGGTGGGCGAACCGATGAGTTTCATGACCATGGAAGTAGGCAATTTGCCGAATGAGTATAAGGCGAGGCTGTGTTGCGGGCGATCCGCCACGCGCCCGAGCAAGGGCAGTGCATGGGCTTCCTACAATGTAGCCATGCAAACCGAATCCATGTCTTCCACGCCGCCCAGCCCCTCCATGCTTTCAGCGCTGTCGCCGCTTGACGGGCGTTACGCTGCCAAGGTGGACGCCTTGCGCCAGCATCTGTCCGAAGCGGCGCTGATGCGCTGCCGTGTCGAGGTGGAAATCGAATGGCTGATCGCGTTGTCGCAGGCCGGGTTGCCCGAGCTGCCGCCGATTGCACCAGCCATCCAGAGCGAGCTGCGTGCGGTGGCCCACGGTTTTACCGAGGTCGATGCGCAGGCCATCAAAGCGATCGAACGCGTGACCAACCACGACGTCAAGGCCGTGGAGTATTGGATCAAGGAGCGGCTGAACGCTTGGCCCGAGCTCGCGCGTTCGAGTGAATTTGTGCACTTTGCGTGCACGTCGGAAGACATCAACAACACCGCGCATGGACTGATGCTCAGCGGTGCGCGCGAACAGGTCGTGCTGCCGGCGCTGCGCGCGATCCTCGCGCGCCTGAAATCGCTGGCGCATGAACTGGCCGACGCGTCCATGCTGTCGCGCACTCACGGGCAGAATGCCAGCCCAACCACGCTGGGCAAGGAAATGGCCAACGTGGCCGCGCGGCTGGAACGCGCCATCGCGCAAATTGCGGCAGTGGAGCTGACGGCAAAGATGAACGGCGCGGTGGGCAACTACAACGCCCACCTGGCGGCGTATCCGGACGTGGACTGGGAGGCGATTGCGCGTCGTGTCGTGGAGCAGCAGCTGCGCCTTCGCTTCAATCCCTACACCATTCAGATCGAGCCGCACGACGCGATGGCTGAACTCTTCGATGCCGTTGCGCGCGCCAATACCGTGCTGCTGGACCTGAACCGCGACATCTGGGGCTACATCTCCTGGGGCTATTTCAAACAGCGCACCAAAGCCGGTGAGATTGGCTCCTCGACCATGCCGCACAAGGTCAACCCCATCGACTTCGAAAATTCCGAAGGCAACCTTGGCTTGGCCAATGCCCTGCTGCGCCATCTGAGTGACAAACTTCCCCTGTCACGCTTCCAGCGTGATCTCACCGACTCCACCGTGCTGCGCAATATGGGCGTCGCGCTGGGCTACGGCCTGCTGGCCTATGACAGCTTGCAACGCGGACTGGACAAGCTTGAACCAAACCCGCAGCGCCTGGCCGAGGATCTGGAGGCGGCGTGGGAAGTGCTGGCCGAGCCTGTGCAGACCGTGATGCGCCGCTACGGACTGCCTAACCCCTATGAACAGTTGAAGGATCTGACCCGGGGCAAGCCGATCACGCGCCAAGTTCTGCGCGAATTTATCGCGACCTTGCCCCTTCCCGAAGCCGACAAGACGCGGCTTTTGGAGCTCACGCCTGGCAGCTACACGGGCAAGGCAGCCGAGTTGGCGCGACGTATCTGAGGCCTGGCACGCAATGCTGAAGCTTCTTGCAAAATGGCTTCTGTCAGCCACAGCCCTGATGGCGCTGACGTACCTCTACAGTGGCGTGCAGGTGGCGGGGTTCGCGGCGGCGATGTGGGCAGCATTGATCATTGGCTTGCTCAATGCCTTGGTGCGTCCGGTGCTGTTCATTCTCACCTTGCCGATCACGGTGCTTACGCTCGGGTTTTTCTTTTTCATCATCAACGCATTGATGTTCTATGCCGCGTCAGGCCTGAGCGATGGCTTTCACGTGCGCAATTTCGGCGCGGCGATCATCGGCTCGCTGCTGTATAGCGCCGCGGGGCTGATCATCGACAGCGCGCTTGAGGGCGCCTTTCCCCGGCGTCGCTGAACATATGCTCGCGCATTCCCCTTCCTAGCCCGGCCCGACGCACAGCGTCGCTTAGGCGAAGCCGTCCGGGCAGGAGGGGGTCAAGCGGGCGGGTTTCGCTTGTTGTTCCGTCGATAGCTGGATAAAATACCAGCATGCAACGGCGCAAAGTCACGCTCAAGCTGTATCCCAATGCCGCTCAAGCCCAAAAGCTTGAGACATGGACACGACTGCACTGCGAGTTGTACAACGCGGCACTGGAAGAGCGCATCGACGCCTGGCGCAAGGCCGGCAAGTCGATCAGCTACTACGACCAGCAGAACGTCCTGCCTCAGATCAAGGTCGATCGGCCCGAGTTCATCGCGCTTGGCAGTCATGCCTTGCAGCAGACGCTGCGGCGGCTCGATCTGGCCTTTGCCGCATTCTTTCGTCGCGTCAAGGCGGGGCAGACGCCCGGCTTTCCGCGATTCAAATCCAGCATGCGGTTCTCCGGCTTCGCCTATCCCGATCCGGCTGGCTGGAAGCTCATGCAGCATGGCGGCAGCGGCGCAACCCTGCGCATCGGCAGTGGCGAGGCCGCCCTGTCCATCCGGGCGCGCGGACGGCACCGCTTCGGGCCGGATGCCAAACCCAACGACATCACGCTCACGCGCAGGAACGGTCAGTGGTTTGTGTCGGTGACGCTGTGCGTACCCGACGCGGCGTGTGCGCGCGAGCGAACCGCCGACATGCGCCGTGGCGTGGATTTCGGGATCAACGACTGGGCCACATTCGATGCGGGTCCGCCCATCGCGAACCCGCGCTGGGTGCGCGAGGAACTGCCCCGCCTTGCAGCGCTGCAGCGCCAGCGCGCCCGCAAACGCAAAGGTTCCGTGCGGCACAAGCGGCTTGGCCATGGCATCGCGCGGCTGCATGACGGGATTTCCAATCTGCGCCGGGACTTCGTGCACAAGGCAACAACCAGGCTGGTGCAGCAATGCGCCGTCCTGGCCACGGAGCAACTGACTCCGAAGACCATGAGTCGCAGCGCGAAAGGCACGGTGGAAGCGCCGGGCCGTCGTGTGCGGCAGAAGGCCGGGCTCAATCGGGAGATTCTCTCGGCGGGGTTCGGCATGGCGCATCAGATGCTCACGTACAAAGCGGAAGAAGCTGGTACGCGACTGCACCTGAGCAACACGCGCCAACTCAAACCGTCGCAGCGCTGCGCGGCGTGTTGGGAGATCGCGCCCAAGACGCTCGCAGACCGCATGCATGTCTGCCCGCACTGCGGGCACACGGCCCCCCGCGACCGCAACAGCGCGTTGGTGGTGCTCATCGACGCATTCAACACGCAAGACACGCCTGGGACGGGCGTGGCGGCGAGACCCAAACCTCTGACCCGGCAACGGGCAAGTCCAGGTCCGTGACCCGCGAAACCCCCACTACAGCGCCGTCAGGCGCTTAGTGGCGGGAGAGTTCATCCCTGCGTTGCATGGCTGCAGGCGACTGCGGCCGCCGCAGTGCCTGGGCCAAGCTTCAAAGACCCGGTTTTGGGTATTGTCCGCTCCGCATGCTCTGTGCAATATGCTCAAGCTGCAGCACGCGTTCCTCGGTCGGCGGATGCGTGGAGAACAGCTTTCCGATGCCGCCGGCGTGCAGCGGATTGAGGATCATCATCTGCGCCGTGGCCGGGTGTTCCTCGGCAGTCTGGAACGTGACGCCGCGAACCACCGCCTCGATCTTGCGAAGCGCCGAGGCCAGAGCTTCGGGGTCACCGGAGATTTCGGCGCCGCCACGGTCTGCCTCAAATTCGCGGGCACGCGAGATGGCCATCTGAATCAGGCTGGCTGCCAGCGGCGCCAGAAGCGCCAGCGCAATGCCTGCGAGCGGGCTCACCGGGCGCCCGTTTTCATCACGCCCGCCAAAGAACATGGCGAAATTGGCGAGCGCTGAAATCGCGCCGGCCATTGTGGCGCTGATGGTCGAGATGAGGATGTCGCGGTGCTTGACGTGCGTGAGTTCATGGGCCATGACGCCACGCAATTCGCGCTCGGACAGAACGCGCATGATGCCGGTGGTGGCTGCCACGGCAGCGTGTTCAGGGTTGCGCCCGGTCGCGAAGGCATTGGGGGCGTCTTCTTGGATGACGTACACGCGCGGCATCGGCAGTCCAGCGCGCTGGGCCAGTTCCTGCACCATGCGAAAGAACTGCGGTGCACTGTGCTCGTCCACTTCCTGCGCGTTGTACATGCGCAGCACGAGTTTGTCCGAGAACCAGTAACTGAAGAAATTCATCGCCAGCGCGAACAACAGGGCCAGCATCATCCCTTGCCTGCCGCCAATGAACGAGCCGATCACCATGAACAGCGCAGTAATCGCTGCCATCAACACAGCGGTCTTGAGCAAATTGAACACACCGGCCTCCTGTTTACGTCTTGAAACAATCAGTAGATTGTGCCAGTTGTCAAAAGTTCAAGCGCGCCGCTTTGCGGCAGCTTCAGGCAATTGCTTTGGCAGGGGGGCCTGAATCAAGGCGTTGGCCTGGCAACAGGGGGTGGCTGAGCACAAAGGGTCCGATGTCCAGCGGTTTTCCTCCTGGCCTTTGCAGGCGGGTCAACACCAGGGTTCCCTCGCCGCAGGCCACCTCGACCCCTGCGGGGCCGACAGCCAGGATGGTTCCCGCTGGCTGCCCGGCTTGCGCAGCGCTGCCCAGGCGTGCTGCAAGAATTTTCAGTGTCAGCGCACCCAGCCGGGACTGTGTGCCCGGCGTGGGCTGAAACGCGCGGATGCGGCGTTCAAGCTCGGTAGCCGGCCGCGCCCAGTCAAGCCAGGATTCGGCCTTGTCGATCTTCGCGGCGTAAGTGATGTCCTCCACGGCCTGCGAGGTGGGCTCGGCGATGTCCGCTTGCAGAGCTGCCAGGGTTTGCAGCAACAGCTCGCTGCCTAGTGCGGCCAGCTTGTCATGCAGGCTGGCGGTGGTTTCCGTTGCGGCGATGGGCAACTCCTGCATGCGGTAAATCGGCCCCGTATCCAGCCCCGCATCCATGCGCATGATGCTGATGCCTGTGGTGGCGTCGCCCGCTTCAATCGCGCGGTGGATGGGCGCCGCACCGCGCCAGCGCGGCAGCAGCGAGGCGTGGATGTTGACGCAGCCAAGGCGCGGCAGGTCCAACACCCACTGCGGAAGGATGAGCCCGTAGGCGGCCACCACCAGCACGTCGGGTGCCGCTTGCTCCAAGGCAGCGCGGGCCAAGGCCGCATCCTCGGGCCAGCGCCCGTCCAGGCGCAGTCCGCGCGGCTGTGCAACGGACAAGCCATGATCCAGGGCAACCTGTTTGACGCTGCTGGGCTGCAGATGCAGGCCCCGGCCTGCGGGCCGGTCAGGCTGGGTCAAAACGAGGGGCACGTTCACCCCTGCGGCCAGCAGCGCGCGCAGTGCGACTGCAGCGAAGTCCGGGGTGCCCGCGAACGCGACCCCGATGGACAGCGGCGGCGCCGCGAGGGAGGGGGCGGGGTGCAAGCTGGAGCCTTGCAAAGGGGCTGTCCTGCTCAGGCCGCTTCGCGTTGGCGCTTGAGCATGCGTGATTTGATGCGGTTGCGCTTGAGCGGCGAGAGGTAGTCGACGAAGACCTTCCCGGTAAGGTGATCCATCTCATGCTGGATGCACACCGCGAGCAATCCATCAGCTTCCAGCTCAAACACTTCGCCTTGGGCGTTGAGCGCGCGCACACGGATGCGGTCGGGACGCGTGACCTTGTCGTAGATGCCGGGCAAAGACAGGCAGCCCTCTTCCCATTCCTTGCGGTCGCTACTGCGCTCGATGAGTTCCGGGTTGATCAGCACGAGAGGCTGATTGCGCTCTTCCGAGACGTCGGCCACGATGATGCGCTCGTGGATATCGGCCTGGGTGGCCGCGAGGCCGACGCCCTTGGCTGCATACATGGTTTCGAACAGATCCGCCAACAGCGCGCGCACGCGATCATCCACCTCGGAGACGGGTTTGGCCACCTTGTAAAGGCGCGGGTCGGGATATTGAAGAATGGCAAGTTGGGGCATTGAGGACTCCGTGCAGCGCCAGGCCCCGTTATGGGTGCTTAAGGGGCCATGCGCAGCATTCATGCAACTGCATCGGCGGGCAAACAGCATTTTTCATTGCGGCAACACAACCTTGTGGAGACAATGTAACAAGGCTTTGAAGTCTTGCGCAGTGCCAAGATCCTTCATCGCGATTCAGAAGCTTCGGCGATGAAGCCGCAGTTTGCCAGCCACGTCGTTTGCGATTACCAATATTTTCTTCTTGGGGGCGGATTCATGCAATGCAAGCTCATCAACCACCTTGCCGCAGCAGGTCTTCTGCTGTGGGCGGGGGCGGCGCTGGCGCAGACCGGGGTCGTGCAGCCGGCGGCTTCTGCACCTTCCATCAAGGGGTTGCCGAACTATCCGGTGGCGTCGCCGCAGCGCGCACAGGCCGAATTGGCTGCGCAGCAGGGCGTGCCAGCGTCCGAACTGGCGGCCGGTGCGCCGCAGCGCTACACGATCAAGCGTGGCGACACGCTGTGGGGAATCTCCGGGATGTATTTGAAAAGGCCATGGAATTGGCCGCAACTCTGGGGCATGAACATGGCCCAGATCCGCAACCCGCACTGGATTTTTCCTGGCCAGGTGCT
This sequence comes from Thiomonas sp. FB-Cd, assembly GCF_000733775.1. Lineage (NCBI taxonomy): Bacteria > Pseudomonadati > Pseudomonadota > Betaproteobacteria > Burkholderiales > Thiomonas > Thiomonas sp. FB-Cd. Next base: position 724,107 of record NZ_JPOE01000005.1, on the reverse strand, counting down.
GGTGCTGACAGTCGAGAATGGCCGTGCGCGGCTTGGTTTGGACAACGGGCAAGGCGAAGGCGGCATGCCGACCGTCAAGCTTGAGCCCGGCGTGATCAGCGAGAAGCTGCCACCCTCGGGCATCCCCGCCCTGGACCCTGCGCTGATCGGCCCTTTCCTCACGCGCCCCCTGATCGTCGAACCCGATGAGCTCGAGCAGTCGCCGCGGATCGTGGCGGTGGCGCCGGGCCACGTCATGCTCTCACCCGGGGATCGTGCCTACGTGCGCGGCCCTCTGGGTGCGACCGAACGCTTCGACGTCTACCGCCCCGGGCGGCCGCTGCATGACCCCGCCACCAAGAAAATCATCGCCTACGAGTCCGATTATCTGGGCTCGGTCGAGTTGATTCGTCCGCCACAGGGCAAGGATGGGGTGGCCACGGTACGCGTGCTCTCGACCATCCGCGAGATGGGCGTCGGCGACCGGCTCATCGCCACGCCCCCGCGTCAATACCTCAACTTCACGCCGCACGCGCCCGCCAAGCCCATGGACGCGCAGATTGTTTCCATCTACGGCGATTTGCAGCTGGCGGGCAAAAACAGTGTGGTGGCGCTCAACCGCGGTGCCGAGGATGGATTGGAGCGGGGCGACGTGCTTGCCATTCTGCAAGCGCCGCGCGAAGTGCGGGACACCACAGTCGAAGGTAAGCCGATGATCGAAATTCCCGCGCGGCGCGTTGGCCTTTTAATGGTCTTTCGCACCTTCCATCACGTGGCGTATGGCTTGGTGCTGGCGTCGAGTGAGCCCGTGGCGGTAGCCGACCACGTCACGTCACCCTGACCGACCAGTCATCTGGCAATTGGCGGTGCCGCGCTCGCGTACTGGTTGCCGGCGCGGCAGCGCCCGCACCGCCCGCTTGCACGGCCATTGCGGCCACGGCTTGCGCGGGAAGCACGGGGATTGCTGCGGCGCTGCGCATGCGTGACCTCGGGCGCAGTCGCTTCGGTGGGTTGCTGCTTCGCAAGGGTGCCTGAACACATGCCCGCGCATTTCCCTTCCTGGCCCGGCCTGACGCGCAGCGTCACCCAGGCGAAGCCGTCCGGGCAGGAGGGGGTCAAGCGGGCGGTTTGCACTTGTTGTCCCGTCTTTGGCTGGATAAAATGCCAGCATGCAACGGCGCAAGGTCACGCTCAAGCTGTATCCCAATGCCGCGCAGATGGCGCAGCTGGATGCGTGGACGCGACTGCACTGCGAGCTGTACAACGCGGCGCTCGAAGAGCGCATCGACGCCTGGCGCAAGGCGGGTAAATCGATCTCCTACTACGAGCAGCAGAACGTCCTGCCTCAGATCAAGGTCGATCGGCCCGAGTTCATCGCGCTTGGCAGTCATGCCTTGCAGCAGACGCTGCGGCGGCTCGATCTGGCCTTTGCCGCATTCTTTCGTCGCGTCAAGGCGGGGCAGACGCCCGGCTTTCCGCGATTCAAATCCAGCATGCGGTTCTCCGGCTTCGCCTATCCCGATCCGGCTGGCTGGAAGCTCATGCAGCATGGCGGCCGTGGCGCAACCCTGCGCATCGGCAGTGGCGATGCGGCCCTGTCCATCCGGGCGCGCGGACGGCACCGCTTCGGGGGTGAGGCCAAGCCCAACGACATCACCCTGACACGCCGCAACGGTCAGTGGTTTGTGTCGGTGACGCTGCGCGTGCCCGATGCGGCCTGTGCGCGCGAGCGCACCGCTGACATGCGGCGTGGCGTGGATTTCGGGATCAACGACTGGGCCACATTTGACGCGGGTCCGCCCATCGCGAACCCGCGCTGGGTGCGCACCGAACTGCCTCGCTTGGCCGCGTTGCAGCGCGAGCGTGCACGCAAACGCAAGGGCTCCGTGCGATACAAGCGATTGAGCCGCGGCATCGCGGTGCTGCATGATCGCATCGTCAATCTGCGCCGGGACTTCGTGCACAAGGAAACAACCAAGATGGTGCAAAGTTGCGCCGTGATCGCCACGGAGCAACTGGCTCCGAAGACCATGAGTCGCAGCGCGAAGGGCACGGTGGATGCGCCGGGCCGTCGTGTGCGGCAGAAGGCCGGACTCAACCGCGAGATGCTCTCGGCGGGGTTCGGCATGGCGCATGCGATGCTGGCGTACAAAGCGGAAGAAGCTGGTACGCGCCTGCATCTGAGCCATACGCGCCAGCTCAAACCGTCGCAGCGCTGCTCGGCGTGCTGGGAACTCGTTCCCAAGACGTTGGCGCAGCGTGTGCATGTGTGCCCGCACTGCGGGCACACGGCCCCGCGCGACCGCAACAGCGCGTTGGTGGTGCTCATCGACGCGTTCAATACGCAGGACACGCCTGGGACGGGCGTGGCGGCGAGACCCAAACCTCGGCCCCGGCAACGGGGCAAGTCCAGGTCTGTGACCCGCGAAACCCCCACTACAGCGCCGTCAGGCGCTTAGTGGCGGGAGAGTTCATTGCGCACCGGGTCAAGTCTCTGCACGCGGGGAAGCCCGACAGGGCCGCCAATCTCTTCCCCATTTCCGTGCATTGCGCGATCGCGACCTGCCGGCATGACCATCCAGCCGCGCAGAAAGCTCGCGGCCTGCCGGGCCGGTCCAGGGGCGCGCGCTTGGGTGCTCGTGCCCCGACGGCCGCACGGTTTGGCCTGCTTGCATCACGGTCGATGCGTTGTGGATAGGCTGCGGATTTGGCCCAATTGGTCCTGTTGGCGCGCCGGGCACAGTCTTGTGCATAAAATGAAACCATGTTCGATATCCTCATGTACGTGTACGAAACCTATTGGCATCCGGAGGCCTGCCCGGAGCTTGGCCAGCTCTCGCGCAAGTTGAGTGCGGCTGGCTTTGAAACCGAGGAGATCAGTGACGCCCTCGATTGGCTGCGTGGCTTGGAGCAATCGGTGGCGGGAAGCTACACGGTCGGCACGCCCAGTGAAAACTCCATCCGGCTGTACGCGGCGCAAGAGCTGGATTGCCTTGGCGTGGACGCGGTGGGATATTTGAATTTCCTGGAGTCCGCTGGCACGCTCAAGCCTCACCTTCGCGAAATCGTGGTGGAGCGTGCGCTTGCCACCGGGATCAAGCAATTGCCACTGGAGCAGCTTAAGACCATCGTCCTGATGGTCTTTTGGCGCCTCGACGAAGAACCCGATGCGCTCATTCTCGATGAACTCTTCGTCGAGGCCGACGACCGCGTGGTTCACTGACTCGCACCCGTACGCACAAGGACCGGCTTGCCTTACGGCCTTGTGTACATCTCAGCTGCCCCTGGAGAAATACCTCATGCCTCGGAAATACAGCCGCGCTGCCTTGGGCGCGGCGCTTCCCCTAACCCTTCTGCTCGCCGCATGCGGCGGGGGTGGGACCAGCACCAGCTATGAGGGGTCCATCCTGAGCGGCCATGTGTTGATGGGCGCGGCCCAGCCGGTGAACGGCAATGGCACGGGTAACGTGTGTCTCTACGCCGTCACAGGCGGATTGGGCAATCCTCTCAACACCACCATTTCGCCGGCGACCAACACGGGGACCCTGTTGACGAGCAGTTGCATTCCCACGGATGCGAACGGCAATTTTTCCGTCAATCTGACGAGTTTTTACGGCCCCGTACTGATTCAGGTCACAGGGGGAACCTATCCCAATGTGGCGAGCGGCACGGCATCGCTGGCCAACCTCACCAGCACCAACGCGAGTCTGCAAGCCTTGGTCAACATTGGTGGTGGCGGCACGGTTGACGCGGTGGTCACGCCGCTGACGACCATAGCCACGGCCATGATCACGCCCAATAGCGGTCTGACGCTGGCGAACTATGCAGCGGCGTCCACCAAGGTTGCGGCCGAATTCCAGCTGGGCGGGTTGAACATCAACGCCGCCCCGGTTGCGGGTGACGCGTACGACAAGGCGCTGAAGGGCGTGCAAGAGTACCTTGTCGCTGCGCCGGCGTCGACTGACGACCCGAATGCCAACAACCTGTTGACGTGGAACCTTACGGCGTCGAATGTGCAAGGCGATTACACGAACGCTTACAACGTCATCAACAACTCTTCACTGACGTTCACGTTCTACTGACGCCACGCATTATGTTCGCTGACAAAAGAGGGCGCCTGGAATCAGGCACTGGATTCCGGATACTTTCCAAGGCGCCACCAATCACGGCATCAAGGACTTAGCCAGGTTGATTGGCAGGTGCATGAACTCTCCCGCCGCTAAACGCATGGCGTTGTCGCGGGGGTTTCGCGGGTCAAGGACCTGGACTTGCCACGTTGCCGTGGCAGAGGTTTGGGTCTCGCCGCCACGCCCGTTCCAGGCGTGTTTGCGTCGATGAGCACCACCAACGCGCTGTTCTGGTCGCGCGGCGCCGTGTGCCCGCAGTGCGGGCACACATGCACACGCTGCGCCAACGTCTTGGGCACGATCTCCCAACACGCCGCGCAGCGTTGCGACGGTTTGATCTGGCGCGTGTTGCTCAGATGCAATCGCGTGCCAGCTTCTTCCGCTTTGTACGCGAGCATCTGATGCACCATGCCGAACGCTGCCGAGAGCATTTCTCGGTTGAGCCCGGCCTTCTGCCTCACGCGGCGGCCCGGTGCTTCCACCGTGCCCTTCGCGCTGCGACTCATATTTTTCGGGGCCATTTGCTCCGTTGCCAGGACCGCGTATTGCTGCACCATCCTGGTCGTCTCCTTGTGCACGAAGTCCCGGCGCAGATTGCCAATGCGATCGTGCAGCCGGGCGATGCTCTCGCCAAGGCGGCGGTGACGCAGCGATCCTTTGCGCTTTCTGGCGCGTTCGCGCTGCAAGGCGGCAAGGCGCGGCAGTTCCTCGCGCACCCATCGTGGGTTGGCGATGGTCTGTCCATCGTCGAACGTGGCCCAGTCGGTGACGCCGAAGTCCACACCCCGGCGCTGCTCCTCGGTGCGCTGGCGTGCACAGGCGGCGTCCGGCACGCGCAGCGTCACCGACACGAACCACTGGCTGTTGCGGCGTGTGAGCGTGATGTCGTTGGGCTTGGCATCCGGCCCGAAGCGGTGCCGCCCGCGCGCCCGGATGGACAGGGCAGCCTCGCCACTGCCGATGCGCAGCGTCGCGCCACGGCCGCCGTGCTGCATGAGCTTCCAGCCCGCGGGATCAGGATAGGCAAAGCCCGAGAACCGCTTCGCTGACTTGAACCGTGGGAATCCGGGCGTCTGCCCCGCTTTGACGCGGCGAAAGAACGCCTGGAAGGCCAAGTCGAGGCGGCGCAGCGTCTGCTGCAAGGCATGACTGCCGAGCTCCACGAACTCAGGCCGATCTGCCTTGATCTGCGGTAGGACGTTTTGTTGGTCGTAGTAGGAGACATGCTTGCCGGCCTTGCGCCAGGCATCGATGCGTTCTTCGAGCGCCGCGTTGTACAACTCGCAGTGCAGCCGCGTCCACGCCTCCAGCCGCGCCATCTGCGCGGCATTGGGATACAGCTTGAGCGTGACTTTGCGCCGTTGCATGCTGGTATTTTATCCAGCATGGCGAGGAACAACAAGCGAAAACCGCCCGCTTGACCCCCTCCTGCACGGACGGCTTCGCCTGAGCGACGCTGCGCGTCGGGCCGGGCGAGGAAAGGGAATGCGCGAGCATGTGTTCATGATGCACAGCGGGGGCCCACAACCGCGGGCACTTGCAAGCCGGTGTTGGCGCGCGCCATCCCGTTCAGGCAGGAGGACGGCGCACTGTGGCACGCTGCAGCGAGATCGTTACCGCGAACATGCCCAGCAAGGCTTGCCCGGTGCTACACGACAGCGCCGGCGTTCGGATCGTTCGGATTCTTCGGGCGGCCTGGGCCAGACTTGAGCATGTCTTCGCGTTTGACGCCCAGCCACATGGCGATGGCTGCCGCAACGAATACGGAGCTGTAGATGCTCATGGAAATGCCGATGATCAGCGCCAGCGCAAAGAAGTGCAGCGCCGGTCCGCCGAAAAAGAACATGGAAAACGCCATGGCCAAAGTCGACCCGTGGGTGATGATGGTCCGGCTGATCGTGTTGGTGATGGCACTGTCGATGACCTGCACGGTGGTGTGCTTGCGATATTTGCGGAAGTTCTCGCGCACACGATCGAATATCACCACTGACTCGTTCACGGAATAGCCGAGCACGGCCAGCACTGCAGCGAGTACGGGCAGCGAGAATTCCCATTGGAATAGCGCGAAGAAGCCAAGCACGATGATCACGTCGTGCAGATTGGCGATGATGGCGGCCACGGAGAACTTCCACTCGAAGCGCATGGCCAAGTAAAGCATGATGCCGACGATGACGAAGGCCAGCGCCTTCAGTCCGTCCGTGGCGAGCTCGGAGCCCACCTGCGGGCCCACGAATTCCGTCCGGCGCAGCAGCACTTGCGGATTCGTCGACTTGAGCGCGGCAAGGACCTTGTCGCTTTGCTGCACGCTCGTCTGGCCTTCGCGCAGCGGAAGGCGGATGACCACGTCCTGTGCGTTGCCAAAGGTTTGCACCTGAACGTCGCCGTAGCCGAGTTTCGACACGTCGCCGCGGATGCTGTCGAGATTGGCAGCTTGTGGGTAGCCAACCTCCATCACAGTGCCGCCGGTGAATTCGATGGACAGGTGCAGCCCACGGTTGAAGATGAAGAAGACGGCAGCGACGAACATCAGCGCCGAGACGATGTTAAACACCGGCGCAAAGCGCATAAACGGGATGTCGCGCCGGATGCGGAAAAATTCCATCAGTGGCTCCAGGTGGTGGCGCTCAGCGCTTGGCTGAAGATTTGACTGCGACGGCCTCAGGCTTCCAGATCTGCCCGATCGACACCGCCTGCAATCTGCGCTTGCGTCCGTACCACAGGTTGACCAATCCGCGCGAGAAGAACACGGCCGAGAACATCGAGGTCAGGATGCCCAGGACGTGCACGACGGCAAAGCCACGCACTGCGCCAGAGCCGAAGATGAGCAGGGCAAGACCAGCGATCAGCGTGGTCACGTTGGAGTCGAGAATGGTCGCCCAGGCCCGCTCATAGCCCGTGGCAATGGCCGCCTGAGGGTTCGCGCCGTTGCGCAACTCTTCGCGGATGCGCTCGTTGATCAAGACGTTCGAGTCAATGGCCATGCCCAGCGCCAGTGCCATGGCTGCGATGCCTGGTAGCGTGAGGGTGGCCTGCAGCATTGACAGCAGCGCGATGAGCAGCATGAGATTAACCGCCAGCGCGATCGAGGACACCGCTCCAAAGAGCATGTAATACACACACATGAACGCGACGATCGCGAGGAAACCCCACGTCACCGAGTGGAAGCCTTGCGCGATATTCTGCTGGCCAAGACTGGGGCCGACGGTGCGCTCCTCGATGATCTGCATGGGCGCGGCCAAAGCACCGGCGCGCAGCAGCAGCGCAATGTCATTGGCTTCGGGCACTGTCATGCTGCCGGAGATCTGCACGCGGCCGCCAGCGATTTCGCTACGGATGACTGGAGCCGTCACAACCTCCGCGCGGTGGCGGTCGATCAGCACCATGGCCGTGCGCTTGCCGATGTTGGCTCGGGTGACGTCACGGAAGATGCGCGAGCCCCGAGAATCCAGCGTGAGAAACACGGCGGGCTGGTTGTTTTGCGGGTCAAAGCCGGTTTGCGCGTCCGTGAGGTTCTGTCCGGTGAGCAGCACGTCCTTCTTGACCATCAGTGCGTTACCGGAACGATCGTAGAGTTTCTGGTCGCCCGCGGGCGCCGGCCCGCCGCTGACCAGGGCAGCCTGCGCTTCGGGGCTGTCGTCCACCATCCGCACTTCGAGTGACGCGGTGCGGCCCAGGATGTCCTTCGCGCGCGCCGTGTCCTGGATGCCAGGCAGTTCCACCACCACGCGGTCGGATCCCTGTTGCTGGATCACAGGCTCCGCAACACCCAGTTCATTGATGCGGTTGTGCAGCGTGGTGATGTTTTGCTTGATGGCGTAGGTTTCGGTTTGCTGGATGGTTTGGGGGCTGAGCTTGATGCTGAAGCTGCCGCCGCCGGCTGCCGATGGCTCGCTGGTGATGATGGAGTCCCCTGCGACTGCCTTCACGATGGGCTGCGCCGCGCGAAACATTTCGGGGTCGCGGAAGTCGAGTTGCACCGTGTCGCCAACGCGGTGCAACTCGGTGTATCGCACGTCCTTGTCGCGCAACGCGGACTTCAGCTCGCCATCGATGGAGTCCAGCTTTTTCTGGATGGCCGCCTGCATGTCCACCTGCAATAGAAAGTGGACCCCCCCGCGAAGGTCCAAGCCCAGGTACATGGGAAATGCGTGCAGACCGGTTAGCCAGGCCGGCGACAGGCTCAGCAGGTTGACCGCCACGATGTAGTTCGGGTTGTCGCGGTTGGGATTGAGTGCATGGGCCAGGACGTCACGTGCCTTGAGCTGTATTTCAGTCGTCGCGAAGCTGAAATTCAGCGTGGAGTCGCTGATGAAGCCCCGCACGGGCTCGATGCCAGCCACCTTCAGCGCCTGCGTGCCTTGGTTGAGCAACGTGGCATTTGGCAAGTCGCGCCCTGGGTGGGCAGACGTGATCTGCACGGCCGGAGCCTCGCCATAGAAATTGGGCAGCGCATACACGAACCCCACCACGAGCACGGCGGCCATGATGAGGTATTTCCAAAGCGGGTAACGGTTCATGTCGGACTCAGGCGGCCGAGGCCAGCCGTGATGGCATCAGTGGAATGGCAGCAGGCAGCTGCGCCGGGCGCGATGCACGCTACGCAGGTGAAATCAGCGCGCGATGTCGCCGTTTCAGGCAAGCTTGACGCTGCCTTTGGGTAGGACGGTGCTGACTGCGGAGCGCTGCACCTGAACTTCCAGCTTGTCGGCCACTTCAAGGCTAATGTAGTTGTCACCAACTTTCGTCACGCGCCCCACCAATCCGCCGGTTGTGACCACTTCGTCGCCTTTGGCAAGCGCCTCAATCATGGCCTTGACGTCTTTCTGGCGCTTCATCTGTGGGCGGATCATCACGAAATACAGGATGACGAACATCACCACGATAGGGAGCAGGCTCACCAGTGTGGATTCGGGGCCCGCCTGTGCCGCAGCGCCCTGAGCGTGCGCGATAGAAATCAGATTCATGGAGTCTTCCGTTCAAAGTGAGATTGTGAAAAGCGCGAGCGCTATGGCGTGCGCAAGGTTTTGCACAAACCCGCATTGTCGCAAATCTTGGTCCCCGTCAAGCCCAGTCGACACAGGCGGGTTCCGGCGCCGAGACCTGAAGGCGCATTTGACCAGATGCGCGACAAGCCGCGTGCTTGAGAGCGTGGAAGGATGACGCGGATGTCGCGAGAGTTCATGCATTAAGGCGCGGCGTGCACCCATGCGTGGAGCGGCAAGTCCCGCGCCATGGCCATGGCTTGAAGCTCGGACGCATTGTGAGCCCTGCACCAGCGGGCGATCGCCTTGCGCGTTGAACCTCCCGCAGTCTGGGCCAAGGCAGCGGCAAAATGAGGCTCCAGTGCAGCGATCGCCACCAAGCCATCGCGACAGGCATACACGGCGTAGCCCGGCAGGGCGCCTCCCAGGATGCCGCCCGGGGACGTGAGCCCCGCATGACGGGGCACAGCAGCGTAGGCGGCTGCGTCGGCGAGCGCCACTTGCAGACGAACTCCGCGCCCATCGCGCCGCGATTGCAGGACCGCGCCCATTGCAGCCTCCACCGTCAGCAGCGCGCCGGTCATGTCAGCCAGGAGCGTGGCGGGAAGCCGTGCACCGTCCAGCAGGTTGGCTTGGGCTTGGTACGTCAAATCGTGTCCCGGCACATGTGCCTGGTGTCCGCCTTGGCCGACGATGGAGACCACCGATAGCCGGGGGTACGCCTTCGCCAGATGCCGGGTGCCCATGCCCAAACGGGCAAGTGCAGCCGGGCGAAAAGATGTAATCAGCAGGTCGCTCGGTCGAAGCAGCGTCTGCAAGCCAGCCTGCCCCGATGCGCTCTTGAGATCCAGCGCATGCACGACAACACCCTGGTGCATTGCGCGATACAGCGGGGCGCACATGCTGCGCATGGGATCGCCTGCCGGGGGTTCGATTTTGTCCACTTCCGCCCCCAAGGCGCGTAGCCGGGCCAGGGCCATCGGTCCCGGAAGATTCAGGGCGATGCTCAGTACCCGCACGCCAGTCAGGGGTTTGAACCGTGCTGCGTGGGCAGGCTTGATGGGCAATCTGGCGCGAGAGATCATTGTGCAAGGAGGCGAAACGGGCGCGTGGGCCCCGGCATCATGCGGAGCTTGGCATCCTTAGGGTTCACCGTGTCCCCGCAGTCTGTCCAGCTGGCGCCTGTCATGCTTGGTCGGGCGGCCGTGGCGGTCATGCTCGGGCTCGGGACCCAGCCGGCGCAGATCGGCGGCCTGCTCGCGCGCGAGCAGGCTTTCCGGCGTTTCGCGCCATAGCGTCTGGGCCACGCTTGCTGACTGACGCTGCTTGGAGAGATGAAGCACTTCGATTGTGAATCGCCCCCGTTCATGGCGCAGCTCAAGCAGATCCCCCACGTGGGGTTCCCGCGAGGGCTTGGCAGGCCCTCCCTGCAGCCAGACCTGGTTGCGGTTGCACGCCTCGGCGGCGAGGGCGCGAGTCTTGTACCAGCGCGAGGCCCACAGCCATTTGTCGAGGCGGACATGGGAGTCGTCATCATTGGACGGTTTCATCGCGCACAAAATGCGGTGTGACCTTCGCGCACTTGATCAAATGATCGGCGGCGCGGAAGGCATGAGCATCGCACGGTTGCGTCAGAGCCACCGGGCCTGTTCGGGCATCCCGAGCGCTGGATCGCGTGCACTCGCCAGTGCGGGCCTGGGGCGCGTTTGCGTTGACTTCGCACCCCGCAAACGCGCCATGCGTCGATGATGGAGCCCACGATCAGTGAGTGCCGTGTTGAATCAGTTCAATCTTGTACCCGTCGGGGTCCTCCACGAAGGCAATGACGGTCTTGCCGCCTGCCACTGGTCCGGCTTCGCGCGTGACCTTGCCGCCCGAGGCCTTGATGCGCTCGCACGCTGCATAGGCGTCGTCCACGCCAAGCGCAATATGGCCGTAGGCCGTGCCCAGTTCGTAGTTGTGAACACCGTGGTTGTAGGTCAGTTCGATCTCAGCCTGCTGAGGATTGGACTCATAGCCCACGAAGGCCAGGCTGTACTTCTGCTCGGGCCGCTCTGTCGTACGCAGGAGCTTCATACCGAGCACGCGGGTGTAAAAGTCGATGGAGCGCTGCATGTCGCCGACGCGCAGCATGGTGTGCAGGATACGCATGTGCAAATTCCGGTTGTGCCGGCGCGGCGCGCCAGCGGGGAAAACTCACATTGTCGGCAAATGCGGCACGGGTTGCAGAACGCCGCTCACGGGGGCGCTACCAGGGCGGCAGCAAACTATGGCGAAGCGCGCTGCGCGCTTCCCGCCACGTTGGGAACAGATCGTCCACGGTTTGCCAGAAACGCGCGCTGTGGTTCATTTCGCGCAGGTGGGCAACCTCATGGGCCACGACGTAGTCCACAATGGCCGGGGAGAAGTGCAGAAGCCGCCAGTGCAGGCGCAAAACGCCGCAAGCCGTGGCGCTTCCCCATCGGGTGGACGCGGAGGTCAGCTTGATCGCCTGCACCTCGACGCCCAGGCGTGTGGCGAAATGGATGGCCCGTTGCTGGAACAGGGTGATGGCTTCGCGCTGCATCCACGCTTGTACCGTGTCGCGCACGCGCTGCGCAGCGGCATCCGCAGGAAGGGGAAGGCACAGGTCGGAGCCACAGGCTGAAAGTGCAGGGTCGCCGCCTTCTGCGCCCAGGCGCAGCGTGAGGGAGCGCCCAAGGTAGGGCAGGCGGCCGCCGTCACGCCAGTCGATGCGCGCAGCCTGCTGAGCATGGCGGCGCTGTTCGCGCAAGCCGTGCTGGCGCACGACCCAACTGGCTTTGTCAGCCAGCATGGCCTGGACCTGGCCCATGCCCACCCAGCGTGGCGCGCTGACGACGATACCCTGGTCGTCAATGCGGATACCGATCGAGCGGCGGCTCGCGCGACGCAAGACATAGTCGAATCGGTGCGTGCCGTCGTCGTAGCGTCGAAGCGGCGGAGGTGCGGGCTCGATTGCGCTTGGTCCCCGATCGTCTGGCCGAATCGCAACGGGTCGTGGCTCCGTGGGTTGCGCAGTGGCTATGTCAAGGAGGTGTGGCTGTGCGGGCTCAAGCGTCGGGATGAAAAGATCCACCCCGTCAAACAGGCTCAGTTGCCGCAAGGGTTCGGTCTTGTCGGTCATGCGTAGTCAGGGTTGCGCGCGTGTCTTCGGCGCGGCATGACGGCTTGCGCCGTACGCCTGCGGGTCGAGCCTGCGCATTTCGGCCTCAATCCAGGCTTCCACTTCGGCCATGAGGTTAGCCGGGGTGCGGCCGACCGGGCTGATCGGCAGGCCAATGGATACGTCGATGACGCCCGGGCGCTTGATGAAGGCCTGGCGCGGCCAGCACTTTCCTGAGGTGATGGCGATTGGCACCACGGGTGTGCCGGTGACGACGGCCAGCTTGCTGCCACCTGCCTTGTACTTCCCCTGATGGCCGCGTGCTGTACGCGTGCCTTCGGGAAACATGATGATCCAGTTTCCGCGCGCCAGCAGGTCAGCCCCCTGCTGCTCGACGCGGCCAAATGCCTCGGTGCGCTTGTTGCGGTCGATGTGCACCATGTCCAGCCGTCCGAGGGCCCAGCCGAAAAAGGGCACGTAGAGCAGTTCCCGCTTGAAGACAAAGCTCAGCGGGTGCGGCATCATCACCGGCAGCGCCAGCGTTTCCCACGCTGACTGGTGCTTGACCAGCAAGATAACGGGACCATCGGGCAGGTTTTCCATGCCTTGCACGCGCGAGCGGATGCCGCAAATGGCGCGCGATCCCCATAAGGCCATGCGTACCCAGCCGACGCAGAAGCGGTAAAGCGGCGTGCCGCGCACGAACAATGACAGAAGCACGGCCGCCGTGCCGTAGGGCACCACCGTGCCGATGAGCCATGCCATATAGGCCGCAGAACGCAGCCACAGGGCTGGCGTGAGCCGCTGCAGGCCCGCATCAGCGGGGGTTTGCCCGGAAGCGGGCTCGGGTGATTTCATGCGGTTCGGCTCATGGCATGACCTTGGCGGGTTGGGCAAGCAACCACTGCGCGAAGGCGGTGAGGTCGTCGTGCACGCGCGTGCCCTCGGGCAGGGTCTCAGCTGCCAGCGTACGCTCACCTTTGCCGCTGCGCACCAGATGCAGCGTGCAACCCAGAGGTTCAGCCGCCTGGAGGTCGCGCAGGGTGTCACCCACAGCGGGCACATCCCGCAGGTCAGCCAGTCCATAGCGCGCGGCGATGTCTTCGAACAGGCCGGGCTTGGGTTTGCGGCAGCTGCAATGGTCCTCGGGCGCATGCGGGCAGAAAAAAAGCGCATCGATACGCCCACCCACGGCGGCCAACGCCTTGACCATCTTGAGGTGGATGGCGTTTAACGTTGCCATGTCGAACAACCCGCGCCCGATCCCCGACTGGTTGCTCGCGATGGCCACACGCCAGCCTTCCCGATGCAGCCGCGCGATGGCTTCCAGACTGCCTGGGATCGGGACCCATTCGTCCGGGGACTTGATGTAATCGTCGCGATCTTCGTTGATCACGCCGTCGCGGTCGAGGATGACGAGTTTCATGCTTGCATTGTCTCGCAACGAGTCAGGACGCCAAGCGTGCGATGTCGGCCACGTGGTTCATCGCGCCGCGCAGTTGCATCAAAAGGGCGATGCGATTGTTGCGCGTGGTTTCATCCTCGACGTTGACCATCACATGTTCGAAAAACGCATCAATCGGCGCTTTCAGACCTGCCAGAATCAGCAGGGCCTGCTTGTAGTCGCCACGCCGATAGGCCGCCTCAGCCTTGGGGCCGATATCGTCGAGGGCATTGGCCAGAGCAATCTCGGCTGGTTCGGACATATGTTGCCGCCTCGCCTCGAGGCTTTCGACGTTGGATGCCTTTTTGAGAATGTTGGCGACGCGCTTGTTCGCAGAGGCGAGCTCGGAAGCTTCGGGAAGGGACCAGAACGCGCGAACGGCTTCGATGCGCGTCTGAATGTCGAGCAACCGAGGAACGCGAAGCGAGAACACGGAATCGATCTCCTGCGTCGTGCAGCCGCGGTCCTTCAGGGCCTGCGCATAACGTTCGTAGACAAAGTCGACGATGTCCGATGTCACATCGGCGTAGCCCGGCATGCCCTGAAACGTTTGCACCGCCACAGACACGAGTGCCGGCAGCGCCAAGTCAGAAAAGCCCGTTCCGCCCTCGGTCAACATGCGAATGACCCCCAGAGCATGCCGCCGCAGTGCGAACGGATCCTTGTCTCCGCTGGGTTTCTCGCCGATTCCGAACAGTCCGGCCAGGGTCTCCAGCTTGTCGGCAAGCGCCACGCACAGCCCCACCTCACTGCGTGGCAAGTCATCGCCGGCGAATCGCGGTTTGTAATGATCTTCGATGGCCTGAGCCACAAGCGGCGGCTCGTTGTCATGCAAGGCGTAATAGCGGCCCATGATGCCTTGCAGCTCGGGGAATTCGCCCACCATGTCCGTGAGAAGGTCCGCTTTGGCGAGGAACGCCGCCCGGTCGGCGAGCGCACTGCGCTCAGCGGGCCAACGCAGCAGGTTTGCGATGCCCCGGACGATGGCCCTCACACGTTCCACCCGCTGGCCCTGTGAGCCGAGCTTGGCGTGGTACACCACCGTGCCAAGCGCTTGCGCCCGGTCGGCCAGACGCTTCTTCCGATCCTGGTCGTAGAAGAACTTGGCGTCGGCCAGGCGTGGGCGAACGACACGCTCGTTGCCCTGAATCACAGCGCTCGCATCGGCTGGACTGATGTTGCTGACGACGAGGAACCGGTGTGTCAGTTTTCCACTCCCGTCCAGCAATGGAAAGTACTTCTGGTTCGCCTTCATTGTGAGAATCAGGCATTCCTGCGGCACTTCGAGAAACTCGCGTTCAAACTGGCAAACCACGACGTTGGGGCGCTCAACCAGGGCCGTGACTTCGTCAAGCAGCGCAGCGTCCTCGATGGGGCGAAGCCCGTCGCCGGCGGATTGCGCGCAAACGCGGAGCTGGCGCGCAATCTCATCGCGGCGTTCGGCGAAACTGGCGATCACGGCGCCTTGCTCGCGCAACTGTGTGGCGTAGCTTTCGGCATCGGCCAGCACGATCGGATCGACGGTCGCCTCAAAGCGATGGCCGTGCGTTTCCCGGCCCGCATGCAAACCCAAGGCCTGGACCGGCACCACCTGCGTGCCGTACAGCGCCACGAGCCCGTGGGCTGGTCGGACGAATTTCACGGTCGTCCAGCCGTCGGCCAGTTGGTAGCCCATCATCTTGGGGATGGGAAGCTTCGCGATGGCCTCAAGCAGTGCCTTTTGCAGACCCTCGGCCAGTGCCACGCCCGGTGTCGAGATTTCGATGAACAACGTCTCGGCCTTGCCAGTGCCTTCGCGCTGAACACGCGTCACCGCATCATCGGCAAGACCCAGGGCGGCAAGCTTTTTCAGCAAAGCTGCAGTCGGCTTGCCGACACTGTCCAGGCCCACCGACGCTGGCATGAGCTTTTGCGTCAGAATCTTGCCCGGCGCTTTGGGCAGGACGCGGTGCACGAGTGCGGCGAGGCGGCGTGGGCTGCTGTAAGGTGTCGCTTCGGCATCGATTTCGGCCAAGCCTTGCGCCTGGAGACTGTCGGTGAGGGTGCGGCAAAAGGACGTGCCGAGCGCTGACAGGGCTTTGGGCGGGAGTTCTTCGACAAAAAGCTCGACGAGTAGGTTGGGGAGGGTCATGGAGTCAATGTGGAAAGCCCAAGCCGTGGGCGTTAGCGTTCAAAGCGTTGTCGCGCCAGGGGAATTCGATCACGAATGCGCAGCGCCATGCACGGGCGGCGGCGTCCAGGGCCCGCACGGCGGGTGGGCTGGTGAAGTCCGGCGCGGCACTGGCCATCACCGGAGCCCGTCGTCGCGAATGCAGCAGGCCGTTGCATTGCGGAGCTCTGTTTGCCTTTCGTGAGCGTGCGCACCCGGCACATTTAAGCCGCCTTGCCAAGTCATGATCGCCGTGACTTGGGACACGCCCCGATGCAGACCCATGCAGCCCGCGGCCCGACGGTGCGCGGCGGCGAAACCTTCCCATAGGGTGCTTTGCAGTTTCATGCCGTGCATGCAGATGTGGGTACGCGGGGCGCAAGACCAGCGCCTCACGCGGCCTTTTTCTGGGCCAGAGCGCTCACGGTTTCTTCCGCCCAGTTGCGCGGCGCCAGCGGAAAACCCAGCCGAGCGCGGCTGCCCAAATACTCCTGCGCCACCCCGCGCGCGAGGTGGCGGATCCGGCCGATGTACGCCGCGCGTTCAGTCACCGAAATGGATCCGCGTGCGTCAAGAAGATTGAAGGTATGGGCGCATTTGAGCACCTGCTCATAGGCGGGCAGCGCCAGTTGCTGGCCCATCAGGTGCTGGGCTTGCCTCTCGTGCGCAGTGAACGCCTGGAGCAAGAAGGCCACATCGCTTTGCTCGAAGTTGTACGTGCTTTGCTCCACCTCGTTTTGGTGAAACACGTCGCCATAGCGCAGCACCTGGTTGTCGCCCGCGACCGTGGTCTCCGTCCATACCAGGTCATACACGCTTTGCACTCCCTGGAGGTACATGGCCAGGCGCTCCAGGCCATACGTAATTTCGCCTGTGATCGGCTTGCAGTCGATGCCGCCAACTTGCTGGAAGTAGGTGAATTGCGTGACCTCCATCCCGTTCAGCCACACTTCCCAGCCGAGGCCCCAGGCGCCGAGCGTGGGGTTCTCCCAATCGTCCTCGACGAAGCGGACATCGTTGACCTTCAAATCAAACCCCAGTGCCTGCAGACTGCCGAGATACAGGTCGAGGATGTTGCTTGGCGCCGGCTTGAGCACGACCTGGAACTGGTAGTAGTGCTGGAGGCGATTGGGGTTGTCGCCATAACGACCGTCCTTTGGCCTTCGGCTGGGCTGCACATAGGCAGCACTCCAGGGCTCGGGGCCGATGGCGCGCAGAAACGTCGCCGTATGGCTGGTTCCCGCGCCGACTTCCATGTCGTATGGTTGCAGCAATGCACAGCCCTGGTTTGCCCAGTACGTCTGCAGCGTGAGGATGATGTGTTGGAAGGTGGGCATGGATGGCGCCTGGAAAAACCCGAATTGTAGAAAGCCACGGCCCCCGGCCCAGGAGCATCGGTCTGATCCGCAGCACGCAACGCGCCGGGGATCACCGCGCCCGGGTTCGGGCCAATGCAATCGCCACGCCGAGAGCCAGCAGGCATACGAGCACGATGGGCGCGTAGCCGAATTGCGACGCAGCCCAGGCGAATGGCGTAAGACCCGCGTACGCCTGTACATGGCCTGTGAGAACACCCACAGTGAACGGGGGCAGCATTGCCTGCACGCGGCCGTTTGCGGCGATGATGGCCGTTGCTCCCGTGTTGGTCGCGCGGATGGTCGGCAGCTGAAACTCCAGCGAGCGCATACGGGCGATCTCCAGATGCTGCGGGATCACAATGGTGTCGCCGAACCACGCAAGATTCGTCAGGTTGGCGATGACGTTCGGCGCGTGCGCAGGGTTGCGAAAGCGCTGTGCCAACTGCTCACCAAACAGATCCTCGTAGCAGATTGTGGGCGCCACCCTGGCGCCGTCAACCGCGAAGGACGGCTGGTGGAACGTGCCGCGCGCAAAATCGCCAAGGGGAATGTGCATCAGGCGAACGAACCAGTGAAACCCATAGGGGATGAATTCGCCGAAGGGCACGAGATGCGCCTTGTCGTAGCGGTACGGGGCCGCGGCGCCAATGCCGAGCACGCTGTTGGTGTATTGATTGGCCCCGCGCGTCAGTGGAATGCCGAGCAAGGCCTGGGCGTGATGCGACCTAAGGGCGGTGGCAATCGTGTGAAGATAGCTCGGTGGCAAATCTTCAGGAAGAACGGGCACCCCGGTCTCGGGGGTGACGATGAGGTCAGCGCGCAAAGTGGTGAGCCAGTTGCCATAGAGGCTCAGGGTCGGGGCCAGACGCTCGGGGCGGAATTTCTCGCCTTGTGGCACGTCGCCTTGCAAAAGTGCCACGGTGAACTGGGGTCCCGTGGGATGGGTCCAGCGCACGTTTGCGAGCTGTTGCCCGGCCACGGCCAGAATGATCAGCAGGCCTGCTGCCAGCGCCGCTCCGCGCAGGCTCACCTGGGTGAGCGCAGCCAAAAGTGCGGCGGTTAGCGCAGCAGCAAAATCAACCCCGTACATGCCGAGTATCGGCGCATACCCGGCTAACGGATTGCCCACTTGGGCGTAGCCCAGCGCCAGCCAGGGGAATCCGGTGAATACGGTGCCTCGCAGGACTTCGGCCAAGGTCCACGCTCCGGCGAACGCCAGCGCGGCGCCCACGCCGCGCGCCGCATGCCAAGGGCGTGACGTTGCGGGTGGCGCAAGCGCAGCAGCCAGTGCGCCGGCGAGCAGCGGGTAGAGGGCCAGATACGCCGAAAACAGCACCACGGCGGACGCGGCCAACGGCGCCGCCATGCCTCCGTACACGGCCATGCTGATGTACAGCCACCATAATCCGCCGGCGAACCAGCCCAGCCCGAACAGCAGGCCCATCAAGGCACCGCGCTTGGCACGGGCGCGCATGGAGCTCTGCGGCGTGCGCCATAGCAGTGCCGCGAAAATGGCCACAATCACGACAGAAAAGGAGCCGTACTGGGGACGGCCAAAGGTCTGCGCCAAGGCGGCACCAAGGAGCAGCGGCAGCAGGAGGGTGGCGACGCGTCGCAGGGGCAACTTACGCATCGGCGGTGGGGGGTTTTGGCTTGCGCGTCTTTTTGCTCGCCTGCGGGTCGCCACGCGGCTCACACGTCGCGGCGATGATTGCCGAGCCCGACGCAAGGCCGCACTGGGCATTGCCCCTCTTTATGCGGGTGCGGCCCGTGGCCGCGGCCACGCCCGTCGGCTCATCGGCTGTGGCATAGGGATCTGGGAAGCCGAGGAGGGCAAGCGCTTTGCGCTCAGCCCCTTCCATGCGGTCGGCGTCAGTTGGGCGCTCATGATCCCAACCCAGGGCATGGAGCACGCCATGCACCACCAGATGGGCGTAGTGCGCCTGCAACGTCTTGCCCTGCGCGGCTGCTTCGCGCGCCACCACGTCGGCGCACAGAATTACGTCGGCGGCAGGAGGCCAGTGCTGGTAGTCAAAGGTGAGTACGTTGGTCGCGTAATCCTTGTGCCGGTAGGTGCGGTTCAACTCACGGCCTTCGTCTGCATCCACGAAGCGCAGCGTGATCTGCGCCGATGCGGGCAAGGCGCCTGCGCTTTCGCGCAGCGTGGCATCATCAGGCCCGCACCCAAGGGCCGCGCGTACCCAGCGCCGCAGCATCGGGCGGGGTAGCAGGGGGCGGTGCACAGGGGTTGCAAATTGCACCGAAAGTTGCAATGGGAGGGCTGTGGCGCGCATGGCGAGCGGTTACTCCGGTGCGCTGCGGCGCGCCGCAGACCTGCGCTTTGGAGGTGTTGTTGCCGCGCTCACCTGCGCAGGTTTGGCCTCTGCCTTTTCGTACGCTTCAACGATGCGCGCCACCAGTGGGTGGCGCACCACGTCCACCGTGGTAAATCGCGTGATGGCTACGCCACGCACGCCGTCAAGGATGCGCTCCGCCTGTGTAAGACCGCTTTGTGCGCCGCGCGGCAGGTCGACCTGGCTCAGATCGCCGGTGATGACTGCCCGCGAGCCGAATCCGATGCGGGTCAGGAACATCTTCATCTGCTCGGGCGTCGTGTTCTGCGCCTCATCAAGGATGATGAAGGCATTGTTCAGCGTTCTTCCGCGCATGAAAGCCAGCGGGGCGATCTCGATGGTGCCGCGCTCAAACAGCTTTTGCGTGCTTTCGAAACCGAGCAGGTCATAGAGCGCGTCGTACAGCGGTCGCAGATAGGGGTCGATCTTCTGCGCCAGGTCCCCTGGCAGGAAGCCCAGGCGCTCACCCGCTTCCACGGCAGGGCGGGTGAGCACCAGCCGCTCGACAGCGTTGCGCTCCAGCGCATCGACGGCGCAGGCCACGGCGAGAAAGGTCTTGCCCGTGCCGGCAGGCCCCAGACCCAGGCTCAGGTCATGGCCGAGGATGTTGCGGATGTATTCAGCCTGATGGGCCGTGCGGCCGTGCAAACCGGCCCGGCGGGTGTGCAACACCGGCTCGTTGGCTGCGGGTTGAAGACTCGGCTCCTGGCCCTGGGCAGCCTGGGTCAGTTCGAGTTGGATGTCATCCAGGCTCAGGGTTTGATCAGCACGCAGCCACAGAGCCTGCAGCAATGCAAGCGCGGAGCGCGCACGCGCGCCTTCGAGCGTGAAATTCTGGGCACGGCGACGAATGGCGATATCGAAGGCAATCTCGATCTGCCGCAGGTTTTCGTCCAGCGGCCCGCAGAGATGGGCGAGGCGCACATTGTCTGCAGGCGAGAAATCGTGTTTGAGAATCAAAGACTGTCCGCATAAAAGGGGGCTGACGCCGGGCTGGCCGCCACATCCGTGATTGTGCGTCATGCGGCTCAATCGCGATGCACGGGGCGGTGGCCCCGGCTGACCCCTACAATGCGGGTTGACAAATTCAGCCCGCGATACGTCTGAAAGCGGTTTGTGCCCCAGGCCCTTCTTCAACCTCATGACACACGCCCCGCGCTGCACCCTCATCGTCGAACACAGCGCCGAGTCTCGCACGGCGATGGCCCGCCTGCTGAGCCAAGTCTTGCCTGAGCTCCCTGTGTGTGAGGCCAGCACTCGTGCGCAAGCCGAGAAGCTGATTCGGACGCGCACGGTCGAGTTGGCGCTGATCGACTTCGGGCTTCCGGACGGCAGCGGGCTTGACGTGCTGCGCACACTGCATCTTGCGCAGCCGCAGGCGCGCGCAGTGGTTGTCACCATGTTTGACGACGACGCCCACTTGTTCCCTGCGTTGCAAGCCGGCGCTTTTGGCTACGTGTTGAAAGACCGGCCTGAAATCGAGCTGGTGGCGCAGCTGCGGCGCATCCAGGAGGGGGAGCCGCCGCTGAGTTCTACAGTGGCTCGCCGCATGCTGCAGCATTTTGCCGCCATCCGCGGCCAGGCAACAGCGCCCGGTGCGCAGGCCTCCGGCGATGTGAAGTGGGGGCGTCGCGTGACGGACGTGGGAGGCGCCCCACCTGCAGACACGCAAGACTTGGCCCGCTATCTAAGCCCACAGAGTCATGCACGCCCTGGCATGGTTGAGGAGCCCGAAGTGGTGCTCACCGATCGCGAAACCGAAGTGCTGCAACGGGTTGGAAAGGGCTACACGTTGCCGGAAATCGCGCAGCAGCTTGGACTTTCACGCCATACGGTGGCCGATTACGTCAAGCAGATTTACCGCAAGCTTGATATTTCCTCGCGAGCCGAGG
Organism: Thiomonas sp. FB-Cd; assembly: GCF_000733775.1. Lineage (NCBI taxonomy): Bacteria > Pseudomonadati > Pseudomonadota > Betaproteobacteria > Burkholderiales > Thiomonas > Thiomonas sp. FB-Cd. The sequence goes on along the minus strand of NZ_JPOE01000005.1, from coordinate 702,698 downwards.
CGGCGCTGGAAGCGGCGCGTCGCGGCCTGGTGCGCTGAATCACCTTCCCGTTCCGGCTTTTCCGTCGCCATAGGCATGCGCCCGTCGCAGTGTTATCTCAACGGCGCCTTTGTGCCGCTGGACGAAGCGCGGGTGTCCGTGTTGGACCGTGGATTCATTTTCGGCGACGGGGTCTACGAGGTGGTGCCCGCCTACGCGCGCCGGCCGTTTCGCCTGGACGCGCACCTTGCCCGTCTGGGGCGCTCCCTGGGCGCTGTCGGATTGGAAAATCCGCTGGATTGCAACCAATGGGCCGCGCTGCTGGAGCGACTGCTCGCCGACAACGATCCGGCTGATCAGTGCATTTACATACAGGTGACGCGCGGCGTGGCTCGGCGTGACCACGCCTTTCCTGCGAACACGGTGCCCACCGTGTTCGCCTACAGTTTTCCCTTCCCGCATGTCCAGGCGGGGCTGCGCGAAAAGGGTGCATCCGCCGTCACCCTGCCCGACATGCGCTGGCTGAGCGCGCACGTCAAAAGCATCTCGCTTCTGGGCAGTGTCTTGGCGCGCCAGGCATCCGCTGAGGTGGGCGCACAGGAAACCATTCTGATCCGCGACGGTTGGCTCACCGAGGCATCGTCTTCCAATGTCTGGGTCGTGCGACACGGCCAACTTCTGAGTCCGCCGATGGATCACCTCAAGCTTGAGGGCATCCGCGTGGCGCTCATGGATGAGCTCGCTGCATCAAGCGGCGTGGCGGTGCGTCGCCGGCCAGTGGCGGAGTGGGAGCTGCGTTGCGCCGACGAGATCCTCCTCACGTCAGCGACGAAAGAGGTGCTGGCCGTGACCCTGCTTGACGACCGACCGGTGGGCGCGGGGTTGCCCGGGCCGGTGTATGCCGCGCTGTACGCCGCCTATCAGTCAGCCAAGCGGGCCGAACTGCACTCCTCTTAGGCAGGAACCTTGCCGCGGCGGCACACGCCGGGGGATGCGAACGCTGCGGTGCGCCAAGTCGCCATCTGGGGGACAATTCGAACATTCTCTCTTGCGCATGCTCCGGACTCTCGTTCGAGCCTGCCCATTGCCATCATGTCCAAGCTCAAGTCCGCCTCCCTGCCTGCATCCGCTCAGGATGGCGACAGTTTGATCCATTACCCGTGCGACTTTCCCATCAAGGTGATGGGGCGCAACGCCGATGGTTTCGCCGACGCGGTGGCCGCGGTGGTGCTGAAGCATGCACCCGATTTCGACCCCTCGAGCATGGAATTGCGACCCTCGAGCGGGCGCAATTATCTCAGCTGTACATGCACGATCCGGGCCACGAGTCGCGTCCAACTCGATGCGCTGTACATGGCGCTGACATCGCACCCCATGGTCGCCGTCGTGTTGTAGTTCGCTCCGGTCATTCGGGCCGCCAAGCGCGCCTATCGCTTTCGCTTCTACCCGACGCCCGAGCAAGTTGACGCACTGGCTCGAACCTTCGGGTGCGCACGCTTCGCTTACAACCACATGCTGCGCCTGCGCAGCGACGCCTGGATGCAGCGCCAGGACGCGTGGGCTACCACGAAACCTCCGCCGCGCTGACCATGCTCAAGAAGACGCCCGAGCATGCGTGGCTGAACGAAGTCAGCAGCGTGCCCGTGCAGCAGGCGCTGCGGCACCTGAACACCGCGTTCTCGAACTTCTTCGCCAAGCGAGCCCAGTACCCGTCCTTCAAGCGCAAGGACGGGCCGCAGGCGGCCGAGTACACCACCAGCGCATTCCGGTGGGACGCGGGCCGGCGCGAGTTGCGTCTGGCGAAGATGGACGCGCCGCTGGACATCCGCTGGTCGCGCACCTTGCCCCAGGCGGCCAAGCTCACGACCGTGACCATCTCGCGCGACACTGCGGGGCGGTACTTCGCCGCGCTGCTGTGCGACGACGTGGTCACGTCCAGGAAGGCTGCATCCGGCCAGGTCGGCATCGACCTGGGGCTCACCCACTTCGCGGTCCTCTCCAGTGGCGAGAAGGTCGCATCCCCCAAGGCCTTTCGCCGCTGCGAAGCGCGACTGGCCGTGCGCCAGCGCCGGCTGGCGCGAGCCAAGCTCGGCTCGAAGAACCGGGCGAAGTTGAAGTTGAAAGTTGCTGCGCTGCATGCGCATATCACGGACGCGCGCAGGGACTTCCTGCACAAGCTCTCGACCCGACTGATCAGCGAAAACCCAGTGATCGCCGTCGAGACGCTGTCCGTATCGAACATGCAGCGCAACCACTGCTTGGCGAAGTCGATCAGCGATGCAGGCTGGTCAGAGTTCGTCAGGCAGCTTGAGTACAAGGCGCAGTGGAATGGGCGCACGCTGATTGGCATTGACCGCTGGTACCCGAGCAGCAAGACCTGCTCGGCCTGCGGCCATGTGCAAGGCAGGATGCCGCTCAGCGTGCGCGAATGGACGTGCCCGGAGTGCGGCACGCGCCACGATCGCGACGTGAACGCAGCGCGCAATGTATTGGCCGCAGGACTTGCGGTAGCAGCCCATGGAGAGACTGTCAGTCCCGTGTTGCTGTAAAGCGGCATGGGCAGGGCTCTGTGAAGTGGGAATCTTCGGCCTTCAGGCCGGGGAGCAGTCAAGGCGGCTAACATTCGCGTAGCCCGCTAGATGGGCCCGATCCGTGCGCCAATGACCGCCACCACCATTTCACGAGACCGCACCTCCGCTTGGACGATTCTTCAGGTGTTCCTTCGATTGGGACTGTCGTCTTTTGGCGGGCCGATCGCGCATTTGGGATATTTTCGACAGGAGTTTGTCACGCGCCGACGCTGGTTGAGCGAGCATGCTTACGCCGATTTGGTGGCGGTGTGTCAGTTCCTGCCGGGCCCGTCCAGTAGCCAGGTGGGTATCGGTATCGGGCTGTTGCGCGCCGGCCTGCCGGGCGGTCTCGCCGCGTGGCTGGGCTTCACGCTGCCTTCGGCGCTGCTGATGTGGGGATTCGCGTTTGTGTTGCATGACCCGGACATGAGCGTGCCGCTGGGGATTGGGCATGGCCTCAAACTGGTGGCGGTGGCCGTGGTGGCGCAGGCCGTGTGGGGCATGGCGAAGAGCTTTTGCACAGATTCGCTGCGCATAGGCATCGCCATGGTTTTCGCCCTTTGGGTTTTGCTGGAGCCTGGGGCTTGGGTCCAGCTCGGCGGGATCATCATCGCCGGCGTGATGGGCTTGGTTCTGCTTCGCGGCGCTCCAATTGCCGGCGCCCGGGGTGGTGACGAGGATGCAGTGCACAGCACGCTTGGCCATCGCATGGCGCTTGCAGCGCTCGGCGGGTTTTTCGCCTTGCTCGTGGGCTTGCCGGCACTGGCGCAGGCCCTGGACAGTCCGGTGTTGCGAGTGGCCGCCGCCTTCGACCGCGTGTCTTCGCTTGTGTTCGGTGGCGGGCATGTCGTTTTGCCCCTGTTGCAAACGGCGATCGTGCGGCCCGGATGGGTCTCGCAGGCCCATTTCCTTGCGGGCTACGGTGCCGCGCAAGCGCTGCCCGGACCCTTGTTCAGTTTCGCCGCATTTCTCGGTGCGGTCATGCAGCGCCCGCCGCAAGGCTGGGTCGGCGCCACGGTGGCGCTGGTTGCAATATTTTTGCCCGCATTCTTGCTGGTGGTCGCGGTGCTGCCCTATTGGCAGCGTCTGCGCCACAGCACGTACGCGCGCGGCGCGTTGGCCGGGCTAAACGCTGCGGTGGTCGGCCTGCTTCTGGCGGCGCTCTACGATCCGGTTTGGGTCAATGCAGTATTGACGCGGCAGGACTTTGCGCTGGCGCTAGGGCTATTCGCTGCCCTGGCGTTCTGGAAGACTCCTCCTTGGATGGTGGTGCTTGCCGGCGCATTCGCTGGCTGGATCGTTTACGGATGATGTAAAAACTGCCAATCTGCGCAACCGGTCGGGCGACAAATCGCCTGAAAACCGACGTTTTCTGGCCATCTCGCCCTCACCATGTCTGCTCACGCCACCAACACGCCCCACGACCCAGCCGCCATCGCGGCACTGCGCGCGCAGCTTGCGCAGACCATCGTTGGCCAACAGGCGCTGCTCGACCGCTTGGTCATCGCGCTCCTGACGGGTGGGCATCTGCTTGTGGAGGGGTTGCCGGGGCTGGCGAAGACCACGGCTGTGAAGGCGCTTGCCGAGGCGGTTCACGCGGGATTCCAGCGTGTCCAGTTCACCCCCGACCTGCTGCCTGGCGACCTGACAGGGACCGACGTGTATTTGCCCGGGGAGGGTGCAATGCGCTTCGTTCCGGGGCCGCTGTTCCACGACATTGTGCTGGCGGACGAAATCAACCGGGCGCCAGCCAAGGTGCAGTCGGCGCTGCTGGAGGCGATGCAGGAGCGGCAGGTCACCGTGGGCGGCGTCACGCGGGCTTTGCCCGCACTTTTCTTGGTGATGGCGACCCAAAATCCGCTCGAGCAGTCAGGCACCTATCCGCTGCCCGAAGCCCAACTCGATCGGTTCTTGCTGCACGTGGTGTTGGACTATCCGCAAGCTGACGAAGAGCTGCGAATTCTGGACATGTCCATGGCGCGCGACCTAGCGCCCACCGCGAACGCGGTGGCTCCGCCGACAGTGGTGTCCGCGGCTGCTGTACTGGATGCACGGCATGCCGTGCGCCGGGTGCATCTGGCCCCGATCCTGCGCCACTACATCGTCGAACTGGTCCGTGCGACGCGCACCCCGGGCGCCCATGTGCCGCGACTGCAGGGGATGGTCGAGGCTGGCGCCTCTCCGCGCGCCGTTTTGGCCCTGGCCCACGCCGCGCAGGCGCTGGCCTACTTGCGCGGCCGCGATTTTGTACTGCCCGACGACATTCAAGAGCTTGCGCCCGATGTGTTGCGCCATCGCATCGTGCTTGCGCTCGAGGCCGATTTGCAGGGCCTCAGCACCGACGATCTGGTCGCCGCGCTCCTGCAAGCGATCCCGGTACCCTAGCCTGATCCTCGGTCATGCACGGCAGGCCGCTTAATCTGCGCAAAGCGCTGGGCACCCTGCGGGACATCTTGGGACAGCCCTCGGTGCCTGCGTCGGGCCCCCTCACGCTGCTCAGCGCCCAGGACTGGGTCGAGCTCGCCGCCTTGCTAGGCAAGGGCCCGAAAGTGGCGCCACCGAGTCTGGCGACCCGGCGGCGTAACCCGGGCGAGGGAGGGTCGGTGTTTACCGGGCGCGGGATGGACTACGTCGAAAGCCGAGCCTACCAAGCGGGCGACGACCTGCGCAGCATGCACTGGACATTGATGGCCCGTACCGGCAAGCCCCATGTGAAGCTGCACCACGAGGAGCACGCCGGCGCCTGGCACGGGTTGATCGACTTGCGCGGGAGCATGGCCTTCGGCACGCGCGTGCGAACCAAGGCACAGCAAGCCGCGCGTGCGGTACAGCTGGCCGCAGGCATGCAGGCCAAGCAGTCGGCGCAGACGGCGATTACCTGCAGTCTTTGGAAGGATGATGGGCTGCACGTGCGAGGCTTTGGCCGCGGCGTGCCAGCGGTGCGGCGGCTGGCAAACTGGTTGATGGTTGAGACGCTGCTGGCGACCCCTGCACCTTTTGCACGAGCTGCGCCACGGCAATCCCAGATGCAGTTCGCCGCGTGGGCGAAGCGCTTGGGCAGCAGCAACCCTCGGCCCACACGGATCGTCATGGCGGGTGACTGGTCCTGGTTCGACGCATCCGCTGCCTCATCCTTGTGGAGCTTGGGCGTGGCGGCCGAAGTGCTGGTGCTGTTCATCCGCGACCCGGCAGAAATCACGCTTGACTCGATGGGGCAGGCGTGGTTCGAGGACCTGGCCACTGGAGCGGTTGGTTGGCTGCAAACGGATGAGCGGCTGCGAGGGCACTATGCGCAGGCTGCGCAGCAATCTGCCGCCGCTCGCTTGCATCAGCTTGAGGCCGCCGGGGCGCGGCTGGTTGAATTGCACACCACTGACGACGGTGCATCCATGCTGCACGCCCTCGGTGCCGCGCTGGGCGCGAGGGTCGCCGCAGGCGGCCGCACGACGGCGGCACGGAGATCAGGCAGGGAGGGTGAAGCGCCCAAAGAGGCATGGCCTTCACGCCCGCACGCAGCCGAAATTGGGGCGTCCCGGCGGCATTCATGATCGATCGTCTATCCGCGCTGGCGGACATCGTGCCACCACGTCCATTCCCGCCGCCGGCCGCGGCGTCGTGGTGGCAGGGGCCATGGGGCGTGCTTCTTGTCACGGCAATGCTTGTGGCGGCAGTCGCCGCCACTTGGGTTATCGGGCGAGCGCGCAAGCCGCTGCGTGGCCTGCGCGCCTTGCGGCGCATCCGGGCGCAGGCAATGGTTTGTGCGAATGCTGCCGATGCATCTCGTCTAGCCAGTGCCGCCCTGGCCTGCAGCGCGGCAGCTGGCGTACCGTCGGCTGTCCTTCCTGCGGTTGTGCGCGCCATGGCCGACACCCTGCGTTTCGACCCTGGCGCCGACCCTGGCGCCTTGCCCGAACTGCTGCATGCGTTGCGTACGGCACTTCGCTGGCAGATCTGGCGGGGGATGGTGGGTGCGCGCGCTGCGTCCGGGGGCACGCACCTCCGCCAAAGAACGAGGCTGGGCGATGATCCGCGCATGGTCCATGCCCTGGCAGGATTTGCAGCACGCGATCGCAAGCAATCTGCACTGGGATCGCCCGCTGGCGTTCGCGCTCCTGCCCGCCGTCGCCCTCCTGGGCTGGTTGCTTCTGCGGCGAGGCGGGGTGCCTGAGCGAGCGCGGCCTCGCATCGCGTTGTTGCATCCCGATCTGCACGGCCTGTTGCGGGCGGTGCCGGCGCACGCCCGGCATTCCTCGATGCGCCGCCTGCTTCCAGCGCTTGCTTTGGCCTGCTGGGTGCTGGCACTGGCCGAGCCACAGCGCCTCGGCGCTTGGGTGCAGCCGCCGCGGCAGGGTCGAGACGTCGTCGTGCTGCTGGATACATCCTTGACCATGAGCATCACTGACCTGCGCTGGAACGGCAAGCCGGCTGAGCGGCTGGCGGTGGTCAAGCGGGTATTCGAGCGTTTCGTGCACGCGCGGGAGGGTGATCGTTTCGGCATTATTGCTTTCGGTAGCCATGCAGCCACGCTGCTTCCGCCAACCTTCGACCGCCAACTCGCCGGCGCCATGCTCGAGCGTGCGCGCATCGGGATGCTGGGCGATGACACCGCATTGGGGGATGCCATTGGCCTTGCGCTGCGTCAGGTGCGGGCGCAGGGTCGGCTCAAGCCCGTGCTCATCGTGTATTCCGACAACGGCGTGAGCAACACAGGGCAGATCAGTCCGGCGCAGGCAGCGGCTTTGGCGCATGCCTTGGGCATTCGTATCTTCACCGTGCAGGTGGGCGACACGCCGGCAAGCGGCAAGCCGTATACCGTGCCTGCCTACCTTGGGCCGCAGCCCGACTTGCGCGCCATTGCGCAGCTCACGGGTGGCCAGTATTTTTACGCCGCTGATGGTGGTGCGCAAAAGGCGGCCATCGAGGCCATTGGCCGTCTTGCTCCCACTCTCCAGCCGCCGGCGCAGCACAGGCGCACACAAGAACTCTACGCATGGCCGCTGGGTCTCGGTATCGTCTTGTGGCTGCTGGCGCAATGGCAGCGCTCGCCGCGAAGCCCGCGCCGCGCAAGGAGCGCCGCACGTGCGCAGCGCCTCAGCGCTCGGGAGTCATCGCGATGAGCGTGTGGCCCGCTGATCTGCAATGGGCACGTCCGTGGGCATGGTGGTTGCTCGCGGCGCCACTGTTGCTCGCCCTTTGGCGCGCCTCGGCCTGGGGCGCTGCGCAGCGTGATGCGCTGCAATACGCCGATCTCCACTTGCTCCCGAGCGCCACGCGAGCGCAGTCGACCCGGGCGGCGGGTTGGCGTCTCGGTGCCGAGGCCTTGCTGTGGGTGTTGCTCCTGGCCAGCCTCGCCGGTCCGCGCCAGCCGCAGGCTGTCAGCGCGTCGGGCCAGCCCCGGGTGCGCCACGCGGTCAACGTGATGGTGGTGCTCGACGTTGCGCACGCCACGCACGCATCCGGCATGACCGACACGCAGCGTGCGCGCGTCGCCCTTGAGGACCTGATCCCGAAGCTGCACGGCGAGCGCCTCGGCTTGACCGTTTTCGGCGCTGGCGCTGGCCTATTGCTGCCCTGCACCGACGACATGGGTGTTTTTGCGCATTTTCTGCAGCGGGCGCGGTCTGACCTGTTGCAGCAGCCCCGCAGCGCTGGCTTGCCTGGGGCGCTAGCGCTGGCGCGGCACGAACTGCTGTCCACGCCGGGCCGATCGCGGACGTTGCTGCTCGTTACCGAGCCGGATCCCGCCGGGTCTACCGCAGCGCTGGCCGATGCCCTGCATGAGCAGGCCCGGCAACTGCGCAACGATCGGATTCCCGTATTCGTGCTGCTTCTGAAGCGGCGGTCGGGTCTGGCCGACGCGGGGTTCCTGCGGCACGACGGCGAAGGGGTATTGACTTTGGCGGCCAGCACTGGCGGTGGCGTGGGCTGGCTGGGCGCCGATCCCTGGCAGGAACTCTACGCACGCGGCATCGAGCGGCTACCTTCGAACGGTGCGCCCGCGGCAAGCGTGGTGGTGTGGCGCGAGCTCTACGGCGTGCCGCTCTTGGGCGCCATGGTCGTGCTCCTGCTGGTACTGCTGGTGCGGACCAAGCCTGCCGTGCGTCGCCAGCCGATGGCTGTGGCTGCCGTTGCCGCGCTCCTGGTTCTGGCGCTTTCGGGTCTGAGCGCAAGCCCAGGCACAGCGTGGGCTCATGGCTCCAACGCCCAGGCGTGGCAGGCCTGGCAGGCTTGGCGCCTGGGGCAATACGCAAGGGCTTGGCGAATCTACGCGCAGCTCCCGGGCTTCGACGCGCGCATGGGTGAAGGCGATAGCGCCTATCGTCTTCGAGCCTATCCGCAGGCACGCGCCGCGTTTCGTCGCGCCATGCTCGATGCACCAACCGACGCCGAGCGCGCGCAAGCGCTATTCAACCTGGGTAACACGGCCTTTCACCTCGAAGGCGGGTTGCGCGAGGCCGTTGATGCCTATGCAGCAAGCTTGGCTCTGGTTCCGGGCAACCCGTCAGCGGTGCGCAATTTGCATTTGGCCCAGGCTCAGTGGGCGGCGGAGCACCCCGAGGCGGCGCTGGTCGGTATCCGCAAGCGCGGGCCGGCATCGCACCAAGCCGTTTTCGGGCCGGGGAACGATCTTTCGCCTTCCCAAATGGCTCACAAGGCGCCACGAGGGGCGCGATCCGTGCAATCCGAGCAGATCTTGCCGCGCGGCGGCAATCTGGAGCGACAAGCGGCGGGCGAATCGGGCAATGCGGCATTTCCCGAGCTGGGCCCGGCAGATGAGGCGGCCGCCCGGCGCAAGGTGGAGTTGCTGCGCGACCGTGACGCCCAGCTCATCGCGGATCTGCTGGCGCGCGACAACAAGCAGGCGCTGTTGGCGGTGGAGACCCGGCCATGAGAATTGTCAACGGCTTGGTTGCGGCGGCAGTCGCCGTCTTGGCAGGTGCGCTTGGTGGCGAGGCTGCGGCCGGGAGTTTGGTGTGCAGGGTCGAGCCCCCGAAACTCGGGCTTGGGCAGCCGCTCCATTGGGACATTCGCGGCGTGGGTCTTTCCCAGGGGTTGCCGGCCCTGCGTCAGGATGATTTCGGCAGGGACTGGTTGCTGCATGCGCAAAGCAGCTCGCAATCTCGAGACGGCAAAGGGCGCCAGGCCGAGTCGTTGCGCATCACGCTTTACCCGATGCGCTCCGGTGCCTTGCGTCTGCCGCCCATTGCCGTGGGTGATCTTCGGTGTCCGGGCCAAGGTGTCGCAGTTGCGCTTCATCCGCCAGGTGAGGAGGGCTTGTTCATCCGGACCCGCATTGAGCCACCGCAGCCCATGGTGGGGCAACCCGTACGAATCGAGCTTGACGTCGGCGGTCCGGGCGGAATGACTTGGAGCCCCGTCATCATGAGCGCAGCCAACGCGACGGTGCGGGAGATCTCGACGCTTGATGCGAGCGCGCTCGTCGACGGCGCCGCGATTGCGGTCCAGAGACACACATGGGCTGTATTGCCCTTGACGGCAGGCCGTCTCGAGGTGCGTTTCGAACACCTGAGGGGCACCCGGTTCGGGCAGTTGATGATTTATCCGGGGCCCAATCTTGTCGTTCCAGTGCGTCGCATGCCTGCTTACTGGCCCGCCACCCTTGCGGTGGGGCCGGCGCGCTGGCGAGTGTTTGCGCCGCCCAGGGATTTGCAAGTCGGTCAAACGGGTGTGCTGCGCGCGCGATTGCACATTCCTGCCATTGGCAGGCAAGCCCTTGAGGGGTTTTTCGCATCGATTCCTGTCGCCCGAGGTCTCAAGATGTATGCGCCCCGCGTGCAGATGATCGAGGATGGAGGCCCTGCACTGGATCAGACTTGGCAAGTGGATTGGCCATTCCGCGCTGTCGCAGGCGGAACCATTGCCTATCCACGCCTGCGCATGCCGTATCTCGACCCCGAGCTTCAGGCGCCGCGCTTGGCCACGGCGTCCTGGGGTGCTCTGCGCGTTAGCGATCCGCGGTTGATGCGCATGGTGATCGGCATCGCCGGTAGTGCGCTGCTGCTTGGCGCATTGTTTGGCCTCCGCAGCGCCCTTGTCCGCTGGCGCCTGGCGCAAGCACGGCGCCAATGGATGAGCCTGGCACTCCAGGGTCATCCGCAGGGCATGGCAGACGCCTGGGCTCAAGCGCGAGCCGCCAATCCAGCACGCCTTGCGGGCACCACCCTCCGGGCCTGGCTTTCCGAGCGCGCGCGTTGCGGGCTGCCCGTCGACCCCAGGCACCGGGACCTGGTGAGCCAGCTTGAGCACCGACGCTACGGGCCGCGCACACACGATGGGTGAGGTTGTGGTCCGCACAACTTCGGGTGGGCCGATCATGCGGGAGCGCACCCGTGCGGGATTCGATGAGGTGTTGTTGACAAGACCCAGACCATCACGCATAATTTCTGTCTTCGCTTCTTTTTCGTCGCACTCGTTCAGGAGTGCGACTGAAGCGAGGCGGATTCAAGCACGATTCGGACCCGGTTGAGCGAAATTTAAACCTGACGCTTGACACCTGTTTTAGTCTGTGCAAGAATCTCTTTCTTCGCTGCAAATGCAGCAGCTGCCGGAAGCGCCTGAGGGTGCGGAGGGCAGGATCCTTAACAAGAAGCAGCCGATAAGTGTGGGCGTTTGACTGTCTTGCAAAAGAGATAGTTGAATGCTCATGAAGAAGTACGGAGAAATCCGTGATTTCGATTGAGTAGCCTTCAAGGCAAAACCGAGATTGAACTGTAGAGTTTGATCCTGGCTCAGATTGAACGCTAGCGGCATGCCTTACACATGCAAGTCGAACGGCAGCACGGGGGCAACCCTGGTGGCGAGTGGCGAACGGGTGAGTAATGCATCGGAACGTGCCCAACGATGGGGGATAACTGCGCGAAAGCGTTGCTAATACCGCATACGACCTACGGGTGAAAGCAGGGGACCGCAAGGCCTTGCGTCGATGGAGCGGCCGATGTCGGATTAGCTAGTTGGTGAGGTAAAGGCTCACCAAGGCGACGATCCGTAGCTGGTCTGAGAGGACGACCAGCCACACTGGGACTGAGACACGGCCCAGACTCCTACGGGAGGCAGCAGTGGGGAATCTTGGACAATGGGGGCAACCCTGATCCAGCAATGCCGCGTGTGGGAAGAAGGCCTTCGGGTTGTAAACCACTTTTGGCAGGGAAGAAATGGCCTGTGTGAATACCACGGGTTGATGACGGTACCTGCAGAATAAGCACCGGCTAACTACGTGCCAGCAGCCGCGGTAATACGTAGGGTGCGAGCGTTAATCGGAATTACTGGGCGTAAAGCGTGCGCAGGCGGTTGGGAAAGATAGGTGTGAAATCCCTGGGCTTAACCTAGGAATTGCATTTATGACTGCCCGACTGGAGTACGGTAGAGGGGAGTGGAATTCCGCGTGTAGCAGTGAAATGCGTAGATATGCGGAGGAACACCGATGGCGAAGGCAGCTCCCTGGACCTGTACTGACGCTCATGCACGAAAGCGTGGGGAGCAAACAGGATTAGATACCCTGGTAGTCCACGCCCTAAACGATGTCGACTGGTTGTTGGACGGGAAACTGTTCAGTAACGAAGCTAACGCGTGAAGTCGACCGCCTGGGGAGTACGGCCGCAAGGTTAAAACTCAAAGGAATTGACGGGGACCCGCACAAGCGGTGGATGATGTGGTTTAATTCGATGCAACGCGAAAAACCTTACCTACCCTTGACATGTCTGGAATCCTGAAGAGATTTGGGAGTGCTCGAAAGAGAGCCAGAACACAGGTGCTGCATGGCTGTCGTCAGCTCGTGTCGTGAGATGTTGGGTTAAGTCCCGCAACGAGCGCAACCCTTGTCATTAGTTGCTACGAAAGGGCACTCTAATGAGACTGCCGGTGACAAACCGGAGGAAGGTGGGGATGACGTCAAGTCATCATGGCCCTTATGGGTAGGGCTACACACGTCATACAATGGACGGTACAGAGGGCAGCCAACCCGCGAGGGGGAGCCAATCCCAGAAAACCGTTCGTAGTCCGGATTGCAGTCTGCAACTCGACTGCATGAAGTCGGAATCGCTAGTAATCGCGGATCAGCTTGCCGCGGTGAATACGTTCCCGGGTCTTGTACACACCGCCCGTCACACCATGGGAGTGGGGTTTACCAGAAGTAGTTAGCCTAACCGCAAGGGGGCGATTACCACGGTAGGCTTCATGACTGGGGTGAAGTCGTAACAAGGTAGCCGTATCGGAAGGTGCGGCTGGATCACCTCCTTTCTGGAAACGCTTGATGGTCAAGCGCTCACGCTTATCGGCTGGCAGCCTGCAACGCAAGTTGCAGACGTTGGTGGCTAGATTGCAGTCCTCATGGGGGTCTGTAGCTCAGTTGGTTAGAGCACCGTCTTGATAAGGCGGGGGTCGTTGGTTCGAGCCCAACCAGACCCACCAGCCTGGCGCGAAGGCGTCAAGGGGGCGTGGCAGGATCTGGGGGTGTAGCTCAGCTGGGAGAGCACCTGCTTTGCAAGCAGGGGGTCATCGGTTCGATCCCGTTCACCTCCACCACAGACGATCAAGACACGGGGGAAGCTGGATCAAACGCCAGGGTACGCACGCGAGTGTGTGCGTTGACGTTTGATTCCGATCAAAAGATAGGCTGCGTTCTTTAACAATTCGAAAGCTGACAATTGCATATTGATTTATGCATATGCGATTGCATCAAAACTTTATCAACGAGAACTATGCTTTGGCCTAGGTCAAAGTTATAGGATCAAGCGACTAAGTGCATACGGTGGATGCCTTGGCGACTACAGGCGATGAAGGACGTGGAAGCCTGCGTTAAGCTGCGGGGAGCTGGCAATCAAGCTTTGATCCGTAGATGTCCGAATGGGGAAACCCACCCGCAAGGGTATCCCCTGCTGAATACATAGGCAGGGGAGGCGAACCGAGTGAACTGAAACATCTAAGTAACTCGAGGAACAGAAATCAACCGAGATTCCGAAAGTAGTGGCGAGCGAAATCGGACCAGCCTGTACGTTTTAGCATCGAGATCAGGGGAACGCTTTGGAAAGGGCGGCCGCAGTGGGTGATAGCCCCGTACCTGAAAATTTCGGTGTGGAACTAGGCGTACGACAAGTAGGGCGGGACACGTGTAATCCTGTCTGAACATGGGGGGACCATCCTCCAAGGCTAAATACTCGTAGTCGACCGATAGTGAACAAGTACCGTGAGGGAAAGGTGAAAAGAACCCCGGGAGGGGAGTGAAATAGATCCTGAAACCGTATGCATACAAAAAGTCGGAGCCCGCAAGGGTGACGGCGTACCTTTTGTATAATGGGTCAGCGACTTACATTCAGTGGCAAGCTTAACCGCATAGGGAAGGCGTAGGGAAACCGAGTCCGAACAGGGCGTTGAGTCGCTGGGTGTAGACCCGAAACCGGATGATCTATCCATGGCCAGGATGAAGGCTGGGTAACACCAGCTGGAGGTCCGAACCGACTAGTGTTGCAAAATTAGCGGATGAGCTGTGGATAGGGGTGAAAGGCTAAACAAATCCGGAAATAGCTGGTTCTCCTCGAAAACTATTTAGGTAGTGCCTCGTGTATCACCTTCGGGGGTAGAGCACTGTTTTGGCTAGGGGGTCATGGCGACTTACCAAACCAAGGCAAACTCCGAATACCGAAGAGTGTGAGCACGGGAGACAGAGCACCGGGTGCTAACGTCCGGACTCAAGAGGGAAACAACCCAGACCGCCAGCTAAGGTCCCTAAATATGGCTAAGTGGGAAACGAAGTGGGAAGGCTTTGACAGTCAGGAAGTTGGCTTAGAAGCAGCCATCCTTTAAAGAAAGCGTAATAGCTCACTGATCGAGTCGTCCTGCGCGGAAGATGTAACGGGGCTAAGCCATATACCGAAGCTGCGGATGTGCGTCAAGCACATGGTAGAGGAGCGTTCCGTAAGCCTGTGAAGGTGTTCTGAAAGGGATGCTGGAGGTATCGGAAGTGCGAATGCTGACATGAGTAGCGTTAAAGGGGGTGAAAAGCCCCCTCGCCGAAAGCGCAAGGTTTCCTACGCAACGTTCATCGGCGTAGGGTGAGTCGGCCCCTAAGGCGAGGCAGAAATGCGTAGCTGATGGGAAACAGGTTAATATTCCTGTACCACTGTCCAGTGCGATGTGGGGACGGAGAAAGTTAGGTGATCCGGGTGTTGGATGTCCCGGTTCAAGCACGTAGGCGTGCCCCTTAGGCAAACCCGGGGGGCTGAGCTGAGATGCGACGACGAGGCGGCTTGCCGCTGAAGTCACTGATACTCTGCTTCCAAGAAAAGCCACTAAGCTTCAGCTGGACATGACCGTACCGCAAACCGACACTGGTGCGCGAGATGAGTATTCTCAGGCGCTTGAGAGAACTCGGGAGAAGGAACTCGGCAAATTTGTACCGTAACTTCGGGATAAGGTACGCCCCTGGTATGTGAAGCCGTACAGGCCGAGCAGAAGGGGGCCGCAGTGAAAAGGTGGCTGCGACTGTTTATTAAAAACACAGCACTCTGCAAACACGAAAGTGGACGTATAGGGTGTGACGCCTGCCCGGTGCCGGAAGGTTAAGTGATGGGGTGCAAGCTCTTGATCGAAGCCCCGGTAAACGGCGGCCGTAACTATAACGGTCCTAAGGTAGCGAAATTCCTTGTCGGGTAAGTTCCGACCTGCACGAATGGCGTAACGATGGCCACACTGTCTCCTCCCGAGACTCAGCGAAGTTGAAATGTTTGTGATGATGCAATCTCCCCGCGGAAAGACGGAAAGACCCCATGAACCTTTACTGTAGCTTTGCATTGGACTTTGAACAGATCTGTGTAGGATAGGTGGGAGGCTTTGAAGCCGGAATGCTAGTTCCGGTGGAGCCAACCTTGAAATACCACCCTGGTGTGTTTGAGGTTCTAACCTTGGTCCTTGAATCAGGACTGGGGACAGTGCATGGTGGGCAGTTTGACTGGGGCGGTCTCCTCCTAAAGCGTAACGGAGGAGTTCGAAGGTACGCTAGGTACGGTCGGAAATCGTGCTGATAGTGCAATGGCATAAGCGTGCTTAACTGCGAGACTGACAAGTCGAGCAGATGCGAAAGCAGGACATAGTGATCCGGTGGTTCTGTATGGAAGGGCCATCGCTCAACGGATAAAAGGTACTCTGGGGATAACAGGCTGATACCGCCCAAGAGTTCATATCGACGGCGGTGTTTGGCACCTCGATGTCGGCTCATCTCATCCTGGGGCTGTAGCCGGTCCCAAGGGTATGGCTGTTCGCCATTTAAAGAGGTACGTGAGCTGGGTTTAAAACGTCGTGAGACAGTTTTGTCCCTATCTTCCGTGGGCGCTGGAAGCTTGAGAGGGGCTGCTCCTAGTACGAGAGGACCGGAGTGGACGCACCCCTGGTGTACCGGTTGTCACGCCAGTGGCATCGCCGGGTAGCTATGTGCGGAAGAGATAACCGCTGAAAGCATCTAAGCGGGAAACTCGCCTCAAGATTAGGCTTCCCTGGAGACTCGATCTCCCTGAAGGGTCGTTGAAGACTACAACGTTGATAGGCTGGGTGTGGAAGCGCAGTAATGCGTTGAGCTAACCAGTACTAATTGCCCGTGAGGCTTGATCCTATAACTTTGATCTAGCATTGACGCAATCGCAGTCAGCTTCTCGAATTGGGTGCACGCCCCAGGCCTGCGCCAACAAGTTACGCCTGATGACCATAGCGAGGTGGTCCCACCCCTTCCCATCCCGAACAGGACCGTGAAACACCTCAGCGCCGATGATAGTGCGCATTCGCGTGTGAAAGTAGGACATCGTCAGGCACCCCTCCCAGCCCGGCCATCACCATGGCCGGGCTTTTGTCATGTTTTCATGCATCATTTCTAGACGTACCTCCTACAAGGAACCACTATGCCAACCATCAATCAGTTGGTTCGCCAAGGGCGTGTCGCGGAAACGCTCAAATCCAAAAGCCCGGCCATGGAAAATTCGCCGCAGCGCCGAGGTGTGTGTACCCGGGTGTACACGACGACTCCGAAGAAGCCGAATTCAGCCCTTCGCAAGGTGGCCAAGGTACGTCTGACCAACGGATTTGAGGTGATTTCCTACATTGGTGGCGAAGGCCATAACCTGCAGGAGCACTCCGTGGTTCTCGTGCGCGGTGGGCGTGTGAAGGATCTTCCGGGCGTGCGCTATCACATCGTGCGCGGTTCGCTTGATCTGCAGGGTGTCAAGGACCGCAAGCAGTCCCGCTCCAAGTACGGCGCCAAGCGTCCGAAGAAGTAATCCGAAGAAGCAAATTACCGTTTTTTCTCCTGGCCGGCTCATTGGTGAGCTGAGTAAGTGCTCCGCCTTTGCGGAGCTTGGGCATTGCCCGACTGAAAATAAGGAACTGATATGTCACGTCGTCGTGTCATCGCCAAGCGCGAGATTCTCCCCGATCCAAAATTCGGCAATCTCGACGTTGCAAAATTCATGAATGTGGTCATGCTTTCTGGCAAGAAGGCCATCGCCGAGAGCATTGTCTACGGCGCATTCGAGACCATCCAGACAAAGACTGGAAAGGACCCGGTGGAAGTGTTCAGCCAGGCGCTGAGCAATGTCAAGCCGGTGGTTGAAGTCAAGTCGCGCCGGGTCGGGGGCGCAAATTACCAAGTTCCCGTGGAAGTGCGCCCGCAGCGGCGCGCTGCGCTGGCCATGCGCTGGCTGCGCGAAGCAGCCAAGAAGCGCGGGGAAAAGTCCATGGCACAGCGCCTGGCCAACGAGCTGATGGAGGCCTCTGAGGGGCGAGGCGCAGCAATGAAGCGGCGCGACGAGGTTCACCGCATGGCAGAGGCCAACAAGGCTTTCTCGCATTTCAGGTTTTAATTTCCGGGATCCATCATGGCAAGAAAGACTCCAATCGAGCGCTATCGGAATATCGGGATTTCGGCGCATATCGATGCCGGAAAGACCACGACGACCGAGCGCATTCTGTTCTATACCGGTGTCAACCACAAAATCGGCGAGGTGCACGATGGCGCCGCGACGATGGACTGGATGGAGCAGGAGCAGGAGCGTGGCATCACCATCACCTCCGCGGCGACGACCTGCTTTTGGAAGGGCATGGATCTTTCGCTGCCGGAACATCGCATCAACATCATCGACACCCCGGGCCACGTCGACTTCACGATCGAGGTGGAGCGCTCCATGCGCGTGCTCGACGGCGCCTGCATGGTCTATTGCGCGGTCGGTGGCGTGCAGCCCCAATCGGAAACCGTTTGGCGCCAAGCCAACAAGTACAAGGTGCCACGCCTGGCCTTTGTCAACAAGATGGATCGCACGGGCGCAAACTTTTTCAAGGTCTACGACCAGATGAAGGGTCGCTTGAAGGCCAATCCGGTGCCCGTCGTCTATCCGATCGGCGCCGAGGAGCATTTCACTGGCGTGGTTGATCTCTTGAAGATGAAAGCGATCATCTGGGATGAGGCCTCCCAGGGCATGAAATTCCAGTACGAGGAAATTCCGTCCGCGCTGCTTGGCGAGGTGGAGAAGTGGCGCTCAAGCATGATCGAGGCTGCCGCCGAGGCGAATGAAGAACTGATGAATCGCTACCTCGAAACGGGGGAATTGAGCGAGGCCGAAATCAAGCAAGGCCTGCGTGCGCGCACGATTGCCGGCGAAATTCAGCCGATGCTCTGCGGTACCGCCTTCAAGAACAAGGGCGTGCAGCGCATGCTTGACGCGGTCATCGATTTCCTGCCGTCGCCGGTTGATATCCCGCCCGTGCACGGCACGGATGACGACGAGCACGATACGGCTCGCCGCGCCAGCGATGACGAGAAGTTTTCGGCTTTGGCGTTCAAGCTGATGACGGACCCCTATGTGGGTCAGTTGACCTTCATCCGCGTGTATTCGGGCGTCCTGGCGTCTGGGGATACCGTGTACAACCCGATCAAGGGCAAGAAGGAGCGCATCGGGCGGCTGCTGCAGATGCACGCCAACCAGCGCGATGAGATCAAGGAAGTGCGCGCCGGCGATATCGCGGCATGCGTGGGGTTGCGTGAAGTGACGACCGGCGAAACGCTTTGCGATCCGGAGTCCATCATCACCCTGGAGAAGATGATTTTCCCGGAGCCTGTGATTTCCCAGGCCGTTGAGCCGAAGACGAAGGCCGATCAGGAAAAGATGGGCATCGCCCTGCAGCGGCTTGCCCAGGAGGATCCGTCGTTCCGGGTCAAGACCGATGAAGAGTCCGGTCAGACCATCATTTCCGGCATGGGGGAACTGCACCTGGAGATCATCGTCGACCGCATGCGGCGCGAGTTCGGCGTGGAGGCCAACGTCGGCAAGCCGCAGGTTGCCTACCGCGAGACCATCCGCAAGACCGTTGACAACGCCGAGGGCAAGTTTGTGCGCCAGTCGGGCGGTAAGGGTCAGTACGGTCACGTCGTGCTGAAGATCGAGCCCAGCGAGCCTGGCAAGGGCTTTCAGTTCGTTGATGCGATCAAGGGTGGCGTCGTGCCGCGCGAATACATTCCTGCCGTCCAGAAGGGTGTCGAGGAATCGCTCAATTCCGGCGTGTTGGCCGGGTATCCCGTGGTCGATGTGAAGGTCACGCTGCATTTCGGCTCCTACCACGAAGTCGACTCCTCGGAGCAGGCCTTCAAAATGGCGGCCTCGATCGGCTTCAAGGATGGTTGCCGCAAGGCCAGCCCCGTCATCCTCGAGCCCATGATGGCAGTTGAGGTGGAGACACCGGAAGACTACGCTGGCAATGTCATGGGTGATCTGTCCTCCAGGCGTGGCATGGTCCAGGGGATGGACGACATCGTCACCGGCGGCAAGGTCATTCGAGCCGAAGTGCCGCTGTCGGAGATGTTCGGCTACTCCACCACGCTGCGCTCCATGTCCCAGGGTCGTGCGACCTACACGATGGAGTTCAAGCACTACGCGGAGGCTCCGCGTAACGTTGCCGAGGCCATTGTCAGCGCGCGTTCCAGCAAGTAACAGTTATCCAATTTCTACCGAGTTCTAGAGGCATTCATCATGGCGAAGAGCAAATTTGAGCGGACCAAGCCACACGTGAACGTGGGGACGATTGGTCACGTGGATCATGGCAAGACCACGCTGACGGCGGCCATCACGACGGTGCTGTCGAAGAAGTTCGGCGGCGAGGCCAAGGCGTATGACCAGATTGATGCGGCGCCGGAGGAGAAGGCGCGGGGCATCACGATCAACACGGCGCACGTGGAGTACGAGACGGCGAACCGGCACTATGCGCACGTGGACTGTCCGGGGCACGCGGACTACGTGAAGAACATGATCACGGGTGCGGCGCAGATGGACGGGGCGATTTTGGTGGTGTCGGCGGCCGACGGCCCGATGCCGCAAACGCGCGAGCACATTTTGCTGGCCCGCCAGGTGGGGGTGCCGTACATCATCGTGTTTTTGAACAAGTGCGACATGGTGGATGACGCCGAGCTGCTCGAGCTGGTGGAGATGGAGGTGCGCGAGCTGCTGTCGAAGTATGACTTTCCCGGCGACGACACGCCGATCATCAAGGGTTCGGCCAAGCTGGCGCTCGAGGGCGACAAGGGCGAGCTGGGGGAGCAGGCCATTCTGAAGCTGGCCGATGCGCTGGACACGTACATTCCGACGCCGGAGCGCGCGGTGGACGGGGCGTTCCTGATGCCTGTGGAGGACGTGTTTTCGATCTCCGGGCGCGGCACGGTGGTCACCGGGCGTGTGGAGCGGGGCGTGATCAAGGTGGGCGAGGAAATCGAGATCGTCGGTCTCAAGCCCACGCTGAAGACGACCTGCACGGGCGTGGAGATGTTCCGCAAGCTGCTCGACCAGGGCCAGGCGGGGGACAACGTGGGGATTTTGCTGCGCGGCACCAAGCGCGAGGAAGTCGAGCGCGGCCAGGTGCTGTGCAAGCCCGGCTCCATCAAGCCCCACACCCACTTCACGGCTGAGGTGTACGTGCTGTCGAAGGACGAGGGCGGGCGTCACACCCCGTTCTTCAACAACTACCGCCCGCAGTTCTACTTCCGCACCACCGACGTCACCGGCGCCATCGAATTGCCCGAGGGCAAGGAAATGGTCATGCCCGGCGATAATGTCAGCATCACCGTCAAACTCATCGCCCCCATCGCCATGGAAGAAGGCCTGCGCTTCGCCATCCGCGAAGGTGGCCGCACCGTCGGTGCCGGCGTCGTCGCAAAAATTCTCGAGTAAAGCAGAGGCTCGCCTCACATTTCCCGCTCTTTGGAACAGCAATGCAAAGTCAAAAAATCCGCATTCGCCTCAAGGCATTCGACTATCGGCTCATCGACCAGTCCGCGCTTGAGATCGTTGATACCGCCAAGCGCACCGGTGCCATTGTGAAGGGGCCGGTTCCGCTTCCAACCCGCCTGCAGCGTTTCGACGTCCTGCGATCGCCACATGTGAACAAGAGTTCCCGCGATCAGTTCGAGATTCGCACGCATCAGCGGCTGATGGATATCGTCGATCCCACGGACAAGACGGTGGATGCGTTGATGAAGCTGGATCTGCCGGCTGGTGTGGATGTGGAAATTAAGTTGCAGTAAAGGCTAGTCAGTCGTAAGCCAGTTCGCTATACTGGCGTGCTTTTCAACGTTGCCCTTGGATGTGCACGCGCATTTCAGGGCAAGCAATGTCCGGGCCTGTGCCCGGTGTTGTGTGTGTCAAATCGCAGCCCAGTCTGCCAATGACGCCAGCCAATCGCAGCTGGCATGGAGAAAACAATGAGTACGCAAGCACTCGGCCTTGTTGCGCGCAAGGTCGGCATGATGCGAGTCTTCACGGATGACGGGGTGTCGATTCCCGTGACCGTTCTGGACGTTTCTCGCAACGCCGTGGCGCAAGTCCGCCAGGCCGACAAGGATGGCTATAGCGCCGTCCAGGTTGCCTTCGGCGCGACGAAGCCTTCCTCGTTAACCAAAGCGGAAGCCGGCCACTTGGCCAAGGCTGCAATTGAGCCTGCCAAATTGCTTTGCGAATTCCGCGTCCCCGCCGATGTGGCCGCCGCCTATCAGCCGGGCGCTGCCCTGTCGGCTTCCCTGTTTGCCGTCGGCCAGTACGTGGACGTGCGTGGCCTGACCATCGGCAAGGGCTACGCCGGTGCCATCAAGCGCCACCACTTCTCCTCGAACCGGGCCTCCCATGGCAACTCGGTCACGACGCGTGCGCCGGGTTCCATCGGTATGGCGCAGGACCCGGGGCGTGTGTTCCCGGGCAAGCGCATGTCTGGCCGTTTGGGCGGGACCAATGTGACGATCCAGAATCTGGAGGTGGTCCGGGTTGACGCGGAGCGGGATCTGATCATGGTCAAGGGCTCAATCCCTGGCGCGGATTCAGGGTGTGTAACCTTGCGTCCCGCGGTCAAGAAAGCTGGAGTTCAGTCATGACCCAATTGCATTACGTCGCAGCCGATGGTGCTCCCGGAGTCGCCTTTGACGCCCCCGACACCATTTTCGGGCGCGAGTACAACGAGGCCCTGATCCACCAGATCGTGATTGCCTACCAGGCGAACGCCCGTGCTGGCACGCGTGCGCAAAAGGATCGCGCCGAAGTCAAGCACTCAACGCGCAAGCCGTGGCGCCAGAAGGGTACAGGTCGGGCCCGTGCGGGCATGACCAGCTCCCCGCTGTGGCGTGGGGGCGGTCGGATTTTCCCGAATGCTGCGGATGAGAATTTCACGCAGAAGATCAACAAGAAGATGTATCGCGCCGGGATGCGTTCCATTTTGTCGCAGCTGGCGCGCGAAGGGCGGGTTGTCGTCGTGGACGAGCTCGCGGTCGACGCGCCGAAGACGAAATTGCTGGCGACAAAGCTCAGGTCCATGGGCCTGGATTCGGTGCTGTACATCGCTGATTCAATCGACGAGAAGCTGATGCTTGCGGCGCGCAACTTGCCGAATGTGTTGCTGGTCGAGCCGCGTTACATGGACCCTCTGTCGCTGATCTATTACAAGAAGATCCTGATTGCCAAGGGCGCGTTCGTTAAGCTGCAGGAGATGCTGTCATGAGCCAGCAACAGACACGAGAACAACGTTTGATGCAGGTGCTGCTCGCGCCCATCATTTCCGAGAAGGCGACCATGCTCGCGGACAAGCGCAACCAGGTTGCGTTTCGTGTGCGCCAGGATGCAAGCAAGGACGAGATCAAGGCTGCGGTCGAGGCCTTTTTCAAGGTGCAGGTGACCTGCGTCCAGGTGCTGAACCAGAAGGGCAAGGTCAAGCGCACGTCGCGTGGCGTGGGTCATCGCAATAATGTTCGCAAAGCCTACGTCAGCTTGGCGGCCGGACAGGAACTGAATTTCGCCCAGGAGGGTGTCTAACATGGCAGTCGTCAAGGTGAAGCCGACTTCAGCCGGTCGTCGGGCTGTGGTGAAGGTGGTGCACAAGCATCTGCACAAGGGTGAGCCCGAGAAGAGCCTGCTCGAGCCGCAAAAGCAAAATGCCGGCCGTAACAACAACGGCCACATCACGGTGCGCCATCGCGGCGGCGGTAACAAGCAGCACTACCGCGTGGTGGATTTCCGGCGCGACAAGGACGGGATTCCGGCGAAGGTGGAGCGTATCGAATACGACCCCAACCGCACGGCGCACATCGCCTTGCTTTGCTATGCGGATGGTGAGCGTCGCTACATCATCGCTCCGCGCGGTATCGAAGTCGGCAGCTCGGTCGTGAGTGGGTCCGAGGCGCCGATCAAGGTGGGAAATTGCCTGCCCATCCGCAGCATCCCGGTGGGTTCGACAATCCATTGCATCGAGCTGCTGGCGGGCAAGGGTGCGCAAATGATCCGCTCCGCGGGGTCTTCAGCGGTGTTGATGGCCCGGGAGGGTGTCTACGCGCAGGTTCGCCTGCGCTCGGGCGAAGTGCGCAAGATTCACGTCGAGTGCCGCGCCACCATCGGCGAAGTCAGCAACGAAGAAAACAGTTTGCGGCAGTATGGTAAAGCTGGTGCCAAGCGCTGGAAGGGCATCCGCCCGACCGTGCGCGGTGTGGCTATGAACCCAATTGATCACCCGCATGGCGGTGGCGAAGGACGGACGGGCGAAGGTCGTACGCCGGTCAGCCCGTGGGGTACCCCGACCAAGGGTTACCGCACGCGTCAGAACAAGCGCACGCAGGGCATGATCGTCTCGCGCCGTAAAAAGTAAGCTAGAGGCCCAGATATGACACGTTCTCTCAAAAAAGGCCCGTTTTGCGATCTGCACCTGATGCGCAAGATCGAAAGCGCTGTGGCCACCAAAGACAAGAAGCCGATCAAGACCTGGTCACGCCGCTCCACGGTGCTGCCCGAGTTCATCGGTGTGACGATTGCCGTGCACAACGGCCGGCAACATGTGCCCGTGTACATCACGGATCAGATGGTCGGCCACAAACTCGGTGAGTTTGCGCTGACCCGCACGTTCAAGGGTCATCCTGCGGACAAGAAAGCGGCCAAGAGGTAAGAACCATGGAAACACGAGCAGTATTGCGCGGTGTTCGGCTGTCCGAGCAGAAGGGCCGGTTGGTGGCTGATCTGATTCGCGGCAAGAAAGTTGACCACGCCCTCAACACCCTGGCGTTCACTCCGAAGAAGTCGGCGCAGATCATCAAGAAAGTGCTGGAGTCGGCCATCGCCAACGCCGAGCACAACGATGGTGCGGACATTGACGAACTGAAGGTCAAGTCCATCATGGTGGAGCGTGGTGCTTCGCTCAAGCGCTTCTCGGCGCGTGCGAAGGGGCGTGGCAATCGCATTGTCAAGCCCACCTGCCACATCTACATCACCGTTGGAAACTAAGGACTCGAGATGGGACAGAAAATCAACCCAACCGGTTTTAGACTGGCGGTCACGCACGATTGGTCCTCGCGTTGGTACGCCAGCGGCGCCCAGTTTGCCAAGATGCTCAACGAAGACATCGCGGTGCGCGAGTTCCTGGCCAAAAAGCTGAAAGCTGCCTCAGTGTCGCGCATCATCATTGAGCGTCCGGCGAAAAATGCACGGATTACGATTTTTAGCGCGCGGCCTGGTGTGGTCATTGGCAAGAAGGGCGAAGATATCGAAGCGCTCAAGTCCGAGTTGACGAAGCGACTTGGGGTGCCCGTGGCCGTGGACATCGAGGAAGTGCGCAAGCCCGAGATTGATGCCAAGCTGATTGCGGACTCAATCACGCAACAGCTCGAAAAGCGCATCATGTTCCGGCGCGCGATGAAGCGTGCGATGCAAAATGCAATGCGCCTTGGCGCGCAGGGCATCAAGATTATGTCGTCCGGGCGCCTCAACGGGATTGAAATTGCCCGTACGGAATGGTACCGGGAGGGTCGCGTGCCGTTGCAGACGCTGCGTGCGGACATCGACTATGGCTTTTCCGAAGCCAAAACCACGTATGGCGTGATTGGTGTGAAGGTCTGGGTCTACAAGGGCGATACGCTGGGTCGTGGCGCTCTGGCGCAGAAGGCTGCCGAGACCGCCGAGCCTGAGCGTCGTCCCCGCCGCGATGACAAGTCTGGCGCACGTCGCAACCGCCGGCCCGATGCCGGTCGCGGCGATGCGCACACGGCCACCGCAGCCGCGCCCGCGGCGCCCACTGAAAAGCGCGTACGGAAAGTCAGCAAGCCCGAGGCAGCGGCTGCCGTGCCGAGCAAGCAAGGAGAATCGTCATGATGCAACCTGCGCGTCGCAAATACCGCAAGGAGCAAAAGGGCCGCAACAAGGGTGTGGCAACGCGTGGAGCCTCTGTGGCTTTTGGCGAATATGGGCTCAAAGCCACGACTCGCGGGCGTCTGACGGCGCGCCAAATCGAGTCGGCTCGGCGTGCCATTTCGCGCCACGTCAAGCGCGGTGGGCGTATCTGGATTCGCGTGTTTCCGGATAAACCCATTTCGATCAAGCCTGCTGAAGTCCGCATGGGTAACGGCAAGGGCAACCCCGAGTATTACGTGTCGGAAATCACGCCCGGTAAGGTCCTGTATGAAATCGATGGCGTACCTGAGCAGCTGGCCCGCGAAGCGTTTGAGCTTGCAGCTGCCAAGCTGCCATTCCGTACCGTCTTCGTCGGTCGCCGTTTTGGCCTTTGAGGTGAGATGATGAATCTGGAAGAAATGCGCAAACTGGATCAGACCGGTTTGCAAAATGAATTGAACGCACTGCTCAAGGCGCATATGGGTTTGCGCATGCAAAAGGCGACGCAGCAGTTGCAAAACACCAGCCAGCTGATGAAAGTGCGGCGTGACATCGCGCGCGTTCGGACGCTGATTCGTCAAACAGTCACGCAGGAGTCATGATGTCGACAGCGGAAGGATTGACCCGTGTGCTGACGGGGCGGGTGGTCAGCGACAAACGCACCAAGACGGTTACCGTTTTGGTCGAGCGTCGCGTCCAGCACGAACTGTATGGCAAATACATCGTGCGCTCCAAGAAGTACAGTGCACACGATGAGGAAGGGCAATTTCACCTGGGCGACCTGGTGGAGATTGCCGAGTCGCGCCCCATTTCCAAGACCAAATCCTGGGTGGTGACGCGTCTGGTTGAAAAGTCCAGGTTGGTCTGAGGCGCTTTGATTCGGGCGTTGCAGCGGGGAGTCGGTGCGGGGTTTGGCCCCGCCGGGACCGTGCCCCGCAGCAAAATCGCCTCGGACATGTGCCGCAGCGCTCAAAAATCTCGAGCGGACCTTGACATTTGGGTTCGTTCAAGTAAAAATATCTAGTTCTGCGCTTTTGCGCTTCACAATCCCACTCGCTGGGCCCAAGACTGTCGGCATGCTGCTTGATGCCGCCAAGTTGGGAAAGAATTTCAGGATTCCACATGATTCAGATGCAATCAAGGCTGGATGTTGCTGACAACACTGGCGCGAAGACCGTTATGTGCATCAAGGTGCTCGGCGGGTCCAAGCGTCGCTATGCCGGCATCGGCGACGTCATCAAGGTCAGCATCAAGGAAGCCGCGCCGCGTGGGCGTGTGAAAAAGGGCGAAGTGTTCAACGCTGTTGTCGTGCGCACCGCCAAGGGCGTGCGCCGCGCCGATGGTTCGTTGATCAAGTTCGATACGAACGCGGCGGTCCTTCTGAATGCCAAGCTGGAGCCGATTGGGACCCGCATTTTCGGGCCGGTCACGCGCGAGCTTCGCACCGAGCGTTTCATGAAGATTGTTTCCCTCGCACCCGAAGTGCTGTAAGAGGTCGACCATGAACAAAATCCACAGGGGCGACGAAGTCGTCGTCATCGCCGGAGCCGACAAAGGGCGGCGTGCCAAGGTGCTTGCGCGCCATGGGGCGGAGCATCTGATCGTTGAGGGTGTGAATCTCGTGAAGCGTCATACGCGTCCGAACCCAATGCAAAACCAGCCCGGCGGCGTCGTGTCCAAGGAAATGCCCATTCATCAAAGCAATGTGGCGATTTTTAATCCGGCGTCCGGCAAGGCAGATCGTGTCGGCATTAGTTCCCTCTCTGACGGCAACAAGGTTCGCGTGTTCCGTTCGAGTGGCGAGCAAATCAAGGTTTAACTGGGGGCGTTATGTCGCGCTTGCAAGAGTTTTACAAGGGCCAAGTCGTGCCTGATCTGCAAAAGCAGTTCGGCTACAAGTCGGTCATGGAGGTTCCGCGCATCACCAAGATCACGCTCAACATGGGCGTATCCGAGGCGGTTGCAGACAAGAAGGTCATCGAGCATGCAGTGGGCGACATGACCAAGATTGCCGGGCAGAAGCCTGTGGTGACCAAGGCGCGCAAGGCCATTGCGGCCTTCAAGGTGCGCGAGGGCATGCCGATCGGGTGCTCAGTCACGCTGCGCGGTGGGCGCATGTATGAGTTTCTCGATCGCTTGATCACGGTGGCGCTGCCGCGCGTGCGCGACTTCCGCGGTGTGTCGTCGCGCGCGTTTGACGGTCGCGGCAACTACAACATCGGGGTGAAAGAGCAGATTATTTTCCCTGAGGTCGAGTATGACAAGGTCGACGCGCTGCGTGGACTGAATATCAGCATCACGACGACCGCGAAGTCGGACGACGAATGCAAGGCGCTGCTGTCCGCGTTCCGCTTTCCCTTTAAGAATTGAGATTGCCATGGCCAAGCTTTCACTGATCAATCGGCAAGATAAGCGCGAAAAGCTCGTGCAGAAGTTCGCTGCGAAGCGTGCTGCGCTTGAGGCTGTCATCGCTGATTCGAGCAAATCGCATGAGGAGCATCTCCAGGCCCGACTGGCGCTGCAGCAGTTGCCCCGGAACGCAAACCCCACGCGCCTGCGCAATCGTTGTGCGCTGACGGGGCGTCCGCGCGGGACGTTTCGCAAGTTCGGACTTGCCCGCAACAAGATTCGTGAATTGGCGTTTCGTGGGGAAATCCCCGGCGTCACCAAGTCCAGCTGGTAATGCGGCTATCGGAAGTCACCGGAGAACATTTTTATGAGCATGAGTGATCCCATTGCCGACATGCTGACGCGCATCCGCAATGCGCAGATGGTCGAGAAGGCTAGCGTGAAGATGCCAGCGTCGAAGCTCAAGGCGGCTATCGCCCAAGTGCTTCAGGATGAAGGCTACATTGACGGCTATGAGCTGGTGCGTGATGGTGCCAAGGCTGATCTGCAGATTGCGCTGAAGTACTACGCAGGGCGCCCGGTGATCGAGCGCATCGAGCGCGTCAGTCGCCCCGGCTTGCGTATCTATCGTGGGCGACACGCCATTCCCCAGGTCCTGAACGGACTGGGTGTCGCCATCGTCTCCACGCCGAAGGGTGTGATGACCGACCGCAAGGCGCGCCAGGTCGGCGTCGGCGGCGAGGTCCTTTGTTATGTTGCCTAATTGAGGGCTGGCCATGTCGCGAGTCGCCAAGAATCCCATTGTTGTGCCCAAGGGCGTGGAAGTCTCCCTGTCGCCCGAACAAATTGCCGTTAAGGGTGGGCTCGGTCGTCTGGACCGCCCGCTGAATCCGCTGGTGAAGGTCGAGTTCGAGAATGGCGCGCTGACGTTCGCCCCGTCGGACGAGAGCCGTGAGGCCCATGCGCTCTCCGGGACATTCCGCGCCTTGGTCGCGGGAATGGTTGCCGGCGTGGACAAGGGCTTCGAGAAAAAGCTGACGCTCATTGGCGTTGGCTACAAGGCTCAGGTCCAGGGGGCCAAGCTGAACCTCGCTCTTGGTTTTTCCCATCCCGTCGTGCGTGACATGCCAGAGGGCATCAAGGTGGAGACGCCCACCCCGACGGAGATCGTGCTCAAGGGTGTGGATAAGCAGCTCGTCGGTCAGGTGGCTGCCGATATCCGTGCCATTCGTCCGCCCGAGCCCTACAAGGGCAAAGGGGTTCGCTACGCCAATGAGGTCGTGGTGATCAAGGAAACCAAGAAGAAATAAGGGGTTGTGAAATGTTGAATAAGAAACAAGCCCGTCTGCGCCGCGCCAAGTCAACGCGCGCCCATATTGCCCGCTTGGATGTGACGCGCCTGGCGGTGCATCGTTCGAACGCGCATATCTATGCAAGCATCATCTCCGATGACGGGGCGCGGGTGCTGATGACAGCATCGACAGCTGAGCCCGAAGTGCGGCAACAGCTCCAGGGGTCGGGGGGCAATGTCGGTGCAGCGCAAATCGTTGGCAAGCGCATCGCCGAGAAGGCGCGGGCCGCAGGCATTGAACAAGTCGCCTTCGATCGCTCCGGCTTTCAGTATCACGGCCGCGTCAAGGCGTTGGCTGAAGCTGCCCGCGAAGCTGGTTTGAAATTCTGAGGTTGAGATGGCCAAAATCCAAGCAAAGATGAACACCGAAGCCCGTGATGACGGTCTGCGGGAGAAGATGATCGCGGTGAACCGCGTCACCAAGGTGGTCAAGGGTGGCCGTATTCTTGGTTTCGCCGCTCTTGCCGTGGTGGGCGACGGCGACGGGCGCATCGGCATGGGCAAGGGCAAAGCGCGTGAAGTGCCTGTTGCCGTGCAAAAAGCCATGGACCAGGCACGGCGCAACATGGTCAAGGTCAAGCTCAAGAATGGCACCTTGCACCATCAGGTGTACGGGAGTCACGCCGCCTCCGACGTCATGATGTCCCCCGCGCCGCAAGGCACGGGCATCATTGCGGGCGGCCCGATGCGCGCCATCTTTGAGGTGGTCGGCATCACGGATGTGGTTGCGAAGAGTCATGGCTCCACCAACCCCTACAACATGGTTCGTGCCACGCTGGACGGTCTCACGAAGGCCAATACGCCTTCTGAAATCGCCATGAAGCGCGGCAAGAGCGTCGAAGAAATCCTCGGCTGAGGTCTGCCATGCAAGACAAGAAAGAAGTCAGAGTGAAGTTGGTGCGTAGTGTGATCGGCACGCGCTCGGACCATCGCGATACGGTTCGCGGGTTGGGCCTGCGTCATATCAACGACGAGCGCACCCTGGAAGACACGCCGTCAGTTCGCGGCATGATTCGCAAAGTCGATTATCTGGTGAAGGTCATCGCCTGATTGGGCATGGTCTACCCTCATTTGTGAGATTCAGCATGCAACTCAATACCATTCAGCCCGCCGAAGGCGCGACCCATAGCAATAAGCGCGTGGGTCGCGGCATTGGGTCAGGCTTGGGGAAGACTGCCGGGCGAGGCCACAAGGGCCAGAAGTCACGCTCGGGCGGCTATCATAAGGTCGGTTTTGAAGGCGGCCAGATGCCGCTGCAACGCCGCTTGCCCAAGCGTGGATTCAAGTCGCCGACGGCGAAGTTCAAGGCGGAAGTCCGCCTGTCCGAGTTGTCTGCAATCAAGGGCGATCAGGTCGACTTGCTGACGCTGAAGGCGGCGGGCCTCATTTCTGATCAGGCGCTATCGGCGAAGATCTTCGCCTCCGGTGGCGTGGATCGCGGGTTCACCGTGACCGGCGTTGCGGTGACCCGCGGGGCACGCGTGGCGATCGAGGCCGCCGGCGGTACGGTGGCTGCGCCGCAAGACTAAGCTAAGCACGGGACCTGCCATGGCCACACAATCAAG
Organism: Thiomonas sp. FB-Cd; assembly: GCF_000733775.1. Lineage (NCBI taxonomy): Bacteria > Pseudomonadati > Pseudomonadota > Betaproteobacteria > Burkholderiales > Thiomonas > Thiomonas sp. FB-Cd. The sequence goes on along the minus strand of NZ_JPOE01000005.1, from coordinate 672,211 downwards.
CGCACTCGGTAGCGGGAAATATGGGGACTTGACCAAGCGCCTCCTTTTTCTGCTGGGCGCATTGATTGTGTTCCGCATTGGCGCGCACATTCCCGTGCCTGGTATCAATCCGCAGCAGTTGCAGCAGCTGTTCCAGAACAATTCGGGAGGCATCCTCGGGCTGTTCAACATGTTCTCGGGCGGCGCCCTGTCGCGCTTTACGGTCTTTGCGCTGGGAATCATGCCGTACATTTCGGCATCGATCATCATGCAATTGCTGACCTACGTGCTGCCCTCGATGGAAGCGCTGAAAAAGGAAGGCGAGGCGGGTCGCCGGAAGATCACCCAGTACACACGCTATTTCACGCTTGTGCTGGCGATTTTCCAGTCGCTCGGTATTTCGGTGGCACTGAGCTCTGCGCATGGGCTGGTTCTTGATCCGGGCATTGGCTTCAAGCTCACCGCTGTCGTAAGCCTCACGGCGGGAACCATGTTCCTGATGTGGCTGGGCGAGCAGATCACGGAACGCGGCTTGGGTAATGGTATTTCGATCATTATCTTTGCAGGCATCGCGTCTGGATTGCCCACGGCGCTGGGTGGTTTGCTTGAATTGGTCCGTACGGGTGCGATGAGCATTCTCGTGTCCATCTTCGTGCTGGCAATCGTCGTCGCGGTGACATATTTCGTGGTATTTGTGGAGCGTGGCCAGCGCAAAATCCTGGTCAACTACGCGCGCCGGCAGGTCGGAAACAAGGTGTATGGAGGTCAGTCGTCCCATCTGCCGCTGAAACTGAATATGTCTGGCGTCATTCCACCGATCTTCGCATCGTCAATCATTCTGTTGCCTGCAACAGTGGTGAGTTGGTTCGGAGCCGGAGCCGGCATGAGTTGGCTCAAGGATGCCGCCGCACTCCTTTCTCCTGGGCAGCCGATTTACATCGCTCTGTATGCCGGGGCGATCATATTCTTTACGTTTTTCTATACGGCGCTTGTTTTCAATAGCCGTGAGACGGCTGATAATCTAAAGAAGAGTGGCGCATTCATCCCGGGTATCCGCCCGGGTGAGCAGACGGCACGGTATATCGACAAAATACTCATGCGCCTGACCCTGGCGGGCGCGCTTTACATCACACTGGTTTGCCTGCTTCCCGAGTTTTTGGTGCTCAAATATAATGTGCCATTTAATTTTGGCGGGACGTCGCTGCTGATCATTGTGGTGGTGACCATGGATTTCATGGCACAGGTGCAGGCTTACGCGATGTCGCATCAATACGATGCGTTGCTCAAGCGTGCGAATTTCAAAAGTGGCATGACGTTGCGCTGAGGCCCGAACTTTTCTATGTCTAAGGATGATGCCATTCAAATGCAAGGGGAGATTCTTGAAAATCTTCCCAATGCAACCTTCCGGGTCAAGCTGGAAAACGGCCACGTCGTCCTCGGCCACATTTCCGGCAAGATGCGGATGCATTACATCCGCATCTTGCCCGGCGACAAGGTCACTGTTGAACTCACGCCCTACGATCTGACGCGCGCGCGGATCGTATTTCGTGCCAAATAAACGAGGTAAATCATGAAAGTTAGTGCGTCCATCAAGAAGATGTGCAGAAACTGCAAGATCATCCGCCGCAAGGGCGTGGTGCGTGTGATCTGTACCGACCCCCGCCATAAGCAGCGTCAGGGTTAACCGGCCTTATTTGAATCGAGGAATCCAATGGCCCGTATTGCTGGTATCAATATTCCCCCGCATCAGCACGCTGAAATCGGTCTGACTGCGATCTATGGCATTGGCCGAACCACGGCGCGCAAGATTTGCGACGCTGCGGGCGTCGCCTATTCGACAAAGGTGAAAGACATCACCGATGCCGAACTCGAGAAGGTGCGAGAGCAGGTTGGCCAATTCGTCATCGAAGGTGACCTGCGCCGCGAGGTCTCAATCAACATCAAGCGCCTGATGGACCTGGGCTGCTATCGTGGCATGCGCCATCGCCGCGGCCTGCCGGTTCGCGGTCAGCGCACACGCACAAACGCCCGCACCCGCAAGGGCCCGCGCAAGGGCGCTGCAGCGCTGAAGAAATAAGCATACAAGGACGAAGTCATGGCTAAAGGTTCAACGCAGGGTTCGGCGCAGCGCACGCGCAAGAAGGTTCGCAAGAATGTGGCGGACGGGATTGCGCACGTGCACGCCTCCTTCAACAACACCATCATCACCATTACGGATCGCCAGGGCAACGCGTTGTCCTGGGCGTCCTCCGGTGGTCAAGGTTTCAAGGGTTCGCGCAAATCCACCCCGTTTGCAGCGCAGGTGGCGGCGGAAAATGCAGGACGCCAAGCCATTGAGTGCGGCATCAAGCAACTCGAAGTGCGTATCAAGGGTCCCGGCCCAGGGCGCGAGTCCGCAGTACGTGCGTTGAATGGCTTGGGTATCAAGGTGATCCAGATTGCTGATGTCACCCCTGTGCCCCACAACGGTTGCCGCCCGCCCAAGCGTCGTCGCATCTGAGCGCGCCCGGTCAGGATCAATACAACGCGGTGCTCGCGCCGCCAAGCCCACTGCTTGGGTCTTGCGACCCAAGCTCCCGCAGCACAGTCTGCGGCAGTTGATTTAAAGGAAATAGCAAGTGGCACGTTATCTCGGCCCAAGGCCAAACTCTCCCGCCGCGAAGGCTCCGATCTCTTTCTGAAGAGTGCGCGCCGTGGCATCGAATCCAAGGCCAAATTCGACACGAAGCCCGGCCAGCACGGACGTACGTCCGGCTCACGGCAGTCGGATTACGCAACGCAACTGCGCGAAAAGCAGAAGGTCAAGCGGATGTATGGCTTGCTGGAAAAGCAGTTTCACCGGACCTATGAAAAGGCCCAGAGCTTGCGCGGCAACACCGGCGTGAATCTGCTGACGCTGCTTGAGTCGCGTCTGGATACGGTGGTCTACCGCATGGGTTTTGCCTCCACGCGAGCAGAGGCGCGCCAGCTCGTGAGCCATCGAGGCATCGTGGTTGACGGGACCGTGCTCGATATTCCGTCGGCGCGCGTCATGCCCGGCCAGACCGTGGCCGTTCGCGAAAAGGCAAAGAAGCAACTGCGGATTGCCGATGCACTGAAGCTTGCCGAGGGCAACGGGTTCCCGGCCTGGGTCCAAGTCGACCCGAGCAAGATGGAAGCCGTGTTCAAGAAAACGCCAGACCGTGACGAATTCGCAAGCGACATCAACGAGTCGCTGATTGTCGAACTTTATTCCCGTTGATCTGCACTGTGCGTGCAGCGAGCCGGTGAGGAACCCTCACGGGCTCGCTTCGGGGTTGCTGGGGCGCTGTCGCGCCTTTGTTTCGTAGTCGTCAGCCTTATCCGTGTAACGAGCGGAGGGTATTGAAAGGAAATTCATGCAAACCGCATTGCTTCGTCCGAAATCCATCCAAGTTGAAGCCCTGGGCCCGTTGCGCGCCAAGGTGACCCTGGAGCCGTTTGAGCGCGGCTATGGCCATACGCTCGGCAACGCGCTGCGCCGCGTATTGCTGTCATCGCTGGTGGGGTACGCCCCGACCGAGGTGAGTATTAACGGCGTGTTGCACGAGTACTCGGTGGTCGACGGCCTTCAGGAGGATGTGATTGCCGTTCTTCTCAACCTCAAGGGCGTGGTGTTCAAGCTTCATAACCGCGACGAAGTCACGCTGTCGCTGCGCAAGGAAGGTGAGGGGGTAGTCACTGCGGCTGACATCCAGACGCCGCATGACGTGGAGATTGTGAATCCCGAACACGTGATTGCGCACCTGTCGCAGCAGGGGAAGCTGGACATGCAGATCAAGGTCGAGAAGGGCCGCGGTTATGTGCCCGGCAACCTGCGTCGCTATGCGGACGAAGGTGGCAAGATCATCGGCCGCATCGTGCTGGATGCCTCGTTCTCGCCCGTGCGCCGCGTCAGCTACGCGGTTGAGAACGCGCGCGTTGAGCAGCGCACCGATCTGGACAAGCTGGTCATGGAAATTGAGACGAACGGGTCGACGAGCGCCGAAGAGGCCATTCGCACCGCTGCTCGCATCCTCGTGGAGCAGTTGTCCGTGTTTGCCAGCTTGGAAGGGGCGGAAAAGGCGCTGGAGGCGGGCGGTTCGGCGAGTGCCCAGCAATTCGACCCCATCCTTTTGCGTCCTGTGGATGACCTGGAGCTGACCGTGCGTTCGGCCAATTGCCTCAAGGCTGAAAACATCTACTACATCGGGGATCTGATCCAGCGCAGTGAGACGGAGCTGCTGAAGACGCCTAATCTTGGACGCAAATCGCTCAACGAGATCAAGGAAGTGCTGGCTGCCCGGGGTCTGACCCTGGGCATGAAGCTGGAAAGCTGGCCCCCGGCCGAGCTGGAAACGCGCCCGAACTGATTGGATGCCGCCCGGGAGCCGGGCGGCATATTTTGAACCGCCGCACCCGCATGCATGTCATGCGCAAGACGGTATCGTGCAAGGCCAGTACCTGATACGGCTGGCTTCAACATAACGAAAGGAAAGCACTATGCGCCACGGACACGGTCTGCGCAAACTGAACCGCACCACAAGCCACAGGCTGGCCATGTTGCGCAACATGGCGAACTCGCTGATCGCGCATGAGGCGATCAAGACCACCCTGCCCAAGGCCAAGGAATTGCGCCGGGTCGTCGAACCCCTGATTACGCTGGGCAAGAAGCCTTCGCTGGCGAACCGCCGCTTGGCATTCGATCGACTGCGTGACCGCGATTCCGTGGTCAAGCTGTTTGGTGAACTTGGCGAACGCTACAAGACGCGGCCGGGCGGGTACACGCGCATTCTCAAATTCGGCTATCGCGTGGGTGATAACGCCCCCATGGCCTTGGTTGAACTGGTTGATCGCCCCGACGAGGCTTCGCCCGCTGAAGGGAAGGCGGCCGAGTAAGGCGCGCGGGTTCCACACCGCGCGTTCGCGCTCAACGCCGATTGCCCGGCGCAGGCCTGCTTGGAAGGCCGGCGCCGGGTTTTGTTTTTGGGGCACGGGCAAGGACGATGGTTGGGGAACAGCGGCGAGCTGGTGACCCCCAATACCCGATGGCAGCAACTGCGATGGAAGGAACAGTGCAAGGCAAAGCCCTGCTGGACGTGCGTGGCCTGCGCAAGCGCTACGCTGGCGAGGATGTCGTGCGCGACCTCACCTTCGCGATCCGGCCTGGGGAATGTTTTGGGATCATTGGCCCAAACGGAGCCGGCAAGACCACCACCATACGCCTATGTCTCGGCTTGGCGCAGCCGGATGCAGGCAGCATTGAGCTCATGGGCCACGCCGTGCCAGAGCACGCCCGGCTGGCCCGTATGCACGTGGGCGTCGTGACGCAGTTCGACAGCCTGGACCCGGATTTCACGGTTGAAGAGAATCTCTTGATCTACGGCCGGTATTTCGGACTGCGCGACGCGCAGACACGGCCCCGCATCGCTGGATTGCTCGAATTTGCGGGGCTGCAGGGCAAGGCGCATGCGCGGATTGCAGAGTTGTCGGGTGGCATGAAGCGCCGCCTGAGCTTGGCGCGGGCGCTGATTCACGAGCCGGCCATCATTTTTCTGGATGAACCCACGACCGGGCTGGACCCGCAGGCGCGGCACCTCATCTGGGATCGTCTCAAGTCCCTCCTGGCCGTGGGAAAATCCATCCTGCTCACAACGCACTTCATGGAGGAGGCCGAGCGCCTTTGCCAGCGCGTTCTGGTCATGGATCATGGACGCGGCTTGGATGACGGTGCGCCATTCGAACTCATTGCGCGGCATGTCGAACCCGACGTGATCGAGATGTATGGCGCGCGCGTGGACGAGGCTCAGAGCCTGGCTGCTGCGTACGCGCAACGCATGGAACGCAGCGGTGACACCTTGTTTGCGTACGCGGCCGACGGCACGGCCTTGGTTGCAGCGATGCAGCCGCTGACAAACGGATTGCGCATCCTCCACCGCTCGGCCAATCTTGAAGATGTGTTCCTCAAGCTGACGGGTCGGCAGTTGCGTGATTGAGGACAGATTCCCATCCGCGCCGACCATACTCTGAGTCCGCCCCATGCCCCCTTTTTTGCGTTCCGAACGCGCCGTTGGACAAGCCGCTGCGCCCGATGAAGGCCCGCGGGGCCCGCACTGGCGATTTGTGCCCGTATGGCAGCGCAACGCGCTCGTTTGGCGCAAGCTTGCGCTGCCGAGCTTGCTCGGCAATATCGCCGAGCCGCTGCTGACGCTGGCTGCCTTTGGCTGGGGCGTTGGCTCGCTGGTTGGCACGGTGGGTGGCGTGCCATACATCCTCTTCCTTGCCTCGGGCACGGTGAGCATGAGCGTCATGAACTCGGCGAGCTTTGAGGCGCTGTACTCGGCCTTTTCGCGCATGCACGTGCAGAAGACGTGGGACGCAATTCTGCTCACGCCCACCGCGCTGGATGATGTTTTGCTCGGTGAGCTCCTGTGGGCTTCAACCAAGGCACTGATGAGCGGGGCCGCCCTTGTGCTCGTTGTGGCGATTCTTGGCATCAGCCGTCACCCTTCGCTGCTTTTGGCACTACCGTTGCTCGCCTTGGTGGGCATGCTGTTTTCTGCGCTTGGTTTGATCGTCAACGCCCTGGCGAAATCCTATGATTTTTTCACCTACTATTTCACCCTTGTGCTGACACCGATGAGCTTTTTGTCCGGCATCTTTTTTCCCCTGTCGGCCATGCCCATGTGGTTGCAAAAGCTCGCTGAAGTGCTACCGCTACAGGCGGCAGTCCAGCTCGTGCGCCCGCTCTTTTTTGGCCGCTGGGATGCGCATGCCGCGCTGCATTTGAGCGTTCTTTTCGCTTACTTGGTGGGAGGATGGCTACTCGCCCGGCAGCTGACGCACAGGCGATTTGCGGCGTGATGGAGCATGCAGGGCACAAGTCCCGGTTGGAGTCCCCGGGCAAGTCAGATGTTCATCCGCTGCGCCTAAATTTCGTGAATGGGCCCAGGCCAAGCTTGAATATCAAGCTTGGCTTATATTTCGAACGAGGATTGCGGTGGCTAGGATGCCACCGCAACCCGGGCTCCGCGCCCGGGTTGCTGTCAATCCGCCAGGAGACGAATCGATGATGTCCCTTACAAGTGCCGCGCAGTTCGGGTCGCCCAAGCGCCCCCAATCGACGCTGCGCAGCGTATTCGTGGGCGTGGTGGGCCTGTTGTTTGTCCTGCAACTCTGCCTGGTGCCCATCGTGCATGCGCAGGAAGGCAAGTTCTTGCCGCCAGATGAAGCTTTTCGCTTTTCGGCTGCCGCCCAAGAGCCGAAGGCACTTTTGCTCACCTTCGACATCGCCAAGGGGTACTACCTCTACCAGGAACGTTTCCATTTTGAGGCGCAAACTGCCGGTGTGGTTCTGGGTAAGCCGGCGTTTCCGCCTGCGCACAAGAAGTTCGACAAGAATCTTGGCCACGAGGTCGCGCATTACCGCACTCAGGTCGTGATCCCGTTGCCCGTGGACGCGGCGCCGGGCGCCTTCAAGTTGCAGGTGACCTATCAGGGCTGCTCAGATCAGGGGTTGTGCTATCCACCGATCGACAAGACTGTCGACGTCAGCCTGAAGGGCTTTGGAGGCCAGGGCACTGCGAGCATCGAGGGCGATACGGGCCAGACGACTGCCACAGCCGCCGCGGGCGGTCTTCTGCGTGGATTGTTCGGCGGGGCGGGCACTGCGTCCTCGCCGGGGAAGACGGCGGCGAGCGGCCTTGCAGCAACCTCCGCAGGTGCCGTGCCCAGCTCACCAAGCACGGCGACGGTCGCAGAGACTGGCCAAGTCGGCGCCGGCGAGACATCACGCATCGGGGCAGCGTTGGCCACCGGAAGGCTGCTGTCGATCGTTCCCATGTTTCTGCTCTTCGGGTTGCTGCTGGCATTTACGCCCTGTGTGCTCCCGATGATTCCCATTCTGTCGAGCATCATTGTCGGCCATGGAGCGAGCGTGTCGCGAGGGCGCGGGTTTGCCCTAGCCGTCGTGTATTCGTTAGGCATGGCCTTGGTCTATACGGCGTTTGGCATCGCGGCGGGCCTCCTTGGGCAGGGCTTGGCGGCTGCGCTCCAGGATCCAGCGGTGCTGTCCGCATTCGCCGCGCTGTTGGTCGTGTTGTCGCTGTCAATGTTCGGCTTTTATGAGCTGCAGCTACCCAGCCAACTGCAGAGCAGGCTGTCGAACACGTCGGGCAAGCTTCAAGGCGGGCATTTCGCCGGGGTCTTCATCATGGGCGGCCTGTCGGCACTGATTGTCGGACCCTGCGTAGCCGCTCCCCTGGCGGGTGCCCTCCTGTACATCAGTCAGACCGGAAACGCCTTCATCGGCGGTGTTGCGTTGTTTTCGCTCGCCGCCGGCATGAGTGTGCCGCTGCTCATCGTCGGCCTGGGCGCTGGCACGCTTTTGCCCCGGGCAGGTGCCTGGATGGACGGTGTGAAGAGTTTCTTCGGCGTGCTGCTCATTGCAACGGCGCTGTACATGATCACACCGGTACTGCCTTCTTGGCTGCTTATGCTGGCTTGGGCAGCGCTGCTCATTGTCAGCGCCACATACTTACGCGCATTCGATCGCTTGCCGGATGACGCCTCGGGCTGGGCCCGGCTGTTCAAGGGTTTTGGGGTCGTTCTGGCCATGCTTGGCGCTGTACTTGTTGCCGGTTTGGCTGCAGGAAGCCGCGATATCCTGCAGCCACTGGGTGGACTCGAGCGCGGCGGCGCAGCGGCCGCACAAGTCACGGCGCTGCGATTTTCTCGCGTCAAAACGGTGGCCGAGCTTGATCGCACTGTTGCACAGAGCAGCAGGCCTGTCATGCTTGATTTTTACGCTGACTGGTGTGTTTCGTGCAAAGAAATGGAACATTTCACATTCACGGATCCTGCAGTGATGCGAAAGCTCCAAACCGTGACCCTTGTCCAGGCTGACGTGACAGCAAATAATGCGGATGACAAGGCGTTGCTCAAGCGCTTCGATCTGTTTGGCCCACCGGGGATCATCTTTTTCAGTGGCGGCAAGGAGGTCGGACGCGTCGTGGGCTTCGAGGATGCAAAGACGTTTCTCGCCTCACTCCAAAGGGCGGGCGTTTAGCGCTCGGCGCCGACCCCGGCCGATTCCGGAAGGATCGCCTGGCGCACCGAATCGAGCCAAGACGATTTCTTGATCGCAGAACCTTGGAACGGATTCGTGCTGCGGCATTGCTTGCGGCGACCGCCCGCAAGTCCGCAGCCGGGGTTGCTTAGGAAACCTCAACGAGGCAATCGTAGAAGCATGGTCCAGCGCCGAGATCCGTGAGGCGCTGGTGGGTCAGTGCATTGACGTTGACAGCTCCAACTGAAAGCTTGCGCCACCAGATGCCGAAGGCCACCACTTGCCCGGGTCGTGTGCGTGGACTCACCCGCACGCGGCAGGCGTAGCTGCCACGATCATTGAATGCGCGCGCCATCTGCCCGTCGGCAATGCCCCGCGACGCCGCGTCCTGTGGGTGTAGCAGCATGACTGGCTCGCCTTCGCTGGCTTGCAGGGAAGGCACATTGACGAATGTGGAGTTGAGAAAATTGCGCGCAGGCGGCGAGATCAGGGCCAGTGGGTATCGCGCTGCGAGTTGTGGAGCAGTCGCCTCGGATTCGTAGGGAAGCAACACTTCGGGCAGCGGGTCGCGCCCGGCAGCAGCTTCACGCCCGGACCAAAACTCGCATTTTCCAGAGGGGGTCGGAAAGCCCCCTTGCGCAAAAGGTGCTTCGGGCACTGTGAGCTTCATCCACCCCTGTTCACGCAATGCCTTGAAGGTGATGGCGCCATTGCAAGGGTCAGCCGCAATGGCCTGCGCCGCAATCTGTTCGTCGGTTTCGGCAAAGCACGCTTCGGTGAAACCCATGCGAGTGGCAAGCTCACGGAATATCTGGCTGTTGGGCTTGGCCTCGCCAAGCGGGTCAATGGCTGGGTTATTTGCCAGCCAGTAGCGGTGGCCGTAGGCCTTATGCACGTCAAGGTGTTCTAGCTGGGTCGTTGCCGGCAGCACATAGTCTGCGAGGTCAGCGGTATCGGTTTGGAAGTGCTCAAGCACCACGGTGAACAGGTCTTCACGAGCGAAACCCTTGCGCACCGCTTCACCGTCGGGCGCGACCGCCATGGGATTGGAGTTGTAGACGATGATGGCTTCGATGCGGGGGCCAAATTCCTGGCTCGTTGGGCGTTGAAGATCATCGCCGATGGTGGACATGTTGATTACGCGGGGGGCACGCCCGGCAAGCAGATCGGGGCGTTCGAGCGCCTCGGTGTTGACTGCGAAATGGTTGGAGCTGGACAGCAGGACACCCCCTGCCGGATCACGCCAGGCACCGATGAGGGCTGGCAAGCTGGCGATGGAGCGCACCGCGTTGCCACCACCGCGCACGCGCTGCAGCCCGTAATTGACACGAATGGCAGCCGGCCGCAGCGTGCCATAGTCCGATGCCAGTTCTCGGATCTGCTCGGCTGGCACGCCGCACACTGCCGCGGCACGCTCGGGCGGCCACTGCAGTGCGCGCTCGCGCAGTGCCTCAAAGCCCAGCGTGTAGCGGTTGATGTAGTCCTGATCGAGCCAGCCATGGGCGATCAACTCATGCATCAGCGCATACGCCAGCGCAGCATCAGTGCCTGGGCGCAGCTGAATGTGCTCGTGGCATTTGTCGGCTGTCTCATGGCGCCAGGGGTCGATGCACACCAGTTTGGCACCGGCGCGCTTGGCGCGCTGTGCATAGGTCCAGAAATGCAGGTTGCTGGTGATGCTGTTGCTGCCCCAAATCAGGATCAGCCGGCTGTGCGCGAATTGCTCCACATCCATGCCGACTTTGCCTCCGAGGACCGCATCCAGCCCCGCCCCTCCTGCGGCAGAGCAGATCGTGCGATTGAGTCTGCTTGCCCCCAGCTTGTGAAAAAACCGCGCAGCCATGGCTTCCCCCTGCACCAGGCCCATGGTTCCCGCGTAGCTGTAGGGCAAGATGGCTTCGGGGTTGCGGGCACCAATTGTGCCCAGCTTCGCGGCAATGTCATGGAGCGCCTCGTCCCAGCTGACCTGTGTAAATTGCCCGCTGCCCTTCGCACCGACTCTCTTGAGCGGATGCAGCAGGCGCTGGGAGTGATAGGTCCGCTCGGTGTAACGCGACACCTTCGTGCAAAGCGCACCATGGGTCGTGGGATGATCCGGATCCCCACGCACAGCGGTGGCTACGCCGTCTTCTACCGTCACCAGGAGGGCACAGGTGTCAGGGCAGTCATGTGGGCATGCGCCGCGCACTGTTATTGCGGGACGTTGAGTGGGGGCAAGGTCAGCCATGGCAAAAGTGTGGTGGGGCGATCGGCGCGACAAACGCCAAGTGTAGGCCGCACCCATGCCCTCGATCGGCGCTTTGGGCGGGCCGCCGCTGTTTGGGTGAAAATGCATCAGCATTCTTGACCCATACACGGGAGACGTCCATGCAGATCATCGACTCCATCGTCGCCGAGGCACCACGTTTTCGCGATATCCGGCGCGATCTTCACGCGCACCCGGAGCTGTGCTTTGAGGAGCACCGCACGAGCGACACCATTGCCGCGCTCCTGGCTGAGTGGGGCCTGGAGGTGCACCGCGGGCTGGGGGCACGGGCGTCGTGGCGGTGATCAACGGCAGTTTGGGGCAGGGCCGTTCGATTGGATTGCGTGCGGATATCGATGCGCTACCCGTCACTGAAAAAAACACGTTTCCCCACGCCAGCGCCCACCCAGGCAAGATGCACGCCTGCGGCCACGACGGACATACGACCATGCTTCTGGCGGCCGCGCACCACCTGAGCCGGCACCGTGACTTCGCGGGCCGGGTGGTCTGCATTTTCCAGCCAGCGGAGGAGGGCGGTGGGGGAGCGCGCGAGATGATCAAGGATGGCCTCTTCGATCGATTCCCTGTTGACGCCGTGTTCGGGATGCACAATTGGCCAGGCATACCCGCCGGGCACATGGCGCTGCGTGCCGGTCCGGTCATGGCCTCGAGCAATGAGTTCCACATCATCGTGCGTGGCAAGGGTTCACATGCAGCCATGCCCCACCTTGGGCTGGACCCGGTGCCCGTGGCATGCCAGATGGTGCAGGCCTTTCAGACGATTCTCACGCGCAACAAGAACCCTCAAGACGCTGCGGTCATTTCCGTCACCATGATCCATGCCGGCGAGGCCACCAATGTCGTGCCGGACACGGCCGAGGTTCAGGGTACGGTGCGCACGTTTACCAACGAGGTGCTGGACATGATCGAGTCGCGCATGCGCGAGGTCGCGACGCACATTGCCGCCGCGTTCGGAGTGCAGTGCGACTTCGCGTTCCGGCGCAACTATCCGCCCACGATCAACCATGCCGCCGAGACCGAATTCGCTCGCAGCGTGATGATTGAACTCGTAGGTCAGGACGCTGTGCACCGGTTCGAGCCGTCGATGGGTGCGGAGGACTTTGCGTACATGCTGCAGGCCCGGCCGGGCGCCTATCTCATTATCGGTAACGGTGGCGGCGATCACCGCAGCGCCGGCCATGGCGCCGGCCCCTGCACGCTTCACAACGCGAGCTACGATTTCAACGACGAGATCATCCCCCTGGGGGCCAGCTATTGGGTTCAACTCGCGCGACGCTGGCTGGCGCAGGACTGAGCGCGCGGGGCCGGTACATCACACGTGCTGCTTTGCCGGCGACGCGGACCCCCCGGTCGCGCGCCCCCGTTGTCTGGGAATCAACAGGGGCGTTCCGCTCTGAACAGATGCCGCGCATTCCCCTCCCTCCCTCGCCCGGCCCGACGCGCAGCGTCACCGAGACGTAGCCGAGCGGGCAGGAGGGGGCAAGCAGGCGGTTTGCGCTTGCTGTTCCGTGTTTGGATAAAAGGGGTATCCGGATTTGGCTGTGTTTTCCCACAACGAAATCCGGATTTTCCCATCGACGCAACGAAGGGCTTTCGACTTGCAATTTGCGGCGCCTTACATTAAAGTAAGGAATAGCAGGAGCCGCCGCATGACAACCGCAACCATCACATCCAAAGGCCAGATCACGATTCCGGCCGAGGTGCGCCATGCGCTCGCCGTCGACGCCGGGGACCGGGTGGAATTTGTCCAGATCGAGTCTGGACAGTTCCTGTTCGTGGCGGCGAATCGGTCTGTGACGGAGTTGAAGGGCATGTTCGGCAAGCCGGCCAAGGTCGTCTCCATCGAGGACATGAACGCGGTCATCGCCGCCCGCGGAGCCTCAGCGCGATGATCGGTCTGGATACCAACGTGCTGGTCCGCTACATCATGCAGGACGACGCCAGGCAGGCGGCCAAGGCCACGACGCTCATCGAGAGCCTTTCAGCGGCGGCACCTGGCTTCATCACCCTTGTGTCGGTCGTCGAGCTGGTGTGGGTGCTGTCGTCCTGCTACGACCTGAACCGCTCACAAATTGCGCAAGCGCTGGAAGTCATCCTCCGATCCAGACAATTGGTCGTCGACCAGGCCGAACATGTCGTGCGTGCGCTGCGTGCCTTCAGTGCGGGCAGCGCGGACTTTGCTGACTGCATGATCGAGCGCATGGCTGCTTCCGCAGGTTGTGCACAGACGATGACCTTCGACTCGGCTGCGGCGAGGACTGCTGGCATGACCCTGATCCGTTAACCGGGATAGACCTGGCGCGTTGGGCATCCACAGCCAAATCCGGAGATCCTTGCAAACCCGGCCCCGTTCCGTACGAGCCATCAACACAGTCGACGCGGGCAGCCTGCTTTGGGCCCATCGCCTTGCCGTCATCGGCCAGGGCAAGCTTCCGGTGCCTTACCTTTGAGCGCGGCGGCGCCGAGCTTGTGAAGGTTCGCTGCCTGCTCCTCGGTCAGACCATCGAGCACCCAAGTCGTGGCCTGCATGTCCAGGTTGCGTTGCACCACATGGGCGCTACTCACACCCTTGGCTTGCATGTTGGCGAGCTGCGCTTGCGCGGCTGCCTCGGTGCTCAGCACCCCGAGCGATATGCCTGGCATGTAACGCGGCCGGTCGGGTACCGCAGCGTAGCTGCCGTCCTTCAGTCCCAGACGTTGAAGCTCGCCGAGCTTGCGCTTGAGTGTGTCAGTGTCCGGGTATGGCCCCATCAGCACCATCCATTGCGGTGGAAGTGGGCGTTGCTTTTCCACCGGTGCAAACCCGGCCGCGCGCAGGGCCGCGCCGACGGCAGAGCTTGCCGTCAGGTAAGGTCCGAGTTGCAAGCACACGGGGTTTTTGACGGTTTCCGCGCCAGATGCAGCAGCCGCCGGCGCGGAGCCAACGGGGGGTGGAGCCGGGTTTGCCTCGGACACTGCGGCCGCAGGGATTGAAGCGGTGGACGCGCGACGCTCAGGCGCCGATGCGGGCGTCGCATCAGGCATGACGGTGCGCGCAGCAATGGTCAGGCGCTCCGGATGGATTTGCTGCCGCAGGCGCTGCGGTTCACCGACCGTCGTCGGCCCCAGACCTGCCGCGCGCAGGTATCCGTGCGACCAGGCAAAAAACCCGAGGTTGGCCAGAATCAGAAGCAAGACGATGGTGCGCAGCATGGCGGCAGGTGGCGGGTCGGTCGAGGCGAGCAAGGGCAATCAGGGCGATCCTAACGAGGCTCCAGCTCCAGCTCCAGCCAGACGCAGTGATACATCGCCGCTTGACACCCGGCGCAAGCCTTGGGGCGTTTCAAGCAAGAGGCACCCGGAGTCATCGACGCCCAGGGCTATCCCCGTATGACGTGTCTCACCTTGGTCAAGAACCGCCACCGCCTGGCCCGTCCATGCGTGCAGATGATTCCAGGCATCGATCCAGGGGGCCAGGCCCGATTGCGCGAAGATGGGAAGACCGGCAAGCAGGGCTGGCGCAAGCTTGTGCAATACCTCCCAGCGATCGGGTGGATTGCTCCCGATGGCATCCAGTCCCGTTGCGTGCGGCATGTCGGGCGGCGTGCGCAGGTTCAGGCCGATGCCGATCACGGCCCAGCGCGCCTGGGGTGTGTCGGCCAACTCCACGAGAACCCCTGCAACCTTGCGCCCATGGAGCAATACGTCGTTGGGCCACTTCAGGCGCGCCTCCCGGGACCCCAGGCCACGCAGGCTTTGCGTGAGCCACACCCCCACTGCCACACTAAGCCCCGCAATGGCCGCACCGGGGGCGAAGGGCCAAGCCAGCGAGGTCAGCAAGCTGTTGCCTGCGTCCTGCCAGACACGCGCCTGGCGCCCACGCCCTGCAGTCTGGTGGCCGACCACCAGAAGTTGGGGGCTCAACGCCCCACCGCCTGCGCGCACACGCTGCAGCAGGTCGGCATTGGTCGATGTCGTCTGCTCCATCCAGCGCACGCTGCAGGCGAGGTTTTGCGCGGCAAGTTGACCCTCGAGGGTTTGTGCCTTCTGCGCGTCGATGGAGTGGAACGTGTCGGAGCGCATGGGCGTCAGCGCTTGGGAGCAAGCATGGTGCCGCGGCAGGTCGGTGCGCCGCAACGGCATGCATATTCGCGCTTAACCCTGGACGTATAGCGCGCGTCCAGACTCAAGCGATAGTCGTAGAAAAGCTCCTCGCCCGCGGAGATGTCGCGCAGTGCATAAATGAATACGCGCTCGCCTTGCTGCCGTGCTTCGCAGTTGGGGTCGCATGCGTGGTTAATCCATCGTGCGCTATTGCCGCCTACATTCGCGTCAATCACGCGGCTGTCATCGAGTGAGAAGTAAAACGTATGCGTAGGTTGCAAAGGGTCGTGCGGATGCCGGCGCTGGGCCTCATCCCAGGAGATGCGCTCGCCCCGGTATTCCAAAATGCGGTCGCCTGCCGCGATGGTGAAGCGAGCGAACACACCCTTGCCGTGCACCGGAGACGTTCGCACCTCCGTTTGACGCGGCTTCACGCGTGCGACACCTGGCGCGGCGCGCCCAACCTTTGACAGGGATGTTGTGTGCTCGGTTTTCAAGGCTTGGTGGAAACTGGTTAAAGTAGAAAAAGAGAAGCGCGTGCGCCACCCAGCTTGGCGCCTCGCGCGGAATGCTTCCACGCCGGCTGCAGTTCGGGGCGGCCATAGAACACGCCATGCACGCTCAAAGACGATATTCCGAGCGAAGGAATTGTAAGGAGACCCACCATGCACGAGCAGCGGCGCACCCATTTCAAAGCTTTTGTCGCTGGGGTCGTGGCCGCCATGCTTGCCCCGGTAGTGCGGGGGCAAGCGATGACGCAGGCCGTGGCGATCGGGGGAGGCAAGCAGAAGAACTCCGCTTCGCTTCCGAGTGTGGGCAGTGCATTTGGCTTGCCCTCCGGCATTGCGCTCATGAATGGTGAGGAGTTGCATGCGCGGGACCTTCAAGGCAAGCTGTTGGTCTTGGAATATTGGGCGACATGGTGCCCGTTTTGCGCGCGCCAAATGCCCCATCTGGAGGAGCTTTACAAAAAGCAGCGCGGGCAGGGCCTCGTGGTTCTCGGTTTGTCTGTTGATCGGGAAGCTGCCGAGGTGCCAGCCTATATTAAAAAGCACGGCGTGAGTTTTCCCGTAGCCTGGCTGTCGGCTGAGCTTTCCCGCCAGTTGCCTAAACCCGCCGGTCTCCCGGTCACCATCGTGATTGGCCGTGATGGCCGCGTGAAGATGGCTGAAGCTGGTGAGATGTTTCCTGAAGACATTGCTGGCATCGCCAAATTTCTCTAAGACACCATACAGCCATCCATGAGCAAGACTTTAATCATCGCTGAAAAGCCCAGCGTCGCGCAGGACATCGTGCGTGCGCTCACACCCACTGCCGGCAAGTTCGAGAAGCATGACGAGTATTTCGAAAGTGACACCTACCTGGTCACATCCGCCGTGGGGCATTTGGTGGAAATCGGCGCACCCGACGCTTTTGAGGTCAAGCGGGGCAAGTGGAGCTTCGCCAATTTGCCGGTGGTGCCAACTCACTTTGACCTCAAGCCCATCGAGAAGACCCGATCGCGTCTGTCGGCCATCGCCAAATTGCTCAAGCGCAAGGACATCACTTCCGTTGTCAACGCCTGCGACGCGGGGCGCGAGGGCGAACTGATTTTCCGTTTGATCCAGCAATACGCCAGCGCCAAGCAGCCGGTGCAGCGGCTGTGGCTGCAGTCGATGACGCCGCAGGCCATTCGCGACGGCTTTGCGCACCTGCGCAGTGATGCGGAGATGCAGCCGCTCGCTGCGGCAGCGCGCTGCCGCAGCGAGGCCGATTGGTTGGTCGGGATTAACGGAACCCGTGCCATGACGGCCTTCAACTCGCGTGACGGGGCTTTTTCCTGACCCCGGTCGGCCGGGTGCAAACGCCCACGCTCTCGGTGGTGGTGGCGCGTGAGGAGCAGATCCGCCGCCACATTGCGCGACCATATTTCGAGGTGCAGGCACAGTTCCACGCTGCTGCCGGAGGCTATGTGGGCAAGTGGTTCGATCCTGCGTTCAAGAAAGATGCGAATGATGCTGACCGACGGGCAGACCGGATCTGGGATCGTGCCCAAGCCGAAGCCATTGTGGCTGCATGCGCGGGTAAAACCGCCGAGGTGCATGATGAGTCGAAGCCCGCTACACAGATCTCTCCAGCCCTGTTTGATCTCACCACGCTGCAGCGCGAGGCCAACTCGCGCTTTGGTTTTTCAGCAAAGATGACGCTGGCATTGGCACAGTCGCTATACGAAAAGCACAAGGCGCTGACCTATCCGCGTACCGACTCGCGCCATTTGCCCGAAGACTATGTGGCCGTGGCTCGCGACACGCTCAACGTTCTGGGCCAGGGTGAAGGCGCAGCCGCGCCGTTGGCTGGCTACGCCCGAGCAGCTTTGGACCGCGGTTACGTGAAGCCCACCAAGCGGGTCTTTGACAACGCGAAGGTGTCAGACCATTTCGCAATTATTCCGACCAACCATGTGCCCAAGGCGCTCAGCGAGGCGGAAGCCAAGTTGTACGACATGGTCGCGCGCCGGTTCCTCGCCGTGTTCTATCCCGCGGCTGAATTTCTCGTGACCACGCGCCTGAGCCGCATTGGCACGCATCAGTTCCGTACCGAAGGGCGCATTCTAGTTGTCCCTGGATGGCTGGAAATCTACGGTCGCGCGCAGCAGGGAGACGACGCCAATCTCCCGTTGGTCCAGCCTGAAGAGGCGGTCTTGGCCGAGAGCGTGGAACTGTTGGAAAACAAGACCAAGCCACCCGCACGCTATACGGAAGCGACACTGCTCAGTGCAATGGAAAACGCCGGCAAGATGGTCGACGACGAAGACTATGCCGAGGCCATGGCGGGCAAGGGTCTCGGCACTCCAGCGACCCGTTCGAGCATCATCGAAGGGCTGCTTGCCGAACAGTACATGCTGCGGGAAGGGCGCGAACTGGTGCCCACTGCGAAGGCCTTTCAGCTCGTGACCCTTTTGCGTGGCCTGGGCGTGGAGGAACTCACCAAACCCGAGTTGACGGGTGAGTGGGAGCACAAACTGGCGCAGATGGAGCGTGGGCAGATGGAACGCGACGCCTTCATGCGCGAGATCGCTGCGATGACAGAGGCCATCGTCAAGCGAGCAAAGGAATTCAATCGCGACAGCGTGCCGGGGGACTATGCCACGCTTGATACACCATGTCCGAATTGCGGCGGCGTTGTAAAGGAGAATTACCATCGATACGCCTGCACGCAGTGTGATTTTTCCATCGGCAAGCACCCGGGCGGCAGGAGTTTCGAGCGGGCCGAGGTGGAGCAGTTGCTGCGCGACAAGCATCTTGGGCCGCTGACCGGATTTCGCAGCAAGATGGGCCGTCCGTTCTCGGCCGAGCTTCGACTTGTTCGTGAGGGCGGTGAGGCGGCTCAGGGTCAATGGAAACTGGAGTTCGACTTCGGCCAACCCACCAGTGGCGAAGGTGCCGAAGCCCCGGACTTTACTGGCCAGGAGCCGCTGGGTGTTTGTCCCAAGTGCAGTGGTGCCGTGTACGACGGCGGCAGCGCCTACGTGTGCGAACACAGCGTGGGTCCGGCTCCCACCTGCGACTTCCGCACCGGCAAGATCATCTTGCAGCAGCCCATTGATGCGGCACAATTGCGCAAGCTGCTGGCCGACGGCCGCACCGATTTGCTCGACGGCTTTGTCTCGGCGCGTACCAAGCGCAAATTCAAGGCTTATCTCGTGCGTCAGCCTGATGGAAAGGTGGGTTTTGAATTTGCCCCGCGTCCGGGCGCGGCTGCGAAGTCAGGCGCGCCGGCTTCCAAGGGTGCAGCACGCAAGGCGGTGTCGCGGAAGCCGCCGCAGCGCAAGGCCGCGGGCTGAGGTTTGCCGCCCCGGGGCGTACATCCGGCCGGGCACTCAGCGCTGCCACTCCGTGCGCTGCGGCGTTGAGCCAACTGCGGGGTGAGGACGGGCGGCGCAGGGTGGTGCGAATTCCGGGGCCGGTGCTGCGAACACGCAGCTCAGGACCGGGCGCCCAAGCTACGGGCCGGATTCACCATGCCTGCCATGGACTGACTTGCAGGATTCAGCGTGGGGGTTCGGCCTCTGCAAGGTGGATGCGCACGACGAGCCCAGGCGTGTTGCTGGCGCTGCACGCAGGGTTGTCGGCCAGTTCCACTGTGGCTCCGTGCTGGCGGGCAATTTCCTGCACGATGGATAGCCCCAGCCCGCTGCCGTCGTGGCCGGTCCCCAGCACGCGATAAAACGGACGGAAAACCAATTCCCGCTCCGACGGGGCAATGCCCACGCCGGTGTCTTCGACACTCAGGGTGGATTGCCAATTGGTCGGATCATCCTGCAGCCGCACGGCCACGCTTCCACCAGGCGGCGTATAGGCGATGGCGTTATCCAGGAGGTTCTTGGTCAGTTCGTGCAGGAGCAGAGCGTGTCCGCGCACCCAAAGTGGCCCGGGTGGTGCCTCAAACTCCAGGTCAAGCCCCTTATCCAAAGCCATCGGCGCGAGCTCTTGCACGGCGTCGCGCACCGGCGTGCGCAGATCCAACGTGGTGGAGGCGCCCTGCGAGGCGACGCCCTGGTTCTCCGCACGCGCCAGCGACAGGAGCTGGTTGACCAGACGCGTGGTGCGCACGACCGAGAGGCCGATCTGCCTGAGACTCGCCCTCAGCTCGTGTGTGTCGGTCTGGCGTGCTGCAAATTCGGCCTGCATGCGTAGTCCGGCAAGCGGCGTCTTGAGTTGGTGTGCAGCGTCGGCGATGAATCGCTTCTGGGTATGAATGGACTGCTCCAGGCGCCCCAGGAGACCGTTGATCGAATCCACGAGGGGGGCAATTTCCTCCGGCGCCTCGCGCTGATCGATCGGGCTCAGATCATCGGGTCGGCGCCGGCGGATGCGCGCCTGCAATTCATTGAGGGGAACAATGCCCTGGCCCAGCCCGAACCACACGAGCAGGATGGAAATGGGCACGATGACGAACTGCGGCAGGATGACGCCCCGCACGATATTGCGTGCGAGCGCGGTACGGCTCGCCAGCCCTTCAGCGACTTGGACCAGTAGCAATGCGGGCTGTTTGCCATCGGCAGCGTGCACGCTGCGCAGTGCGTGCGGAGGCATAGGCCCCCTTGGCGGCGCTGTCGGTTGTGCAGCTTGGCCAGTGCCCGCTTGTACCCCAATGGGGACCCAGCGCCAGGCGATACGCAGCTTTTTTCCCCCCACCATCGCGTCGCGCAGGTGCAGTCCGTCGCTCCACGGCGAGGCTGCGTCGGGGGGTAGTGGAAGGGCAGGGTCGCCGCCCAACACTTGGCCCGAAGGCGCGCGTAGCTGCATCAGTACAGTGTCCTCGCCTGTAAGCGCATCGGTGCGCGCCTGACCAAGAAGCGGCAAGGCCGTGCCAGGGCTACGCTGGGCCAGCTCCGCCAAGACGGCAATGCGTCGCTCCAGGCCTTGGTCGAAGGGTCGGGTGGCGATGGCTTGCGCCACCAGATAGGTAATGCCGATGGATAGCGGCCACACCAGCAGTAGCGGCACCAGCATCCAGTCGAGAATTTCCCCGAACAACGAGCGCTGGCGGCGTTTGGGCACAGGTGAGGCCGGTTGCGCTGGCGATCCGGCTGCGGTTTGGGCGCGGCCTGCGTCATCTCCCCCGAGCCGTCGATCCGGCTGGGCTAGTGAGTGGGGGGCATCAGACAAGATACGACACGCCGGCACGCTCGGTTTGGGGTGCGCAAAGCCGCCGGGTCATGCCGCGTGCTGCGGCTGGCCGGGGATTTTTTCCAGACAGTAGCCTAGGCCCCGCACCGTGGCAATGTGCACTGGACCCACCTCGATTTTCTTGCGCAGGCGGTGGATGTAGACCTCGATGGCGTTGGTGCTGACTTCCTCTCCCCATACGCAGAGATGATCGACGAGCTGATCCTTGCTGACCAGCCGGCCCGCTCGTTGGAGAAGCACCTCCAGCAGCGCGAGTTCGCGCGCAGAAAGGTCCACGACTTTGTCGTCGAGCATCACGACGCGACCGGGAAGATCCACGCTTAGTGGACCATGTCGGATGACGGAGCTGGCGCCGCCCATGCCGCGCCGGGTGAGCGCCCGCACACGCGCCTCCAATTCGGCCAACTCGAACGGCTTGGCCATGTAGTCGTCGGCGCCCAAATCCAGGCCGCGCACCTTGTCTTCGACATTGTCCGCCGCTGTGAGGATCAGCACAGGCAAAGAGTTGCCGCGGTTGCGCAGGCGTCGAAGGACCTCGAAGCCGGGCAGACGGGGTAGGCCAAGATCAAGGATCAGCAAATCGAATTCGTTGGTTTGCAGGGCGCTGTCGGCCGAGGCGCCGTCACCGACCTGGTCCACGGCGTAGTGGCTCGCACGCAGCGAGCGGGTCAGGCCATCGGCCAGAACCTGGTCGTCTTCGGCGATCAGGATGCGCATCGCAGTCTCCTCGTTGTGAGCCAGCATCGAAGGCTGGGTTGCAACGATTTTAGGCAGCAACTGCTTGCGGGCGCCATCTCGCCGCGCCAATGCGCTATTTCGTCTCAGCGCACTGTGGGTTGCCTGCAAGGCCTGCCAAGGCCACAGGTAGGGGTCCGGACAGTTGGAGTTGCACGGTACGGGTCGGGAAGGCGAACTCCACGCCCATGGCGCCGAAAGCGCGCATCAGCCCCAGGTTAATGGCCTGCTGCGTATCCATGTAGGCGCCATAGTCCGAGGTTTTCATCCAGTACACGACTTCGAAGTTCAGGCTCGAGTCGCCGAAATCCTTCAAGTGGGCACGCTCAAAGCGCGCTTGCTCTTGGCTGACGATGATGGACTGCACTATGCCAGGTACGCGCTCGAGCATGTCGGCAGCGGTGTTGTAGGTGACGCCGATGGTGAACAGGATGCGCCGCTCTTGCATGAACTTGTAATTGCGTAGGCGCGCCTTCGTGAGGTCGGTGTTGGAGAACACCAGCATCTCGCCGCTTATGGATCGGATACGCGTGGTCTTCAGGCCAATGTTGTCAACCGTTCCCGAAAAGCCGTCAATGACGACGAAATGCCCGATCTGGAACGGTTTGTCTAGCACGATGGACAGACTGGAGAACAAATCCCCCAAGATGTTCTGCAGCGCCAGGCCTACCGCGATGCCGCCCACACCCAACCCTGCAAGCAAGGTCGTCACGTTGAACCCAAGATTGTCCAGCAACAGCAGCGCCACCAGTGACCACAACATCAAACGCGCTAAGAAGCTCATGGCTGCCAGTCCCGTCGCCGTCTCCGGGTCGTGCTGCATCGCGCGGTCACGTGATGATTTGATCCAGAAATCAAGGAAACGAGCAGCCCAAAGTCCGATCTGCACGAAGAGGCCGATGGCGGCAATTGCCGCCGCCCAGCGTGCACCCTTGGGTGGAAGATTCAGGTTCTCCACCAAAGGGTACAGCGCCATGGCTCCGACCAGGAGGGCGTAGGTGCCGGCAATCGCATGGACGAGCGCATCGTCCCAATGCGTCGATGTGCGGGTGGCGATCGCTCGCAGACGTTTGACGATGATGTGCTTGGCTGCGACGGTCAACAGCATGGCCAGGACCAGCCAGAGCGCGGCCAGAAGCCAGGCAAGCAAAGTGTTTCCAACTACGCGGGTTTGCAACCAGGAGACCATGGATCTTCCCTTTCGTGGATTTGTGCGCGGTGGTCGTCACGCGGCGGCAACTGCACCGGCCCTGATGGCGCAGCCGAGAGCCATCAGGGCATTTCGAAGGTCGTGGGCAGCAAAGAGGCAGCCCAGTGAGTCGGCGCCTTGCGCATGGCAAGGCATGGTGCGAGCGGGACTCTATCTGTATCCCAAAGCCTTGGCAGAGCGCATTGAAACGTGTGAAACGCCTGGCTTCATGAAGTGGGCAGGGATGCAGCCGTCATCCGGTCCCAAAAGACATGGGGGGACAAGGACGAGCCCTCGCAGTTGTTTCCGCGCACTCGTTGACCGGGATGAGTAAGTTGTTAATTGTAAATAATTGGGCTGTCTCTATAAACAAACAAAATACCAAATTGGCAAGCATTTTCAAGATAATGTGCGGCACGACAAACGTTTAGTAAATATCACCCTGCATCATCTGTGACGCGGGTGGTGCCGCAATGCCGCGCGGAGCACGAACCCATCGATGCGACTCATTGCGGCTCGATGGCGCAATGTTCGCTGTAGGAATCGCCGACTTGGAGCCGGAACCGCTGTCATCTGGCCTCGACGTGCCAAAGGTTAGCGGGCAGGTCAGGCGCTGCGCAGTGCCTCGTCGAGCAGCGCTTCAATTGCGCCCCAACCGCCGGCGGCACGCGGGTCATTGATCAACGCCGTCACGCTCAGGCGCCGGCCTGCAGGGGTCTGCACATAGCCCGCAATGCTCAGAACATTGCGCAGGCTACCGGTCTTGGCGTGGATCAGCCCGGTTTCTGGACTCCCGGCGAATCGGCGTTTCAGCGTGCCGTCCTCGCCCGCCAAGGGCAGCGAGGATACGAATTCGGGCATCACCGGACTGGCCCACGCAGCGCGCAGCAGGCGGTTGATGTCGCTTGCGGAAATGCGCGCGGTGCGCGATAGGCCACACCCGTTGTCAAGAACAAGGTCGGACATGCCGAGTTGGTGCGTGTCAAGCCATTGCGCGGTGGCCTGGGCGGCTTTGCCGAAATCAGCAGGCACTCCAAAAGTCTGCACGGCAAGTTGCAGGAACACCTGTTGCGCCATCACATTGTTGCTGTACTTGTTGATGTCGCGCACGATCACGGCCAGCGGTTCTGATTTCCAGGTCGTCAGTGGCGTGGCGGTCGAGGGCAGGCGGCCCGATACAACCTGACCGTTCCACTTGATGCCGACTTGCGCAAAAATGGCGGCCAGGATGGCCTGCACGAAGCGATCGGCCGGCAAGGGTGCTGCAATGTTCCAAGTCTGGTCGTCGCAAGCGGCGGCGTATTGTCCGGCGAAGGCTGGTGTGAGCGGATCGGCGAAATTGGCTCGCAGGCGACTCTTCCATGCCCCGCAGGCGCCGCCGGTCAGTTGGGGCCGTTGGGTCACCGTGAAGCCAGAGAGTGGCGGCTCAGTGGTAATGCCAACCGAATCGGATTGCGGCTCGGCCTGAAAGCCCAGGCGCACGGCACCGAAATTCAGCAGGAACGCGTCGGGCCCGACGTTATATGGGGCCAGGGCGTCCTCATCAAAGACAGCCGGGTCATGCGGCGGCAGAGCGTAGATGCTGCGGTCGATGAGGACGTTACCGTCGATTGTGCGCAATCCGAGGTCGCGCAATCGCTGGGCCACGCTCCACAGGTTGTCGGCCATCAGATGTGGGTCACCGCTGCCGACAAAGGCCAAGTCTCCGGACAGCACACCGTCGTTGAGCGGCCCGACGGCGTACAACGGCGTTTCCCAACGAAACGCCGGCCCGAGCAGGTTGAGTGCGACAAAGGTTGGGACGAGCTTCAAGACCGAGGCCGGATTCATGGCCTGCCCAGCGTTGATGGATAGTTGTGGCCGCGTGTCGTCCAGCGCCTGGATGATGAAACTGCAGGAGGTTTCGGGGATGCGAGCCTGGCGCAGAGCCGCAGCGATAGAGCCCGGTAGGCGCCGGCTGGCCCAGCCCTGTGCATGTGCGGTGAAAGCGGTGCCCGCTGCAAGCGGGGCCAAGGCCACTCGGGCGCAGAAATTGCGACGGCTCGGATTCATGTGCAGTGGGCGGCTGTATGGCGTGGGTGACTGCGCCGCATGCTAAGGCAAGTCGGAGGCCAACTGGCCGTCAAAATTTCCATGGGCCTCACGAGGGGCGTCGCTGCGGTTTCGGCGCGCAGATGAACGCATACGGATGCTGCGCCGAGCGCGACAGCGACGTCAACGCTTCGCGTACCGGCCTCGCAGCAGGGATTGCGGCGTCCATGCATGGAAAACCTGCCGGTCGGATGTGCGGCCGCCAAGGCAGGCGCAAGTGCCGAGGAGGCGACACGTCGGATGCCGGCAGTGGTGCGACCACCTGATTTGCTGGCAGGCTGATTCTCGATGCCCCACGCTCCATTCGAAAGATGCCGCAGCTTGCAGCATCGTGTGAGACTTTTGCCGATGCGGCGATTCGGAGCAAGCCCATTCCGCGGCTAAACTCGGGCCATTACAGCCGTCAATCTTCCTCCAAGCCGCTCGGCGCCCACACAGCTTGCATGCACGCACCCTTGCCCGTCCTCGCTTTTGACTGCAGCACCGAATGGGTTTCGGTGGCGCTTGACCTCGGTGCGGCGCGCGTTGTGACGCGGCGCGAACCCGGTGGTGCGCGTGCCTCGCAGCGTTTGCTGCCGCTTGTGCAAGAGGTTTTGGCCGAGGCTGGTATCGGCCTGCGCGAAGTGGGGCTGATCGGATTTGGCGCGGGACCCGGCGCGTTCACAGGGCTTAGGGCGGCCTGCGCCGCTGCCCAGGGACTGGCATTTGGGCTCAATCTGCCGGTCGTGCCAGTTCATACGTTGCTGGCTGTGGCCGCTTCGGCCGTCACGGACGCGCCCCTCGTGCTTGCAGCCGACGATGCGCGTATGGGAGAAATCTACTGGGCCTTAGCTTCGCGAACCCCTGCAGGGGATTTGCACCTGCAGGACGACGCCCGAGCCGATGCGCCGCCGGCATTGGCGCAGGCATGGACCGAACGACTGGGTGACGTGCCCCGAACGGGGCTTGCTCTGTGCGGAAACGCGTGGGCTGAGCACGGCGCGTCGCTGCGGGTGGTCCTGCCTGCAGGGTGGCAAGACATTTTGGCCTCGGCACTGACGGTCGCGCCTGAAGCCGCCGCAATTGCTGGGCTCGCGCGTGCCGCGCATGCACGTGGTGAAAGCGTGACCGCTGTGCAAGCGCAGCCGATTTACGTGCGCAATAAGGTGGCGCTGACCAGCGAGGAACGCATGCAGGCGCGCGCGGCGGCATCACAGGCGGCAACATGAACATGTGCCCGCGCATTCCCCTTCCTCGCCCGGCCCGACGCACAGCGTCGCTCAGGCGAAGCCGACCGGGCAGGAGGGGGTCAAGCGGGCGGTTTTCGCTTGTTGTTCGGTCTTTGGCTGGATAAAATACCAGCATGCAACGGCGCAACGTCACGCTCAAGCTGTACCCCAATGCCGCGCGAGCTGCGCGGCTTGAGGCGTGGACACGGTTGCACTGCGAGTTGTACAACGCGGCACTGGAAGAGCGCGTCGTCGCCTGGCGCAAGGCGGGCAAGTCGATCAGCGACTTCGACCAGCAAAACATCCTGCCGCAGATCAAGGCCGATCGGCCAGAGTTCGTGGAGCTCGGCAGCCACGCCTTGCAGCAGACGCTGCGGCGGCCGGATCGCGCATTCCAGTCGTTCTTCCGTCGCGTCAAAGCGGGACAGACGCCCGGATTCCGGCGGTTCAAGGCGGGCAAGTGGTTCTCCGGCTTTGCCTATCCCGACCCGGCTGGCTGGAAGCTCATGCAGCACGGCGGCCGTGGTGCCACGCTGCGCATTGGCAGTGGAGACACGGCCCTGTCCGTCCGGGCGCGCGGGCTGCACCGCTTCGGCGATCAGGCAAAACCCAACGATATCACCCTCACGCGCAAAGGTGGTGGGTGGTTCGTGTCGGTGACGCTGCGCGTGCCCGATGCGGCGTGTGCGCGCGAGCGCACCGCCGACATGCGGCGTGGCCTGGATTTCGGGATCAACGACTGGGCGACATTCGACGAGGGTCCGCCCATCGCGAACCCGCGCTGGGTGCGCGAGGAACTGCCGCGCCTTGCAGCGCTGCAGCGCCAGCGCGCCCGCAAACGCAAAGGTTCCGTGCGGCACAAGCGGCTTGGCCATGGCATCGCGCGGCTGCATGACGGGATTTCCAATCGGCGCCGGGACTTCGTGCACAAGGCAACAACCAGGCTGGTGCAGCAATGCGCCGTCCTGGCCACGGAGCAACTGACTCCGAAGACCATGAGTCGCAGCGCGAAAGGCACGGCGGAGACACCGGGCCGGCGCGTACGGCAGAAGGCCGGACTCAACCGCGAGATTCTCTCGGCAGGGTTCGGCATGGCGCATCCGATGCTGGCGTACAAAGCGGAAGAAGCTGGTACGCGGCTGCATCTGAGCAATACGCGCCAGCTCAAGCCGTCGCAACGCTGCGCGGCGTGCTGGGAGATTGTGCCCAAGACGCTCGCAGACCGCATGCGTGTCTGCCCGCACTGCGGGCATGTCATGCAACGCGACCAAAACAGCGCGTTGGTAGTGCTCATCGACGCATTCAACACGCAGGACACGCCTGGGACGGGCGTGGCGGCGAGACCCAAACCTCTGCCCCGGCAACGCGGCAAGTCCAGGTCTGTGACCCGCGAAACCCCAGCTACAACGCCATGCGTTTAGCGGCGGGAGAGTTCATTGGTGCAGGAGACACGCGCGCATGAACGCCCGTCTTGAGCAATCCACGCAACCGCCCCAGTTCGAGCTGCGCGAAATGACGGAGGCCGATCTGCACGGCGTCATGAGCATTGAAACCCGCGCCTACGATTTTCCTTGGAGTCAGGGCAACTTTGCCGACTCGCTCAATCCTCGCTATGTGGTCCAGGTCCTTGCGGTTCCGCAGGGCCCGGTTCTCGGCTATTTTGTCGCGATGCCGGGAGTTGAGGAGATGCATCTTCTCAACATCACGGTGGATCCATTGAAGCAGGGGCTGGGCCTGGGGCTGCAATTGCTCGATGCCGTGCTGCTGGCTGCCGTGATGCATGGCGCACATCTCTTATGGCTTGAGGTGCGGCCGAGCAACCGTCGCGCCATTCGCCTTTACGAGCGCTACGGGTTCCATGCGGTAGCCCAGCGCAGAAATTACTACCCAGCACTTGATCGATACGGCCAGCCGTGCAAGGAGGACGCCATCGTCATGTCGGCACAAGTTGATCAGTTGCGTGAACGCCGCGGCGTGGCATGAGTAAACGACGCATGCCACAGTCGGTGTTTGATCCCGTGCGCCTGGCGTCCCTGCAGGCCCTTGGCGTGTCGATGATCTACGTGCGGCGCAGCATCCTCGCTGACGCCGAAACGGCCGCTTTGCTGCCTGAACTTCCCGGGGTGGCGCAGGCCGCTGCAGGGGCGGGATTGCAGGCGGAACCCGGCAAGGGGGCGAGTCGCCCGGTTGCACTCGATCAACGCAGTGTCCCGGGGCATACGCCGAGCCGAGTGGGCAGCCCAACCGGCGCGCCGCCTGCATCCATGCCGCCTCCCAAGCAGGTCTCGGGGCCCACGCGGGCTCCGCAGGCGCCTGCCCTGAGGCTGCAGAGCATTGCGACGCTTGACCTGGAGCAGTTGGCTGCCTTCACGCGTGATTGTCGCGCCTGCAAGCTTGGTGGTCTGCGCCACCAAGCCGTGTTTGGCATTGGGCATCCCCGAGCGCACGTGATGGTTATCGGGGAGGCGCCAGGGGCCGAGGAAGACCGCCTGGGCGAGCCTTTTGTCGGGGCTGCAGGAAGGCTGCTCGACAATATGCTGCGCGCGGTGGGCTTGGCGCGCAATGATGCCGATGAGGCGCACGCGGTGTTCATCGCCAACGTCATCAAATGCCGCCCGCCGGGCAACCGCAATCCCGAGATGGATGAGATCGCGCAATGCGAGCCGATTCTCGCAAGGCAGATTGCGCTTGTGCGTCCGCGCCTGTTGTTGGCGCTGGGGCGCTTCGCAGCGCAGACCCTCACCGGCAGTCTTGATCCGATCGGCCGGTTGCGGCAACGGTTGTTTCACTACCGGGACATTCCCGTCGTCGTGAGCTATCACCCCGCTTATCTGCTGCGCGCACCATTGGATAAGGCCAAGGCTTGGGCAGACCTGTGCTTTGCACGGGAGCAGCTTGCAGCGGCCTTGGCGACGAACTCTGCAGCAGCTTCCTAAAATACCGCGCATGACTTTCATCGACCAGTGGGAGAGGGCCGCGCGCCACAATCGCAGCGCGCTTTGCGTGGGCCTGGATCCGGAGCCAGAGCGTCTCCCTGCGCCATGGACCCGCGACACCACGCGGCTGTTTGATTTCTGCGCTGCGATCGTCGATGCCACGGCCGATCTTGTTTGTGCCTACAAGCCGCAGATCGCTCATTTTGCCGCCGTAGGCGCCGAAGGTCAGCTTGAAAAGCTCATTGCCCACATCCACCGCAATGCGCCCGGAGTGCCGGTCATTCTTGATGCCAAGCGCGGGGATATCGGCTCGACCGCGCGCCATTACGCTCGGGAAGCGTTTGAGCGATACGGTGCCGATGCGCTGACGGTGTCACCCTTCATGGGGGCCGATTCCCTCGACCCCTACGTTCAAAGCCACCCTGACCGAGGCCTGTTTGTGCTGTGCCGTACCTCCAACCCTGGAGGCGAAGACATCCAGGCACTGCGTATTCAGGCCGAACCAGAGCGCCCGAATCTTGCCGCGGAGCGCGTGTTCGAGCGCGTCGCGCGCTTGGCCACCGGGCCGTGGAACCGAAGCGGGCAGATCGGCCTGGTCACGGGTGCCACACGGCCCAACGACATCGTCCGCATCCGGGCGATCGCCCCTGAGGCGCCATTGCTTATTCCCGGCATTGGCGCGCAGGGCGGTGACTTGCCTGCAACGGTGCACGCCGCGCACCACCGTTTCTTGATCAATGCCTCACGAAGCGTGCTCTACGCCAGTGCGGGCGCCGACTTTGCCGCGGCAGCACGCGTCGAGGCTGCCGCATTGCGCGAAGCGATCGCGGTTGCCCAAACGTCCTGAGCCGCGCCCTGCAATGCCTCATTCTCCAAATCTGTCGGTCTGAACCTGATATGACATCGCCGCTCACGCATTTCGACGCTACCGGTCAGGCACATATGGTGGACGTGGGGGCCAAGGATGAGACCGCACGCATGGCCGTGGCCACCGGAACGATCCGCATGCGCCCCGAGACTCTGGCCTTGATTCAGTCGGGCACCGCCAAGAAGGGGGACGTCCTGGGCGTCGCGCGCATCGCGGCGATCATGGCATCCAAACGCACGGCGGATCTCATTCCGCTTTGCCATCCCATTGCGCTTACGCGCGTGGCGGTCGAATTCACCGCGGATTCGGCGACGAACTCGGTGCAATGCTTGGTTCGTGCAGAAACGCATGGCCGTACAGGCGTCGAGATGGAAGCGCTCACGGCCGTGCAGGTTGGCTTGCTGACCATCTATGACATGTGCAAAGCGGTGGACCGCGGCATGGTGATAGGGGATGTGCGCCTGCTCGAAAAGCAGGGCGGCAAGAGCGGGCTATGGCAGGCGGCCGCAACCGTAGACTGACGCCAGTGGTTGCGGGCACGCGGCGTGGGTTTCTCGGAGCGCAGATCTTGCTCTCGGCACCTGAATTGGCGGCTATTGCTGTATTCCCGCCGGTTGGCCGCCTGTGCTGCCCCCGCCAGCCGAGGGGGCAAGCGGCCCTTTCTACAATGTCCCTATGAATATGCTGATCGAACCCACTGTGCTGCGCCTGGATGAAGCGCGTCGTTTGCTCCTGACGCCCTATGGCATTGACGAATCAACATTGCAAGGCGCCCTGGCCCGCGCTTTCGAGCACAGGCTCGACTATGCAGACGTCTATCTGCAATACACGCGCTCGGAAGGCTGGAGCCTGGAGGAAGGTTTGGTCAAGAGCGGGAGTTTCGGGATCGAGCAGGGTTTCGGGATTCGCGCGATCGAGGGCGACAAAACGGCGTTCGCGTACTCGGACGATATTTCGGCGGCCAGGCTGATGGAGGCGGCTGAGACCGTGCGCGCCATCGCGCGTCAAGGGCGGGGGCGGGTGAAACTGGGCGGCGATGCACGCGCAACCGCTGGGCATGCGCTTTATGAACCTATTGACCCGCTGTCCGCACTGGACTCTGCTGCAAAGGTCGATCTTTTGAAGCTTGCGGACGCCATGGCCCGTGCTAAGGATGCCCGCGTGGGTCAGGTCATGGCCAGTCTGGCGGGTGAATACGATGTGGTTTTGGTCATGCGTTCGGACGGCATGCTTGCAGCTGACGTGCGTCCCTTGGTACGGTTCAACGTCACCGTCATTGCCGAACAGAACGGGCGTCGCGAGACGGGCTCCTCGGGAGGCGGCGGACGCTATCCTCTGAGCGCATTTACCGAGGCCGCTGTGCGGCATCATGTGGATGAAGCCGTCCGCCAGGCCTTGCTCAACCTCGAGTCGCGTCCGGCGCCTGCCGGCGAGATGAGCGTCGTGCTTGGAAGCGGTTGGCCCGGCATCCTGCTGCACGAGGCTATCGGTCATGGTTTGGAGGGCGACTTCAACCGCAAGGGTTCAAGCGCATTCGCCGGCAAGCTCGGCCAAAGGGTTGCCGCCAAGGGCGTGACCGTGCTGGATGACGGCACGCTCGCCGAGCGCCGTGGCTCACTCAATGTGGATGATGAGGGCAACCCCACCGAGCGCACCGTGCTGATCGAAGACGGCATTCTGGTGGACTACATGCAGGATACGCTCAATGCACGGTTAATGAAGCGCAAGCCCACAGGCAACGCGAGGCGTGAGAGCTACGCACATGTGCCCATGCCGCGCATGACCAATACCTACATGCTGGCTGGCGACACCGATCCCGAGGAAATCATCGCCAGCCTTGACCGTGGTTTGTATGCGGTGAACTTTGGCGGGGGCCAGGTTGACATCACCAGTGGCAAGTTCGTGTTTTCCGCCAGCGAAGCCTGGTGGGTCGAAAAGGGCAAGCTTCTTTATCCGGTGAAAGGTGCCACCCTCATCGGAAATGGCCCGGATGTGCTCACGCACGTGAGCATGATCGGGCGTGATTTGCAACTTGACCCCGGGGTGGGAACCTGCGGCAAAGAGGGGCAGAGCGTGCCTGTTGGCGTCGGCCAGCCCACCCTGCGCATCGACAAGATGACAGTGGGCGGAACGGGATAGGGCGATGGTGTCCACGCACGGTACGCCGGCGTGACGACCTCACCCGTGCCTTTGTGCACGCGATCCGCACTCAGTACCACCTAAGTGGCCACTTTTAGCATACGGTTAAGTTGCCATTTACGAGGCTGTTGTCATGTCTAGAACTGCTGTCTACAACCTTCCCGCCCGCTGGCTCCATTGGGCCATTTTCGGACTCATCGCACTGGAGTTTGCCATCGCCTGGACGATGCCCGATATCCACCGCGACACGCGGCCCGTTGGGCTGGTGGCTTGGCATTTGGGGCTAGGCACGTTCATCTTGAGCTTGATGCTGCTGCGACTGTTGTGGCGGGGCGTCAGCGGAGCCCCGGACCCACATCCGGCGCCCGCGTGGCAGGACCGCATTGCACGCTTAACCCACGGGCTGCTTTACGCCGGATTCATCGCGTTGCCATTGTTGGGTTGGGCCAATGCCTCGGCCCGAGGCTGGACCGTGCATTGGGCCGGATGGGTCCCCCTTCCTGCGCTGGCGGCGCAGGGCGCAGCCTGGGCCCGGCCACTTGGCGACGTGCACCAACTCGTCGCCTACGCCCTGCTGGGGCTGATTGCTTTGCATGTGCTGGCGGCCGTGCACCATCATTTCATCGTGCGTGACGGACTGCTACGCCGCATGTGGTCGTCATCGCGTTGATCGTGGACGTGGCCGATGCGTTCCAGTCGGTCAGCGTCGCGCGTTACACTGAATCATGCCCGGCATGCCGGGATTGGTGCTGCTAATCCCGTTTCAACAAGCAGCGGGATTCTTCGCTGTTGGTAGGGTTGTACCTCACTCGCTTGAAAGGCCACTCGATGAAACGCATCTGGATCCTCACTCTATTTGTGGCGGCGGCGTTTTCCGTCCCTGCCGCTGCCTCCGCCGGCATCCTCGCCGGCCACGCGGAAAAGGTGCAGTGTGAGAAGCAGGCAAAGGAGCAAAAGCTCAAGGGCAAGGCTCGCACCGAATTCCTCAAATCGTGCATGGCAAAAGCCGCGCCAGCTGCCGGCGCCGCACCCACGACGCCAAGTGCCAAGGAGGCAGTGGCGAAAAAATCCGGGACCAAATCCGTGGCCGGCACCGCCCCTGCAGCCGGCGGCGGCGCTGGCAAGGTGTGGGTGAATACGGCAACCAAGGTCTACCACTGTCCCGGCGACAAGTACTACGGCAAGACGAAGCACGGCGAATACATGAGCGAAGCTGCTGCCAAGGCTGCGGGTGACCACGCCGCGCGCGGCAAAACCTGCGACTGAACGCGCTGTTCGCCAATTGCGCCAAGAAGCACGGGTGCCTGTGGCATCCGTGCTTGCCTTCACCACCCTCAAACACGAGGGTTGTCGCCCATCCAGGCCAGGCCAAGCGCGGGCTTTGGTTTCACATCACCTTCAAGCCCTTCAGCTCCGGCTTGGGGGAGGGTTCGCGTAGGGGCATGGATTGAAGGGCCTGCACGACCAATCGCGCCACAAGAAGATTGCGCACGGGTTTGTGGTCGGCGGGCACGACATACCACGGTGCATGACCAGCATTGCTCAGACTCAGGGCTGATTCGTAAGCCCTGTGGTAGTCGCCCCAAAGCTTGCGCTCGGACAGGTCCGAGGGATCAAATTTCCAATGTTTTTTGGGATTGTCGACGCGTTCTTGCAGTCGCTTGCGCTGCTCGTTGAACCCGATATGCAAGAAGCACTTCAGGACGGTCGTGCCATCCTCTGCGAGCATGCGTTCAAAATCCACGATCTGCGTCAGGTGCTGCCGGAACGTGGCGTGGTTGATCTGCTTATGGACGAGCCCGATCACGGGGTCCTCATAATGGCTGCGGTTAAAGACACCGATGCATCCGCGCGGCGGCACGTGCGCATGAACGCGCCAGAGAAAATCGTGCCGCTGTTCCAGCGGTGTGGGGAAGCTGAACGAGGCCGCATGGATGCCAAGCGGATTAACGCCCGTGAACACGGCCTTGGTCGTGCTGTCCTTGCCGGCTGAGTCCATGCCTTGCAGCACCACGAGCAGCGAAAGTTCCTTGCGCGTGAACATGCGGTCCTGCAACTCGCCGATTGTGTCGCGCAACTGCCCAAGCTCGGATTCGACGCCGTCTTTTCCCTGATACTCCGGAAGATCGATCTCGGTTGCGCGCGTTTCTAGTCCCGGAGGGCTTCCCGGTGCGAATCCCAATTGCTGTAGGTTCCTTAGGCTTTCCATTACAACTCCCGAGGGGGCCATATGCATGCATGGTAAGGACTGGTGCAAAGCCGGTGGCGGTGTTGCGTCAAAGCAAAGCGAAAAGACGCCGTCAACTGGTGCCGCGCTTGCTCTAGGCGTGCAGTCGAGGCTACACTAGGACGCCTTCTCAAAAAACCTGCCATGTCCCGCTTCGTGTTTGGCTTTTATTTTTGGTTCTCGCACCGCGCCGGCGGAGGGAGAGGGCAGCGTTCAGCCTGAATCAACGAATCCCTAAAAACCGCCGACCAAGTCCGGCGGTTTTTTTTCGCCGGGATTGGGTGGCACTCAGCAACGAGCAAGCCAGCCATGTTCCACGACGACCCATTGTTTCGGGAATTTTCCGGTCAACCCAACACGACAGGAGCCACAGCCATGCCATCGAAGTCGTCGAGCGCTTTGCCTGAGTGGCGCGCCGCCCAACCCGAGAAAACCTCGGCGACAGACGACGAACGCATTAAGGACGTCATGCCGCTGCCACCGCCTGAACATCTCATCCGGTTTTTCCCGATCGCCGGAACGCCGGTGGAGCGGCTGATCCAGCATACGCGCCGCGCCGTGCACCGGATCGTGCAGGGCGAGGACGACAGGTTGCTGCTCGTGATTGGGCCTTGCTCGATCCACGATCCAAAGGCGGCGCGAGAATATGCGGAGCGCCTTCTTGAGCAGCGCAAAAGGCACGCGGGGGAGCTCGAGATTGTGATGCGCGTGTATTTTGAAAAACCGCGCACGACCGTCGGTTGGAAGGGGTTGATCAATGACCCCTATCTCGATCAGAGCTTTCGTATCGATGAGGGTCTGCGCATTGCGCGCGAGCTGCTCATCGACATCAACCGCATCGGGATGCCGGCGGGAGGTGAGTTCCTGGATGTGATCTCGCCGCAGTACATCGGCGACCTCATCTCATGGGGCGCCATCGGGGCACGCACCACGGAAAGCCAGGTGCATCGGGAACTGGCCTCCGGGCTGTCCGCACCAGTCGGATTCAAGAACGGAACCGATGGCAATCTGCGAATCGCCATCGATGCCATTCAAGCGGCGCGACGTCCACATTCATTCCTCTCCGTCCATAAAAGTGGTCAAGTGGCCATTGTGCAAACGCGCGGCAACAAGGACACCCACGTTATCCTGCGCGGAGGCAAGACACCGAACTATGACGCAGCAAGCGTGCGTGCTGCTTGCGAGGAATTGGAAGCCGCCAAGCTCGATTGCAGGCTCATGATTGACTGTTCTCACGCCAACAGCGAAAAGAGGCCTGAGCGCCAGCTTGACGTGGCACGCGATATCGCTGCCCAACTGGCTGGTGGAGAGCGCTGCATCTTTGGGGTGATGGCCGAGAGTCACTTGATCGGAGGAGCTCAGAAGTTCACGCCGGGCAAGGATGACCCTGGCAATCTGACCTACGGGCAAAGCATCACCGATGGCTGCCTGCCCTGGAATGCGTCGGTGGACCTGATTGAAGTGCTCGCCGCCGCAGTGAAGGCGCGGCGCAAGCGCAAATGACGGGCGAAACGCCCGCTGTGCAGCGAGCCAGGGCGGGCTCGAAGGTCAGCTTTTTGCGCGGCACGCTGCGCGCATTGGGGGCGGTAGCCACCGCGATGGTGGGCCTGCGCCGGCGGCAGGACCGCGAGCGAGACTTCGCCATGCTGCGGCTGCACCACGTGATCGTGGCCGGCGCCATTGTGGCTGCCACCATCGTTACAGCCCTAGCCGTGCTGGTCCATCATATTGCTGACTGACCCAGAAGGACGCGATCGAATGCGCGGGGGCTTGCAGGCTTCAAGCGTTGCCTGAGTCCATGATTCAAGGCAAGCGCCCCGCACAGGGCGGGGCGCCGGTCGAGCTCTAAAAATTCAGGCTGGCGATTAATTCGCTCGCCACGGTGAGGATTTCAGCTGGGCAGACCCACCGTGGGGTTGCCCAGGTTGGTCCACTCATTCATGGAGCCCGCATACAGCTTCGAGTTCTTGTTGCCCAGGATTTCGTGGACTACGAACCAGGCACCCGAGGCCAGATGGCCAGTGTTGCAGTACGTCGTGGTGGGTTTGTTCGGGCTGATATCGAAGTCGTGGAAGATTTTCTTGTACTCAGCCGCGGTCATGAACATGGCAGCGCCATGGTCGTTTTTCACGATGGCATCAATGGGAAACGACTTGGCGCCGGCAAGGTGGCCTGCGGTCTTGTTAATCGGCTTCTTCGCAATGCCGAGGAACTGCGCTGTGGGGCGGGCATCAATGTACTGTTCCGTGCCCTGCCTCAGGCCGTCCTTGACCTGCTGCATTGAGGCGAGAATGGCATTGTCTTCACCTGTGGCCTTCCAGTCACCCATTGCGGTGGGTGCCGGTTCAACGCTCACCGGGTAGCCGGCGTTGATCCAGGCATTGGTGCCGCCGTTGAGAATGGCGAGTTGCCCGTGCGGCACGCCAAAATAACGCAGTTGAAAGTAAAGGCGAGTGCCGCGGTCCATGGCGAACACCGCATTTCCCGTAGGCACGATGACGATGGGCTTGCCCGTATTCAGGCCGGCTTCGTCCATCACCTTCGTGAAGTAGGCGGCGGTGGGCATCATGGCCTTGAGCTTTACGCCGTCCACCGTGCGGTCCTGGCGAATGTCGTTGAAATTGACCAAGTCAGCGCCGGCGATATGGCCACCCGTTTTCTCGATCATGTGATTCTTGCCCAATTGCGGTTGAGCCGTGAATCGCTTCATGCTGGCGCCGCCCCGGATATCCACGACCGTCACATCATTCAGGTGGGCGTGCAGCCATTGCGGCGTGACCAGTGGCCCCGGTACATCCATGGCCACAGCGCCTTGCGCAGCGGCAAGACCCAGACTCAGTAGCCCGGCGCTCATCAGGTGTTTCATTTGCATCTCAACTCCTCCTTGGTTCAAATCGATCAGACTGCATTCACGATTACCGTTTCGCCATGCCGGATCTTGTGCAGTAGCCCGGCCGGCACTCCTCCTCGTGGCGCCTGCGGTTGCGATGCCGCTTTGAATGCCTCGCAAACAGCCATCGGAGCTTTGATTTTTCCGAGCCCCGATGGCTGCTTTGGGTTCGCAGGATTGTGGGCGGCGCGACAGCAACCGGCTGGGAAGCTGCCGCGCCTGACCATGTCAATGAGGAGGGAAGCCATGGCTGCTGTGCAATCTAGTGGATACTGGGGAGAGTAAATGTTTCATCCGTGTATCGCCTGTGTCGAAGCATTTCGCCGAAGATGAGGGTTTGTGCGCATGGGCAAAACCCTCGGGCCAGCAAGGCTCGCGGGGAGCTTTTACAGTTCGGTGGATGGATACGAACCTGCATCTGGATTTTGAGCAACGCCTCAGCGTGCAAACAATGGCGATGGACTGGACGCCGTCACCTGCGGTTGGGGTGTGGCGCAAGCCCCTGGAGCGCGAGAGAGCTGAAAGCGGCCGTGCGACATCGGTCGTGCGGTACGCGCCGGGTTCGTCCTTCGCCGCGCATGTGCATGCTCGGGGCGAAGAGATCTTCGTGCTCAATGGCACGTTCGAAGATGAGTATGGTTGCTACCGAGCAGGCACCTATGTGCGCAACCCGCCCGCATCGAGCCACGCACCCCGCAGCGCGCTCGGCTGCGAACTGTTCGTCAAGCTTTCGCACTTCGCACCTGGCGACGACGAACGAATCGTGATTGATACCACCGTGCAGCCGTGGCTGCCGGGGTTGGTGGACGGCCTTCGCGTCATGCCGCTGGCCGAGTACGGTGGCGAACACACGGCGCTGGTGCGCTGGGCACCGAACACCTATTTCAACCGCCATCGGCATTGGGGCGGCGAGGAGATTTTCGTTCTGGACGGTGTGTTTTCCGATGAGCACGGCCATTATCCCGCGGGTTCCTGGCTGCGCAGTCCGCACAACAGCCAGCATGAGCCCTACAGCCGCGAAGGCTGCACCATATTGGTCAAGGTGGGGCATCTGCCTGAGGTGCGCGCGGTCTAAGTCTCGATCGCGCTGGCGCCTGTCGGCGCCTACAATCGTCTGCTGACCTGCCATACTCAATTGCCCAGACGCATGCCACCCGCCTTGCTGACCACGTCCATCACTTCCTTGCCGTTGGTGTCGCGCGGTAAGGTTCGCGACAACTATGCGGTGGGCGACGACTTGTTGCTCATGGTTGCCACGGATCGCATCTCCGCGTTTGACGTGGTGATGGGGCAGGGCATACCGGGAAAGGGC
The DNA here is from genome assembly GCF_000733775.1 of Thiomonas sp. FB-Cd. Lineage (NCBI taxonomy): Bacteria > Pseudomonadati > Pseudomonadota > Betaproteobacteria > Burkholderiales > Thiomonas > Thiomonas sp. FB-Cd. Next base: position 633,552 of record NZ_JPOE01000005.1, on the reverse strand, counting down.
GAGATGCTCACACGCATTTCGTGCTTCTGGTTCGAGCTGCTTCAGGACGTCGTACCAAACCATCTCACCGACGTCGACCCCGAGTCGGTCGTTGCGACGCACGAGCGCGATCAAGTGCGTGGACGTGCGCTGGTGGTCAAGCGCCTGAAACCCTTGCCGGTCGAAGCCGTTGTGCGTGGGTATCTGGCCGGGAGCGGCTGGAAGGACTATCAAGCCAGTGGCAAGGTTTGTGGTGTGGATCTTCCCCGTGGTCTGCCTCAAGCGGCGCGACTGCCGCATGCCATCTTTACTCCCGCGACGAAGGCGGATCTGGGTGAGCACGACGAAAATATCGATTTCGGTCGAATGGTGCGCCTCGTCGGCGTGGAACTCGCGGGCCAGGTGCGCGATATCAGCCTGGAGATCTACGGCCGAGCCGCCGCGCACGCGGCGAAGCGGGGCATCATCCTGGCGGACACCAAGTTTGAGTTCGGCCTTGACACCCAAGGTCGCCTGGTCTGGATGGATGAGGCGCTTACCCCGGACTCCTCGCGGTTCTGGCCTGCTGACCAGTGGCGCGAAGGCATCTCGCCTCCGAGCTTCGATAAGCAGTTCCTGCGCGACTGGCTGGAAGCCGTGCCGGGCTGGAATAAGAAGGCACCTGCACCCGAGTTGCCGCAAGCCGTGATCGAAGGTACGGCGGCGAAATACCGTGAAGCGCTGGAGCGCCTTACCGCGGCGTCCTAGAAAGTTTGTTGTCGCGGAGGTTGAAGGGGGCAGCGCGTCCATGCAAAATGGGGCGACCCGGCATGGGCCGGCGGGTTCAAATACAGGAGACCTTCAATGGCTGCGAAAAGCATTTTGATGCTGGTCGGTGACTATGCCGAAGACTATGAAACCATGGTTCCCTTCCAGACGCTGCTCCTACCCGGCGTGCGGACCCGAGGTCACCGCCGCAGGAGGCCGTTACGCGGACATTCCGGTCGATGCAGCCGTGACTGAGGGCAATCTTGTCTCGGCACCAGCCTGGCCGGCGCATCCAGCATGGATCGCGCAGTTTCTCAAGCTGCTGGGCACGCAGATCAGTCTTTGACGCGCTCTATTGGGACGCCCACCCCGCGTTGCCCCGCATGGGGTGTGGTCACCCTTGGATCATCACCAGCAGTGCCTTAGCTCAGCACCACCATACTCAAGCGGCGGCGGTATCCTTCCACCGTCGGATCCGTGGCAGGAGCCTTCCCTTCGGCGGGGCTGGCTGCGGGCGGCGTGATGATCTCGAGTATCGCCAAATACGTTTTGCGTGCCGCCTCATCATTCCATGACTTGTCGCGCATCAGGATTTCGAGCAGATCATCCATTGCCATCGTCCATCGTTGCGCCGCCATATGGCGCTGTGCGAGCGCAAAGCGCGCGCTGAAGTCGCGCTTGTTGGCGGCAATGGCCGCCAGTAACGCACTCTCGTCGGGTGCAGCGGCGGCCGCGGTGATGGCATCCAGCCAGTGCTTGAGTGCCGCTGCGCGCGGATCCAGTACCACCTTGCCCTCAAGAGGCTCAAAAGCGCGGCGCGCATCGTCCACCCGTTGTTGCTGGAGAAGCAGCTTGACGTAGTCCACGCGAGCCGTGTCGTTAGCTGGATTGGTTGCCAGCGCTTGTTGGAGTTTCTCGAGCGCGGCATTCGGGTCTTGGCTCGCGAGAGTTTCGAGGGCTTGAGCCTCGTCCTCGGCTGGTTCCGGCTCGGCCGCTGCAGGCACATGCTTGTCGAGGAACTGGCGGATCTGCGCTTCGGGCAGCGCACCGACAAAGCCGTCGACCGGTTGGCCGTCCTTCATCAACACCACCATGGGGATGCTGCGCACGCCAAAAGCGACCGCGAGGTCTTGCTCCTCCTCCGTGTTGACCTTCACGAGTTTGAATCGTCCGGAATAGGCGGTTTCCAGCTTTTCCAGCACGGGGCCGAGGCTGCGACAAGGGCCGCACCATGGCGCCCATAGATCCACCAGTACGGGAATCGTCCTTGAGGTTTCAACCACCTCGGTTTCAAAATTGGCAATGGTTGCGTCGATCATGATGGTTGCTCCAAAACTCGATATATGGGGCCAAGGCGCGACATTTCCAGCGCGTGGGGCTTCAGGGCAAAGCATACCGGTACCCGTAAAATGTCGGGTTTCGATGGGAGCGTCCATGGCGTTGATCGGCGTGGTGATGGGTTCAAGTTCTGACTGGGACGTGATGCGACACGCGGCGGAGATTCTTGCGCGCTTCGATGTCCCGTTCGAGGCTCGCGTTGTGTCGGCCCATCGCATGCCGGACGCGATGTTCGCCTATGCGGAGACTGCACGCGCCCGCGGCGTCGGTGCGATCATCGCCGGCGCGGGCGGCGCGGCGCATCTGCCCGGCATGCTGGCCGCCAAAACCACAGTGCCCGTCCTGGGCGTGCCGGTGCCGAGCAGGTACCTGCGCGGTGAAGATTCCCTGTTGTCCATTGTGCAAATGCCCAAAGGCGTGCCCGTAGCCACCTTTGCCATCGGAGAGGCCGGAGCGGCCAATGCCGCACTGTTCGCCGTGGCCATGCTTGCCGCATCCGATCCAGCCCTGGAGGCTCGCCTGGGCGTGTTCCGCGCCGAGCAGACGGCGCAGGCTGAAGCCATGCAGGTGGGGCTTTGAGCCTTCGCGCTCCCGATTCCATCCGGCCGCACACGGCCGTCGCGCAGTCGCACAGGGCGGGTGCCGCCAAGGATCAATGAAATCTGCCTCTTTCCCCTACATCGCACCAGGCGCCACCCTTGGCGTGCTCGGTGGAGGCCAGCTTGGCCGCATGTTCTCCCAAGCGGCGCAGGCCGCCGGCTATGGCGTTGCAGTCATGGAGCCCGACGCCCACGCACCGGCAGCTCAAGTCACCCCGATTTATATCAACGCTGCCTATGATGACGCCGATGGCCTGCACCAGCTAGCCCGCAGCGCTGCAGCCGTCACCGTGGAGTTCGAGAACGTGCCAGCCACCGCACTGCGCTGGCTGGACGCACATGTGCAGCTGGCTCCACATGCGCCAGCCGTCGCCACTTGCCAGGACCGGGCCGCCGAGAAGGCCTTGTTTACCCGTCTGGGCGTGCCGTGCGCGCCGCATGTTCGGATTGACAGCGAGGAGGCCGCGCGCGGCGCGCAGATCGATGGGCTCGTGCCGGGCATATTGAAGACCGCACGCATGGGCTACGACGGCAAGGGCCAAGCTGGGGTGACAAGCGCTGCCGAGCTGCCTGCGGCTTGGCGTGCGCTCGGCGGCGTGCCTTGCGTGCTGGAGCGCAAGCTTGATTTGCACCTCGAGATCTCCGTGATCTTGGCACGGGCCAGAGACGGAAAAATGGTGTATTTCCCACCCCAACAGAATCTGCACCGGTCTGGAATCTTGTTCGCCAGCTTCGCCCCGGCGCCCGAACTGGACCCGGCCACCGCCGAGCGCGCGGTCCAGGCGGCGCTGGCCATTGCAGAGGGGCTGGATTACGTGGGTGTGCTGTGCGTGGAGTTCTTCCTGCTGGAGGACGGAGGTCTCGTGGCCAACGAAATGGCGCCGCGGCCCCATAACTCCGGGCATCACACGCTGGATTCCTGCGATTTCTCCCAATTTGACCTTCAGGTGCGTGCTCTTGTCGGTGCGCCCCTGGCGCAGCCGCGGTTGCATAGCCCGGCTGTGATGCTCAATCTGATGGGAGATCTGTGGTTCGACGCGGCAGGCAGCCGGCGCGAGCCCGACTGGCCAGCCGTGCTGGGTCTGTCCGGCGCGCATTTGCACTTGTATGGCAAGCGTGAAGCGCGGGCCGGGCGCAAGATGGGCCACCTGACGTTTACCGCAGCCACGCCCCAGGCTGCGCGGGCAAGCGCGCTGCAGGCGTGCGCCGCACTGGGTTTGGCGCCCTTTTGAGTCGCCACGATAAGGTCCTCACGTGGTGAGCGAACCCACAATGCGCCCGTCCGAGATCGCGCGGGCGGCCCGGTTGCTGGAAGCCGGCGAACTCATCGGTTTGCCCACCGAAACCGTCTATGGGTTGGCGGCAGACGCCGACAACGCGGACGCTGTGCGCAAAATCTTTGCCGTCAAAGGGCGTCCCGCGGATCACCCGGTCATTGTCCATCTCCACCGCGATGCGGACCCTCAGCGCTGGGCCGTCGGGCTGCCGGATGCGGCGCGCCGGCTCATTGATGCATTCTGGCCAGGCCCGCTCACCCTTGTCCTGCGACGCCGTTCCGGGATGGCCGTGGCGTGCGCCGGTGGGCAGGACACGATCGCGTTACGCAGTCCCGCTCACTCGATGGCTCAAGCTGTGCTGGCCATTTTCAGGCATGGTGAAGGAGGTTTGGCCGCACCGTCGGCCAACCGCTTCGGTCGCGTCAGCCCGACGACGGCAGCGCACGTACGCGCCGAATTGGGGAGCGCAGTGGCCATGGTGCTCGATGGCGGGGCTTGTACGGTGGGCATCGAAAGCACCATCGTCGACTGCTCGCAGGTGCAAAGTGGCGGCGTTCCGCGCATCCTTCGCCCGGGCGGGCTCCCCGCCGAGGCTATTGCCACCGTTCTGGGGTGTGACCCGCTCCTCCTGGGTTTGCAGAGATCCACCCAGCTCGAGGCGCCGAGCCGGGGTGCGCTCGCTGTGGAATCCGCAAACGATCGACGGGCCCGGAGATTTGACATCTCACCGCGAGTCCCGGGAGCGCTGGCGGCGCACTATGCGCCAGCAACGCCACTTTTTTTGCGCGCGGCCCCGGAGATTGATGCCCGTTGGTCTACAGCGCGCCAGGTCGGTGTCATCGCCGTGCATCCCCAGCCAGGGGACAACGCGTCGGGAACTTGGTTTGCGCTACCTTCGGATGCTGCGGGATTCGCCCATGCGCTTTATGCCACCTTGCGCGAGTTGGACACGCGGGGCCTGGACGCCATTTGGGTTGAGATGCCGCCGTCCGATCCGGCTTGGGATGCTGTGCGCGACCGTCTGCAGCGCGCTTCCCACGGCTCGCGCGTGCAGGGGGCGTAACGCAGCGTTCCCAGGCACCAATCGCCGGTCGTGGCGGTCAAGCTTCAGGGCGTCGAACACGCAGCGCGGACGATGTGGTCGGGTGTGGCGCCACTGTAGCTGGCAGGTGTTAAGGGCGACAATCCATCCGTCTCAGGGTAATCCGGACTTGCTCACGAAGCGCTGCGTCGGATAGTCTGTTCGTGAACGGTCACTTGATTTCGTGCTCGGAGTTGAGGTTGTCTTGCCGATCCGACGTCAGCCAGAACCTCCGTCAAGTCAAATTTGGGAGGCATCAGCATGCGTAACCTACCTTGGCCCGCCGTAACTCTCGCAACCGTCCTGGCCCTTGGCGGCTATTGGGGAGCGGACTCCGGCGGCGCATCCTCCCTTTCCCCCGTTTCGAGCGCCAACGCGGCCGGCATCCGAGGCGACGAGGGGCCGCAGTACCCCAGACTGTCCACAGTTTCGAGTGTCAATGCTGCCAGCACGGCCCCCTCGCAGGCGCCAGATGGTGGGTTCAAGCAGACGGTGGTGTTTGGCGACAGCTTGTCCGATGATGGCGCTTACACGCTGGCTGCGGTCAGCATTTATAGCGTTGCGCCGTACAACGTCGCGTTCGATGGCTTGCCTTACCCCGAAGGGGGGCAATTCACGGTGAACGGCGCGCCTTCCGGCAATTGGACCACCATCCTTGCCCAGGACCTCGGGTTGCGTATGACGCCGAATCTTGTGGGCTATGGTTCGCCGCAGGGGGCGGTCTATCTGACTCCGTTTGGCGTAACGACGAATGTCACTCAGGCACTTTGCGCCTTCGCCTTGCAGGGTTCGTGCACGGACTTTGCCGAGGGCGGCTCCATGGTTCGCAACCCGGACGGCATCGGGCACGCTCAAGGAGCTCTGACGATCCCGGTGACCCAGCAGGTGCGAAATTACCATGCCCAGTTTGGAGCGTTCAATCCAAGCCAGCTCATCACCGTCTTTGCCGGAAACAACGATGTTTTTGCCGCGCTAGCCAATCTCAGCACGCAGGTGCAAAGCGCTGTGACCGAAGCGGTGGCCGAGGCGGCCCAGGCAGGATCCCCGCTGACGCAGGACCAGGTCGCTGCCGTGCAGCAGAGGGCCACGCTGCACGCACTGACAGTGGCGCAGTCCACTGTGGCGGCAGCAGCGGATCAACTTGCGGCGGTGGTTCAGAAGATCATTGCCATGGGGGGGCAGTACGTCATGGTGTACACCTTGCCCAACTCTTCACTTTCCCCATTTGGGCAGTCACTGTCGGGCGGCACGACCTGCAACAATCAGGATCCCGCCCAACCCTGCTACATCCTGTCCAGGCTCGTCAAGGTGTTTAACCAGCGCTTGCTGAACCAACTGCAGGGCAGGCCAGTCAAAATGATCGACGGCTATGCACTGTTCAATCAGGAAATCGCGCAGCCTGCGCAGTTCGGCTTTACCAATGTCACGACGCCGTGGTGCAACATGCAGCTCGTGCCGAGTTCCCTGCTTTGCAACGTGAACACGCCGAACGCTGCTGCGGGAGCAAACCCTTCCAATCTTGGGAGTTGGCTGTTTGCGGATACAGTGCACCCGACGCCTGCGGGCTACCAAGTCATCGCTGCTGCGACCTTGCATGCCATGGCGGGGTTCGGCTGGGCACCATGACGGCGATCAACAGGTCAACGATTGGGCTTGAGTCACCCAGTGGAGTTCGATCCGGCAGTTCAAAGCTGACATTGTCCCGGTCAAGGCGCAGCTCACCATTGACCTCAGCGCTTTGGGCCGCGGTCGGGGCTGATGGTAAGCATCATCCCGCCCAATCCGTCGACGGCAGAGCGAGGCCAGGAAATCCCAATGCTCAGACAGTGCGCCGGACCGGCGTGCGCTGATCAGCCACGCGACCTGTCGGCCCATCCGTCAACGCAGGACCGTGCGCACCGTGCTGAGGCCTTCGCTCGCTCGTGGGCATGGCATCACAATGCTCGGTGCCTGCGCGGCCGGCTTGCAGGTGTGCACAATGAGCGCCGCAGTCTCCGAAGGCAGGCATAAAGCTCCGCTTGGCGGGGTGCGTGCAATGAGGCTGTAGGTTTATACAGTTATGGTAAATTGTGCCCTATCGTGAAACAAATGGGGCTTGAGAAATGGAACAGGGCAAGGGCATGATGAACGCAGAAAAGTCAAAAGCGCTGGCAGCGGCCTTGTCGCAGATCGAGAAGCAGTTCGGCAAGGGGTCAATCATGCGCCTGGGCGAAGGCGAGGTGGTTGAAGACATTCAAGTGGTCTCCACGGGCTCATTGGGTCTGGACATCGCGCTTGGCGTGGGCGGCTTGCCGCGTGGGCGCGTGGTGGAAATCTATGGGCCGGAGTCATCGGGCAAGACCACGCTGACCCTGCAAGTCATCGCCGAGATGCAAAAACTCGGCGGTGTGTGCGCTTTCATCGACGCTGAGCACGCGCTGGATTCGCAGTACGCGCAAAAGCTGGGTGTGAACCTGCAGGACTTGCTCATCTCTCAGCCCGATACCGGAGAGCAGGCGCTGGAAATCGCCGACGCCCTGGTGCGATCGGGTTCGGTGGATCTGATTGTGATTGATTCGGTTGCGGCCCTCACGCCGAAGGCCGAGATCGAGGGCGAGATGGGTGACTCGTTGCCCGGCTTGCAGGCGCGACTCATGAGCCAGGCGCTGCGCAAGCTCACCGGCACCATCAAGCGCACGAACTGCCTGGTCATTTTCATCAATCAGATCCGCATGAAAATCGGCGTGATGTTTGGCAACCCGGAAACCACCACGGGTGGCAACGCGCTGAAGTTTTACGCCTCGGTACGCCTGGATATACGCCGCATCGGTGCCATCAAGAAGGGTGAAGAGGTCATTGGCTCGGAGACGAAGGTCAAGGTTGTGAAGAACAAGGTTGCGCCGCCGTTCAAACAAGCCGAGTTCGATATTCTCTACGGTGAAGGGATCTCCCGCGAGGGGGAGATCATCGACCTCGGCGTGACGGCGAAAGTCGTGGACAAGTCCGGGGCCTGGTACGCATACAAGGGCGAGAAGATCGGTCAGGGCAAAGACAACGCCCGCGAGTTTCTCAAGGAGAATCCAGCCATTGCCCGTGAGATTGAGAATGCCGTGCGGGAGCAACTTGGCGTTCCGGGCATGCAACCGGCGGTTGAGCCCCAGATGGATGAGTAAGTCTGCCGCTGTTGTGCGTCGTGCGCAGCCCTGGCAAATCCCCTTCGGTGCTCGCAGGGAGCGCCAGGGAGCACTCCAGGGCCGCGTGTGTCGAGGCGCTTGCCCGCGCTTGCCCGGTTGGTAATTCGTCATGGCTGCGCCGGCGCCAAGCCTCAGAGCCCGTGCCCTGCGCCTGTTGGCAACGCGCGAGTACAGTCGCATTGAGCTCGAGCGCAAACTCGCACGCACGATCAAGCCCAGCGAGAACGAATCTGCACCCGATCTCGCGGCTCTTGCCGCGTTGCTTGACGAGCTGCAGACCTTGGGGCTGCTCGACGAGCAGCGTTTCGCCGAGTCATTGGCACGCAGGCGCCAAGCCAAGTATGGCCGCCAGCGGATCGCTCTTGAACTCCGCAGCCATGGTTTGGACGGTGATCTGGTCGATCATGTTTTGGGTGCGCAGCGCGAGCCCGAGCTGCTTCGGGCGCAGCACATCCTGCGCAGGCGATATCCGGAGCCCGCCGCGACTGCCCAGGAGCGTGCGCGACAGCAGCGCTTCTTGCTGGCACGGGGCTTCGGCCGCGAGGTGGTGATGCAGGCGATCCGTGGGGAGCGCGGCGCCGATGCGTCGCATCTTGCGGGTGACGCCGATGGTGAGAGTTGAAAGGGCGCGCGGTTTTGATGGCCCGCATTCGCGCTCATGCGCCGGTGCAAGCCGGCCGCTTGCATGCCTGATGCGACGCGCTGCTAAACTTAATTTTTTGCGTTGCATCAATTCCCGTGCCGCTCACCGAGACTTCCCCCCACGCGCCCCCTGCTGATCGCCGCGCGCGCGCCGCTCGCCCTGCCACCCGCCGCCTGGTCCACAAGCGTGCCATCGATGTGCAGATTTATGCGCGCGATGATGGTCTGTGGGATATCGAGGCTGAGCTCGTTGACACCAAGGCACGGGATTTTGAGTTGGCTACCGGGCTGCGCCGCGCGGGCGAACCGATTCATCACATGCATTTGCGCCTGACCATCGACACCACCTTCCACGTGGTTGACGCGGAGGCGAAAACGCACGCATCGCCCTATCCCGGTTACTGCGAAGACTATGGCGCTGCCTACCGTGCCCTGATCGGGATGAACCTGCTGCGAGGCTTCTCCCATGCCGTCAAGCAGTGTCTGCATGGAGTGCTCGGCTGCACACACATCACCGAGCTCACGCGTGTCCTGCCCACCGCAGCCATCCAAGCCTTCGCCGGAGAAGTGGTGCGACCCGAAGCGGGAGACAGCCGGCAGCCGTTCCAGCTCGACCGTTGCCACGCTCTTCGCCTCGATGGGCCCGCCGTGCTGCGCTACTACCCACGCTGGTCGAAGCCGCCTGTCGCAGGGGCAGCCGCCGTTGAAGCGAACCCCCAGATTTCACCCCCATCCACCACCTGAGCGCCGCGCGCGGCGCACGGCACCAACAACCACTGGAGACCCCCCCACAATGAAGATCCACGAATACCAAGGCAAACAGATCCTGAAGGAATATGGCGTGCCGGTGCCGCGTGGTACTCCGGCTTTCACCGTGGACGAGGCTGTGCACGCGGCGCAGAACCTGGGCGGCCCCGTGTGGGTCGTCAAGGCGCAGATTCACGCCGGCGGCCGCGGAAAGGGTGGGGGCGTGAAGCTGGCCCGGTCCGTGGACGAGGTGCGCCAGTTGGCTGGGCAGATGCTGGGCATGCAACTCATTACCCACCAGACCGGCCCCCAAGGCCAGACGGTGCGCCGGTTGCTCATTGAGGAAGGCGCTGATATTCGAAAGGAGTTTTACGCCGGTTTGGTCATTGACCGAGCAGCCCAGAGGATCGTCGTCATGGCCTCCAGCGAAGGGGGCATGGACGTCGAAGAGGTGGCGGCCAAGACACCGGAGAAAATTCATAAGGTCTGGGTTGACCCTCTGGCTGGGTTGCAAGACGCTGATGCGCTGCTGCTGTGCGAGCGCATCGGCCTGCCGGAGGCCAGCCGAGCCGAAGGTGCCCGTGCGCTACAGGGCTTATACCGTGCATTTTGGGACAAGGATGCGTCGCTGGCCGAGATCAATCCTCTCATCCTGCAAGGTGACGGTGGCGTCAAGGCGCTGGACGCCAAGTTCAACTTCGACGACAACGCGTTGTTCCGCCACAGCGAACTCGTCGCCATGCGCGATCTGGACGAGGAAGATCCCGCGGAGATCGAGGCGTCGAAGCACGAGCTGTCCTACATCCAACTCGACGGGAACATCGCCTGCTTGGTCAACGGTGCGGGCCTGGCCATGGCCACGATGGACACCATCAAGCTGTTCGGCGGCGAGCCGGCCAATTTTCTCGACGTGGGTGGTGGCGCAACGGCCGAGAAGGTCACCGCAGCGTTCAAGATCATGCTGCACAACCCGCATGTCAAGGCCATCTTGGTGAACATTTTCGGTGGAATCATGCGCTGCGACGTGATTGCCGAAGGGCTGAT